>CAZYJQ010000009.1:0-39473 GCA_964647835.1 uncultured Desulfovibrio sp. | reverse complement strand
GGGCCGAACGACTTTGGCTAATGGCAAGCCCCGCAAGCATACTGGCCTCTTGTAAACAAAGGCGAGCATCCGTGTCTTGAGAAGTGGTATCCCGAGAAGCCGTATCCTGAAGGCTCGCCGCCACCTTGGGGTAAGCACCGCAGACCATGGCGATGGCCCTTCGGGCAAAGGACTGCCCCATGATGCTGGAGTTGTGGTTCCACAAGGTTTCCAGCGAGTGCGACAGGGAGTCCAAGGCTCCATATAAGGTTTCTCGGGGAGGCAATGAAAGGGTTGTGGAAGGGTCAAGGAAAGCCGCGGTGGCGAATAAATTTTGAGCTGAAAAAGAATACTTTTTCTTGGCCTCGCTGTCCCAAATTGTTCCAAAGGGCGTGACCTCGGCCCCGGTGCCAGAAGTCGTGGGAACGCAATAATAGGGCAACGCCAAAGCAGTTTCATGATGATGGCTGAAATAGTAGCGAATATCCCAACTCGAAAGATCTGATTGATGCGCAAGGGCCACAGCCAGCACCTTGGCGCTGTCCATGACGCTTCCACCGCCCAAAGCGACTATAGCTTCAAAGTCCCCGCTATTTTTGTTCCTAAGCTCTTGGATAAGGCTTTCGAGAGTGATGATGTCAGGATTCGGCCCGATAGTGGCCACTGTCCACCTCCTCCCACGCTTTTTTAAGTCTTGGAGGGTGTTCTTTTGGCGGATGTTTTTTTGAGCAAGCGGCAAGTCAACAAGAGCTATTTCCTCACCCTTGCTCGCGTAAGCTGCGCATAAGGCATTTTCCGCCAATGCGCCCTCGCCTTCCACCGTATGTATGAGCTCAGCGGCGCTCCCCCGCCTCACCATGCCGGGACTGGTTACAAGCAAGAGGTTGCCAAGGCTGGAAAGATAAGGGGGTAATTGCTTAAGCGCGCCCACACCAGCATGAAGAGCCACAGGATTATAATATGACCAGTTCATTAAATCTCCTTTACCTACCCCATATTCAAGTGGTTCAAGCCCGTTCCCATTGCCGTTTTCTGGCGTTTCCTGGTTATTATCAGCCTGCGGACTGACCATTGCCAAACTATTTTCAAGGCTGTTTCACAGAAAGCACGCTGTCTGTAAAAACTTGCCGTGAACGAGATACCCCTTGCATAAAGAGGGCTGCGTCAGCCGCACAACTTTCCTTTAACAACTTCAAAAGAACATGGTCGCGCCATTATATCAAGCCCTGATCGTTCCTCAACGTCCGTATCTATATCGACAACGCCCAGCACACCCTATGCCTCACTGGCTATCTCCTGTGTCAAATGCAGACGCTGAAATTACACGGAACTTTTGGTGGCTAAAAGGGGCGAAGTTGAGGCAAGGTCCAATTTTTTATCAGGTATACATACCCAAAAATGGCTCCCAAGGAGCCATTTTTGATGAATTTATTGTCGCAGTAAATCTAATGAAATGAAGGGTTACAATCCTTTTCAAGGTGGTAAATCAGTCCTAGCTATACCCCTCTTTTTTGCGACAACCGCCGCAACGGGCGCAACTCGTCAAAGCGTATTTTACGGCTGAGGTAACCTCTACCTTCTCACCCGGCTGATCGATGGTAATGCCACGGGCACGAATGAAAAGAACGGGGTCTACGCTAATGCTAAAACCGTTTTCTTCGATGATCTTATCCGTTGGATAAGCCTCTTTCACCTCAATGCCCAAGCGGGGGTCAGTACACTTCGCGCTTGCCAGATAAATGCGCAAAGCATTGGTGTTTTTCCCTGCCAACAACGCTTCCAAGCCTTTCTTCCCGGCTTCGGTAATAGTTAACATCACGCCTCCGTGTGTCGAAATAAATATGAACCACATCAAGCACCGCCACAACGCGATAATGTAAAAAACCGTTCTTCTGCCTATAGATTTCGGTTTCGCTTTTTGTGGCGTCACTTTCTGCCAGCGCTTCATAACGCCTAGCATACACCCACAAGAATAGGATGTTTTAAGACAGAGTCAAGCCAAAGGGACTTCTTGGATTTTTTTATATTCGCCCTTGACAGCCCCACCCAAGGGGACTAGATTCGACGAACAGACCCAAAAGCTGGGGGAGCCCTTAACAAGGCTGAGAGTGGGATAATTCCCAGACCCCTTGAACCTGATACAGATAATGCTGGCGCAGGAAAGCACGTAAACGTGTGGAATAATCCACTTACTATGCAGTCCGCCAACAGGCGGACTTTTTTTTGAGGAAAACCCTATGCATATGCTGAAAGTCAACGGACAAGACCACCCCTACGAAGACGGTATGACGGTGACCTCCCTGTTGGAACAATCACTTGGCATTACCGGCAGGGTCGTTGTGGAAGTTAACGGCAACATTATCCCAAGTGAAGGTTACAAAACCACGCCCCTTAATAAAGGCGACATGGTAGAAATCGTTCATTTTGTGGGCGGAGGTTAATCATGGCAAATGACCCATTTATTATTGGCGGCAGAACCTTAAGCAGTCGTCTCTTTATCGGCACAGGAAAATATGGTTCCGACAGCGTCATCCCCGGCGTTGCCGAAGCCTCCGGTTCCGAAGTCATCACGGTTGCCTTGCGTCGTGTTGATCTGAACAACGCCTATAGCAACATGATGCAACATATCCCCAAGCATATGCAACTTCTGCCCAACACCTCCGGCGCGCGTAACGCTGATGAAGCCGTTCGCATAGCCAGACTTGCCCGCGCCGCTGGCTGTGGAAACTGGATTAAAATCGAAGTTATCAGCGACACCCGCCACCTTTTGCCCGACGGCTATGAAACAGCCAAAGCCACGGAGATTCTCGCTAAGGAAGATTTCGTGGTTCTGCCCTATGTCAACGCTGACCTTTATGTGGCCCGAAGCTTAGAGAGCGCCGGAGCCGCCGCTGTTATGCCCCTTGGCGCTCCCATTGGCACCAACCGAGGGCTCGCCACCAAAGAAATGATTGGGATTTTGATTCAGGAAATTTCCTTGCCCATCATTGTTGACGCGGGCATTGGCAAGCCCTCTCAAGCCTGCGAAGCCATGGAGATGGGCGCGGCGGCCTGCCTTGTGAACACCGCCATAGCCACGGCCAACGACCCCCTCGCCATGGCACAAGCCTTTGGTGAAGCTGTACGCGCAGGCAGGACAGCGCATTTGGCAGGACTCGGTCGTGTCCTCAATAGCGGCGCCTCTGCTTCCTCCCCCGAAGAAGGAACCCTCACGGGATTTTTGGAGTAAATCATGACAAAAAAAACACCTTACCTTCCCATGCAAGGGGGGTTTTATTCAGAACTTGCCAAAGGTTACGCCTTTTTTGACAGTTTTTCCTTTGACGATGTCACAGAAAATCAGGTGAAAGCGAGCCTCGCCGCGCCGTATTTAGATGAACACGATTTTTTGGTTCTCCTCTCTCCCGCGGCTCAACAATATCTGGAACCCATGGCTCGTCGCGCTCAAGACGAAACTATCCGCCATTTTGGTAAAACCGTGCAATTTTTTACGCCCCTCTACCTTGCTAACTTTTGCACCAACCGCTGTGTCTATTGCGGGTTTAACACCAACCGTTCCATTCCCCGCCAAATGTTAAGTCTGGAGGAAGTGGAAAAAGAAGCCAAAGTTATCGCCGCCACAGGTTTGCGTCGCATTCTCGCCCTGACAGGCGACGCCCCCGCCAAAACTGGCGCGACCTATCTCGCCGATTGTGTGGCTGTCCTTGCCAAATACTTCCCCTCGGTGGGCATTGAGGTGCCCTCCATGACCGTGGAAGAATACGCTCTGGTGGTCAACGCGGGCACCGATAGCATGACCATGTTTCAGGAAACCTACAATGAAGTGCTCTATGAAAAGCTCCACCCGGCAGGGCCCAAACGTGACTTTGGCTTTCGGGTGGACGCGCCTGAACGCGCCATCATGGGGGGCATGCGGTCTGTGAACCTCGGCGCTCTTTTAGGCCTTGATGACTGGCGGCGCGATATTTTCCAAACGGCCCGTCATGCTGTCTTCTTACAAACAAAATACCCCGAACAAGAAGTGAGCCTTTCCTTGCCCCGCATTCGTCCTTGCGGGGAAAAACCGACCACTCAGGCAGAGCGCGATTTTGCTGCCATCCCTGTGAGTGACAAAGAGTTTGTGCAAGCGCTCCTCGCCTTCCGCTGTTTTATGCCCCAGGCCGGAATTACCCTTTCCACCCGAGAGCCCGCTGAGTTTCGGGACAAGGTCATCCCCCTTGGCATAACCAGAATTTCCGCAGGAGTCTCAACGGCTGTGGGCGGGCATACGGACGAAACCAAGGGCGACGACCATGAACCCCAGTTTGATATCTCCGACCCCCGTTCCGTTGACGAAATGGCTCGGGTTATCGAATCCCTTGGCTACCAGCCCGTTTTTACCGACTGGCTTTTATACGGTTCAGGCGAAGGCAACCTGACCAAAGGGGTAGACCAAGCCCTTGGGAATACGTATTGAGGGGCTTTGCCCCTCAAACTCCCCACAAAGGACATAATGTCCTTTGAGCCCCTTTGTTCCCTTTTCTAGGAGTCAATAAACTTGTTTCTCAAGCTCATCAAAATATTTTTTGGAAGAAAAGGTATAAGGAAAAATAAAGGTTCCAAGGAATGAAGTTCCTTGGCGGGGCTTGGGGCAGAGCTCCAATTCACATTAAGGAGGCCTTAAAAAACATGTCTACCCTCGCCAACGGTCTTGCCCGCTATTTTTCCACCAACCAGCTGAACCGCTTAAGAAACACCGCCGTGGGCATTATCGGGGCTGGCGGTCTTGGCTCCAATGTGGCGCTTATGCTTGTGCGAAGCGGCGTACGCCGTCTGGCTCTCATTGACCATGACCATGTGGATGCCTCAAACCTTAACCGCCAAGCTTTTTTACCAGAGGATATCGGCAAGTCCAAGGTAAGGGCTCTCGCCTGCCATTTATACAGTCTTGAGCCAGATATTTCACTGGAAACCCATGAACTACTCGTCACCAGCGAAAACGCGCGACAGCTTCTCCTCGACTATCCCATAGTGGTTGAAGCCGTTGACAACGCCGAGACCAAAGCCATGTTGTATGAAATCTTCGCTCCATTCAAGGCGCTGTATGTGACCGCTTCGGGCATGGGCGGGTTTGGACAACACGAAGCGCCCATGATAACAAGGCACATACGTCACAATGTCATTGCCGTTGGGGATTTCATCACCACGGCAGATAACAGCAATCCGCCCCTCGCGCCGCGCGTTATGCAAGCCGCCGCCCTGCAGGCCGACGCCGTATTAACCCATATTCTTTCATAAGTGAGATTTTTTATGCGACACTTTCCCCAAACTGACCTTTACGCCCTTACCGACAGCCGTCTTTCCCTTGGACGAAGCATTGAAGACGTTGCCAGCCAACTCCTCGCCGCTGGAATTAAAATTATTCAGTATCGGGAAAAAAAGAAAAAAGGCGGTGAGATGCTGGAGGAGTGCAGAATCCTACGCAAGCTAACCAAAGATGCCGGAGCCTTTTTTATCGTCAATGACCATATTGATATCGCCATGCTGGTAGGCGCCGACGGCGTGCATATTGGACAAGAAGATATACCTGTGGCGGAGGTGCGGCGTCTGGTCGGCGAGAACTGCGTCATCGGTCTCTCAACCCATTCGCCCGAAGAAGCGCACGCCGCCGTTGAGCAAGGGGCGGATTATATTGGCGTTGGCCCCATTTATCCTACCCAAACCAAAGAAGACGTCTGCGCGCCCGTGGGATTTGAATATCTTAATTATGTTGCCAAAAATATCCCCATCCCCTTTGCCGCCATTGGCGGTATAAAGGAGCATAATATCGGCGAAGTGGCCCAAAACGGCGCGAAATGCTGTTGTCTTGTGTCTGAATTTGTGGGAGCTGAAGATATCGCCGCCACCGTGGCCCGTGTTCGAAAAGCCATGGCAGAAGGCCTAAAATAAGAATGGCAGTGGTGGATACTTGCAAAAAGCTCTGGGGAATGTTTAGATAAATTGAGGGACGCAAGTCCCTCAAGCACCTTGCTAAAGGTATGACACCCTTTGACCCCTTTATCCGAAACAAAGAGGATAGGGGGAAAACAACAGCATGGCATAGACAGCAGGTTGAGAATAGAATTATCTTTCTTGTGCAGTCCCCAGTGTCCTCCACCGTTAGAAGGCGCTGAGAACACAAACAAAAAACTCGCCTTGTCCTTAATCTTAGCTGTGGGCCTACCCGTGGTCTTGCTGTGGGGTTTACCTGTGGTCTTACCCCTGCCCTTACCCTCGGCCCAAAAGACCCAGTTCTTTGGCATATTCTTTCATGCCTTCAATACACAGGGCGAAGACTTGAGCCCGTTCAATGCCTAGCATTTCAGCCCCTTGGCTGATATTGTTACGGCTCACCGTGGCGGCGAAGCTTTTATCTTTAAATTTCTTTGTGACGCTTGAGGCCGCCATATCCGTTATGCCTGTCGGACGAACTTTTGCCGCCGCGCCGACTAAGGCGGAGGCCGCGTCAACGGTGAACAGCGCTTTCTCCATGGGTGTCTCAGGCTTAACTTCGGAACAAATACCCCAGCCGTGAGCTAAGATAGCCCGAATACTCACCTCATCCACCCCGGCTTCCCTCAAGGGGTCGGCAGTACGCTGCAAATGCTCTTCAGGGTACATCTCAAAATCATAGTCGTGTAGAAAACCAACGGCTCGCCAATGCTCTTCATCCCCGCCAAAATGCTTTGCCATGGCACCCATGGCAGCGCTCACCGCCAAAGCATGCTCAAACATATGTGACTGATGGGTCGTTGTTTTTAACAGTTCCTTAGCCTTGTCCATGGTTAATTGAGCCATGTTCCACCTCGTATCAATAAAATGTGCAACTAATACCCAAACTTACTCTAAGCTTCAAAAGCGGTCAATGAGTGCATGCTTGCGCAAGCCAGACCACTATCCCCTCACCATAAGCCCGACAAAGAGCAACGGGAGGGGTGCTTTACTGGCCCTTTACTGGTCTCGCTTAAGGCCAAAGAACGGGCTGTTGGCACCTGAATTTCAATACGAAAATGGGTTTCTACGGGAAAAGAAGCGTAGCCCCTAAAAATAAATTGTGCTATATCTTTGGCAATGATACATATTTAGGCAATGACAACGCGCCGCATCTTTGCTTTTGTCCTCTGTAGAGAACTGTTTTTCGCGCGTAAACGTTAAATACATCTGGAGGAATCCATGCTGACCCCTACCCTTTGCACTTTATATAGCGGTGGCGCCGCAGGCACAGAAACATGCTTTGGCCAACTCGCGGAACAATACGGCTTACAAGAAGTGAACTTTAGTTTTGAAGGCCACCAGGTAGAACGGAAGCGTGGTCTACGGATGCTGACCAACGAAGAATTGGCCCTTAAAGACGTGAGTCTTGCCTATGTTTCAAAATTAATGAATCGCGAATATACCCGCGCGCCGCTTTTCCGCAAAGTTCTCCAGTCTATTTGCTGGCAGGTAAGCGAAGGTCATGAAATTTTTGTTGTGGGAACTATTCTTGAAGACAACACCGTTAAAGGCGGCACTGGCTGGGGCGCCGAATTTGCCAAAATTTGCAACAAACCTCTCTGGGTTTTTGATCAGGTGCAAAACAGTTGGTTTTTCTGGCAAGAAGAAGTCTGGAAAAAAGGTGACGAACCTGTTATTTCCCATAACCACTTCACGGCAACGGGAACACGCTTCCTTGAAGAAAATGGCAAACAGGCCATTGAAGCTCTCTTCAAACGTTCCTTTAGCTAAGTTTTCCTTCCACTTATCACGGTGTTTATTGAACCGCGAAAACCTCTAGGGCTTTCGCGGTTTTCCAATTCCAGCCCTGCTGTATTCCGCTCGACGCTTTTCCTTAATAAAGCTAAATCAAAGAAGTCAATGGATGTAAAGGGCTTGCCTTATACGGGCTTTATTGAGGAATAGAAGAATAACTACCGCATAAACTTGCTTTTACTTCAATAGCTTCATCGAGGATGCAAGGGCATCATGCCCTTGCCGAGGTGTGGGGCAGAGCCCCATAAAACAAACTTCACTATTTTTCCTGCATTTTTCCTTCCCGTAATTTCCTTGTTTTCCTTCCGGTCTTTTCATTATATAGTGCCCCACAGAAAAGGACGCCGCGTTATCTTAAAGCGGCCCCATTAACCCAAGCGTCACGCTTCTTACCAATAACGAGGTATGCTCTATGCGTTCAGGCTCCCCCGACGGTATCTTAGAAAAGCTTTTCCATCTTCGCGAGAAGGGCACCACAGTCAAGAATGAAATTCTTGCAGGACTCACAACCTTCGTGGCCATGGGCTACATTTTATTTGTGAACCCCAATATTTTGTCCCAAGCGGGCATCCCCATGGAAGCCGCCATCGCCGCCACCATCTGGGCCACCGTTATTTGTACCGTGCTCATGGGGGTTTGGGCCAACTTCCCTGTGGCTGTGGCTCCGGGCATGGGTCTTAACGCCTTTTTCACTTATACTGTTGTTCTTGGCATGGGCCTTTCGTGGCAAACAGCTCTGGGCGCCGTGTTTATTTCAGGGATAATCTTCCTTATTCTCACCCTTGGCGGCATACGCCAGGCTATTATCAAAGCCGTTCCCATGAACCTTAAATCAGCCATCAGTGTTGGCATAGGGGCTTTCATCGCCTTTGTAGGTCTACAGGGTTCAGGCATCATCATTGATAACCCCGCCACCCTTGTCACCGCGGGGCATGTGGTGGACTTTAATTTCAGCCTTGATAAACCAGCGCCCTTTTTAACCTTGGTGGGTCTCATCTTTTCTGGGGTTCTCATGGCTCGAGAAGTCAAAGGCGCTCTGCTTTTAGGAGTAATTTTCACCACAGTCCTTGGTATGATATGCGGGGCTTCCCCCCTTCCCACAGGTATCTCCAGCGTTGTTAGCGCTGAAATTCCCAGCCTTTCCGAAACCTTCATGGCCATGGACATTCGGGGCGCTTTTGAATACGGCATTATCGCCATTATTTTCACCTTCACCGTGGTTGAGCTTTTTGACAACATGGGAACCCTTATCGGGCTCACACGCAAGGCCGGGCTGATGAAAGAAGACGGCTCCATTGAAAACCTTGACCGCGCCTTGACTACCGACGCCCTCGGCACCATGACCAGCGCAGTTCTTGGCACCTCTACAGTTACTTCCTATGTGGAAAGCGCCGCCGGGGTGGCTGTTGGCGGAAAAACAGGCTTAACAGCCCTAACCATCGCCGGGCTTTTCCTGATCTCACTCTTTTTCGCACCGCTGGTTGGTCTGGTTCCCGGCTTTGCCACGGCTCCAGCCCTTATTATCGTTGGTGCCCTTATGATGGCTGAAGTGGTGAATGTAAAATTTACGGATATTACCGAATCACTCCCCGCTTTTTTAACCATCATCATGATGCCCTTGACTTACAGTATTGCCAACGGCTTCGCCTTTGGCTTCACAAGCTACGCTCTTCTGAAGGTTTTCTCAGGCCGCACCAAAGAGGTAAGCTGGGTCATGCTGGTTATCAGCGGGGTCTTTATGATTAACTTTTTCTTGCGCCTGCACTAAAAAGAGCGTGTTGGAAAACTTTTTATCTCCCTCAAATAAACAAGGCGTCATGCTGGTCAGAGAAAGAATCTTATCCAGCATGGCGCCTTGTTACTCCCTATTTCTGCAAGGCTTTACCCGTAACAAGCAAGGCAAAAAAGCATACGCTCTTGGGCGTTTTTAGCATAGGCAGTCATAGAAAAATAACAATATCCTTCGCCTTACCACTAAGGAGGCTACTTTTTACTGTACTTCTGCTCAATGCAGACAAAAATGAACTATGCTATACTCTTAACAAGGGGGAACAGGGCAAAACCGCACAAGGCCGAAAGCGATTTCCCCTTTTCTCCGCTCTAAGGGCCAAACGAATAACGCGAGAATGCGAAAAACCCGATGGCAATACTAGTCAACAATTATCAACACCGTTCTAATCCCCCACAAGCCTTTGTTCAATAACTCATATTTACCATGCACGATAATCATCACTCAAACATCGCCAAACAGCGCCCCGTCCCCAAAAAACTCTCCTTGATGCTACGGACGCAGCGCCTTATTCAACTTTACAAGCTCAAGCTCATTAAAATTCGAGCTACCCCCCATCAAATTGCCCTTGGCTTTGCCCTTGGGGTTTTCG
This sequence comes from uncultured Desulfovibrio sp., assembly GCA_964647835.1. Taxonomy (GTDB): domain Bacteria; phylum Desulfobacterota; class Desulfovibrionia; order Desulfovibrionales; family Desulfovibrionaceae; genus Frigididesulfovibrio. Next base: position 29,346 of record CAZYJQ010000009.1, on the reverse strand, counting down.
CGGCCTTCTTACCCATTTTACCCTTGCAAATTCTTTTGGCCTTACTTTTGGCCTTCCTTGTGGGCGCGAGCAAGCCCGCGGCTTTTATCGGTACTCTTGTCTCCAATCCCCTCAACACTATCCCTCTGCACATGGCCTATTACCAAATAGGCAGATTACTCGTGCCCTTCGAGGTACCTTATTTTTCATGGAGGCAAATAGAAGTTACGGATTTTTTAGATCTGGGATGGAAATTGTACGCCACCCTCGGCCTTGGCGCCCTTTGCCTCGCCATTCCCTGCTCCATTATAAGCTACTTTATTATTGGAAAGGTTGTGGAAGCGTATCGCAAGCGCAAACTCCACAAAAAATTAGCCAGCGACCAACAAAAAGAGCCTAAATGAAAAACCGGAGTACAAGACTTCCCCGGCAGTGAACACCAGACTGGCGACCAAGACCGCCTCAACAATGCACAGCAAACCTGCAATGAGCAAAAAAACGCCTAGCCTCGAACAATCGACCCGTACCAAACAGGACACGGACAAGTAAAAGACCCGCTCAACACCTCTTATGAGAATGAGTCCACGAGGCCTTTATGGCAATCCTATGGCAGTTCAGTTACGGTTCTCTGATGGCCTTGCAGAACGCACCCACAGTGCTCTTGCCGCGCACAGGACATCACCTGACCAATAAAAAAGGCCCGCTTATAAGCGGGCCTTTTGGTTGCGCAATAATGCCTAAAACCATCCTTGAAGGAACTAGTCGTCTTCCTCAACGCCATAGTGGGCAGCCAAGGCAGGGCCATAATAGAGCGAGCTGTCTTCCAGTTCTTCCTCAATGCGCAGAAGCTGGTTGTACTTCGCCAAGCGGTCACTGCGTGAAGTAGAGCCAGTTTTAATCTGTCCGGCGTTAGTCGCCACAGCCAGATCCGCAATAAACACGTCTTCAGTTTCGCCCGAGCGATGTGAGATGACCGTGGTGTAGCCATTTTGGCGAGCCAGTTCAATGGTATCGAGAGTTTCAGTCAAGGTTCCAATCTGGTTCAGTTTAATCAAAATGGAGTTCCCCACGCCCTCGCTGATGCCTTCGGCGAGAATCTCTGGGTTGGTAACAAAAATATCATCGCCAACAAGCTGAACGCTGTTGCCTAGGCGAACGGTAAGTTCACGCCAGCCTTCCCAGTCGTCTTCTGCCAACCCGTCTTCAATGGAGATAAGGGGATATTTTTGGGTAAAGTCTTGCAGGTAACTCACCATCTCTGAAGGGGTGAGGCTTTTATTTTCGCCAGCCAAAACGTACTTGCCGTCTTTATAGAACTCTGAAGCCGCCGCATCGATGGCAAGACCTACGTCTACCCCGGGAATGTAGCCGGCCTCTTCTATGGCGCGCATGATATAGGAAAACGCCTCGTCATGGCTTTGCAGGTTAGGAGCGAAACCACCTTCGTCACCAACGCTGGTAATATGACCATCGGCGGTTAACAGGGCGTGCAGGGTGTGAAATATCTCAGTTCCCATGCGTAGGGCCTCGGCAAAATCAGGCGCTCCAATGGGCATAATCATAAACTCTTGAATATCTAAGTTGTTGGGAGCGTGAGCGCCACCGTTTATGATGTTAAAAAGAGGTACAGGCAATACTTTGGCGTTTACTCCGCCCAAATATTGATAGAGAGGAACGGCAAGATAGTTCGCCGCGGCGCGAGCCGTTGCCAAGGAAACACCTAAAAGAGCGTTGGCGCCTAGGCGTTCTTTGTTATCCGTTCCGTCAAGGTCAATGAGGGTAGTATCGATAAGAACCTGCTTGAGGGCGTCGATGCCGAGGATATTTTCCGCGATTTCGCCATTCACATGATCCACAGCCTTGAGGACACCCTTGCCACGATAACGGGACTTATCGCCGTCACGCAGCTCTAAAGCCTCACGAGCGCCCGTTGAGGCACCGGAAGGCACCGCGGCCCGGCCCACATGGCCAGACTCCAGCCCCACTTCCACTTCAACAGTAGGGTTACCGCGAGAGTCCAAAATTTCTCTAGCCCAAACAGAAACGATTATACTCATGCTTTACTCCTCATAAGAAAACAGGCCGTTCTTGAGGCCTAACGTGATTATATGCGATACACAGAAACAGATTGGCGCAAGTTTACACGCAAAAACAACTCAGGTAAACCATAACCGCCTCACGGTTGCTTTTGACCCACACTTTTTTGGAGTGGAGCTTCCTTCCTCGCCAGCAGTAATTTCTACCCAACGACGAGATAGAGAGCTATTTCACAGCGCCCTGCTGGTCATCTTCAATTCTGGCAAGGCCTTCCAGCACCAAATCACTCCATACCGTATCAAAACAGGTTGAAACACGAGCGATGGATTTGGCGAAACCTCCCGTTCCTATGACAATGACGGGCCCTTGAAGTTTTTCGGATAAGCGAGCCACGAGCCCTTCGGTCATGGAGGCGAATCCGTATAGAAAACCGTGACTTAAACTCGTAGCCGTTGAAACGCCGGGACGTAACACCGTATCTTCCACTTCCAGCGTAATATGAGGGAGTTTCGCCGTTGCTCCCGCCAGCGCAGCGGCGGATGAGAGCACGCCAGGACAAATAAGGCCGCCAAGATAAGCGTTGCCCTGAATACAGTCGAAGGTTGTGGCGGTGCCAAAATCAATGGTAATAAGCGAGGCGGCATCAGGAAAAAGACAACGCGCCCCATAGGCCCCCACGAGTCTATCCGCGCCCACCTCATAGGGTCTTGCGTAGTGATTCTCCAAGGGGACAGGGTAGTCCGCAGGGGCGTGCAGTAATTCACGGCCCAAATAACGCTCGCACATTCTGCCCATGAGGCTCGACATATTAGGCACCACGGAAGACGCCAGACAAAAAGTAAGATTACTTACCTCAAGGCCCGCCAAGGCGAGAAGCTGCATAAGGTTAAGCCCCAACTGGTCGCTGGTTACCCGATGGTCTGTGGGCAAGGAATAAATCTGGATAGGCCCGCCAGAGCGGCGGATGCCGATTTTAGTATTGGTATTCCCAATATCAAAATATAAAGAGAAGGTGTTCATCGCCTCGTTTGTACTATAGGGGTTTTAACAAGGCAAGGGCTAGGCGCGCGATTTTAGTGCGATTCAAACACAACGGGGAACAAGTCAAAGGCAAGGAAAACGACCAACGAGCAAATCGCTCACAATTTTTTAGAGGGGGAGGAAGGCGGGATGTGAGGGGAAACAAGCCCACTGCCACGATAACGCCCTCTACCTCTTAGCCCTCGCTCTCTGTTGCCGTATCCTTGTCGTGGTGTGAAGCAATGTAAAGGCCCGCGCATGTCGTTATGGCGCCGAGAATGCTGTACCAATGGGGAGTATTACCCAAAACCAAAAAGGCTAGCACCAGACCAGACACAGGATTGAGCAAGTGATAGCCCGCCGCGGTAACGGCGCCGTAGCGGCGAATAAGATAGAGCCATAGAGCCATCCCCAAAAGGGTGACCACGACCAGCCAGCCAATGGCGGCGCCCGCGGCAAAATGGATAGGTGCAACAGATGAACCGCTCGCCCCTATCCAAAGCCCAAACAAAGGAACAGCCGCGAGCGACATCCAGAAGTTATTCGTTTGCAAGGGAATCCCCTGCCCCCTGTCCCGAAAAATAACCGTCCCCAAAGAAAAGGAAAAGGTTCCGCCAAAGGCCAATACAAGGCCCCAAATCGCTTCCTTCCCAAGGCCGGTTACTCCGGTCATGATAAGCACGCCGACAAATCCTATAATAAACCCAGTGATTTTCCGTAAAGACAGCTCTTCTTTACCCATAAGGGTCGACAGCCCAGAAGTAATAAAAGGGGAACACGAAACAATAATAATAACCCATTCAGGACTAATAAAGTTCAAGGCATAAAAGGTCATCCCAAGATAAATGACGTTATTAAGCACGCCAAGCCCGAGGCCCGTTTTGGCGATGGATTGTTGAGAAATCGATAAGGAAGAAGACTTGGGCCGATAAAAAGGCGCCAACAGCAAAGAGCAGAAAACAAACCGGATAAAAAGAACAACAAAGGCGTCCAAATCATGCATGGCAACCTTGCCGGCGATAAAGGCGGAACTCCATATCAGGCTAAAGAGGATACCCGTCATGTGTTGTTTATACATTACCTCCTCCCTTTATCCCTATTCTCTGCTTGGCGTCAGCTTAACTCATGCGCACCTCATGAACCGGCGCATGGCTGCGAATCATACCAACCAATAACTTTTATGAAAAACCGCTATTCTTCACTCAGCCGTCATGAGGGGCGTTTTATCAAAAAATGTTTTTTAAAGAAAATCTTAAATTCACGAACAAACGCCTAGAAATCGTTCCAGCGCAATTACTTTATACGCTCATATAAGGTCATTGTATAGCATTCTTTCCCATAAAACATACTGCGCCCCAAAGACTATTTTTGGGATTTATTTCCCCCTCTGCATCCCTTCTTCAAAGCACTATTTTTAAACAATGGTGACTCCCTCAACGTGTCAAGGACAAGCCACAAGAAACCGACAAAGATATCTCGTCAAATCTCTGACAAGACCGATACTAATAGTTTTACCTCACCTTAAGCTTCCCGTTCTTCATGGTTTGCCTAACACAGAAAAGCATGTATCTTTTTTAAGACAGTATTCTCGGAACATCTTGCCTCATGCTCTTTAGCTTATGCCTAGGGGAATCTTTCATGAGCGAGCTCCTCTCTCTTTTTTCTCTAATCCACAAAAGTGCTCCCTCAAATATATCTTGGCACCTATTTTGCTTTAACTATTCGCATCAATCAGGCTACAATGAGGCTTTCTTCAAAGAACTGGCAAGGGACAAGGGATAAGGAACATGGCGTGAGCCACGAGACTTTGCTAAACCTTGTGAGAAGGAAAGCCCCAAGATACACTCTTTTTAAGAAGGAACAGGAAGTCCATGCAACAGCGCCAGCCCATTGAATCGTCCATCGTTATTCCCGTTTTTAACCAGTGGGATCTGACTCGTAACTGCCTCATAGCCCTTCGTGAAACTCTGACAGGGAAAAGTTGTGAAGTTATTGTGGTTGATAATGCTTCTTCAGACGCCACGAAGTCTTTATGCCAAGCCTTAGGTAAAGAATTGCTGGGCGAAAACTTTCACTATTATCGCTCTGAAACCAATTTGAACTTTGGCCCTGCTTCTAACCTCGGCGCTCAAAAAGCCACAGGCGAATTCCTTATTTTCCTCAACAACGACACTATCCCCACCCCCGGTTGGTATGCTCCTCTCATTGAAGACTTCACCACCTACCCTGACATAGCCGCCACGGGACCCGTCCTTGTTTTCCCTGAAAATGGGCCCCTCGGCCGAACAATCCAGCATCTTGGAGTCTATTTTACCTCGACCTTCAGTGTGGGGCATTTGTACGAAGGGATTCCCGAGACCTCCCCTTTGGCTAAAAAGAGACGATTTTTCCAGGTTATCACCGCGGCCTGCCTCGCCATGCGGCGAGAACTTTTTATAGAAATAGGCATGTTTGACGAAGAATATGTCAACGGTTGCGAAGACATCGACCTTTGCGCGAGATTATCAAACAAAGGTTACCGCATGACGGTTAATCCAGACGCCAAGGTTATTCACCTCACAAGCCAGACACCCGGACGGTTTAATAATGACGCGGCCAACTTTGCTCTTCTTGCCCAAAAAATCCACAACATGGTCAAGCCAGACTGGCACCTTCTTCTTGAAAAGGACGAGGTCTTCGTACACCTCACCCCATGGCTCCAAACTGTGGCCAGCTATCCTCCCGAGCAGGTTGAAAATCTCAATCAAACCCTTAATAGCGCCACAGCGAAAAGCTTACAGGAGTTATTGATAAAGTTTCCCTTGTGGCAAGAAGGCTATGAAACGTTAATTTCTCTGCTTGAAAAAGAAAAAGTAGACACCACCCTTTTAGATATTTCACACGACAAACTGTTCCGAGATAGAAAAAAACTGTTACAAGTCTATATGGAAGCATTTAAAACTGCTGACCCAACTTGCCAGTTCGAACTAGCTGAAATGTTCGACAGTCTTTGTCCCCCTTATGAAACCCTTATTTCCCAAGCTCAAGCCGGGCGCTTTACACACAAACAAAAAAAACTTGAAGCATCAGCAGAGCAGTACACTCACTGGCTGGATAACCAACAATCTTTTCGAGACGATTACTACTTCCCTGCTCTTTATGCCTTGTATGAAGCCTATGCCCACAGCCAAAAACAAAAACCTATTCCCTACGCCTCATACATCGCTGGGGACTATGCAAAAAGCAACGCTATTTCTGCCAGATTTGATGACACCTACTACAAAAAACAATATCCCTTTTTTTTTAACTCCTCTTTCCCTGCGTTCATGCACTATATTTTAGTGGGAAAAGCCGAAGGCGCCCTGCATAACAAACCCAAAGCCGTTCTAGCTGATTATACCGGCTCTTATCAGCCGATGCAGGACGTAGCCTTTACCGACGACAGTTGCCGCCTTGTGGCCTGGTATCTGCCTCAGTTCCATCCTATTCCAGAAAACAACTGCGCTTGGGGGACAGGGTTTACGGAGTGGACGAATGTTACTGCCGCCAAACCCCGTTTCGAAGGCCATTATCAGCCTCGTCTACCCGGGGTTTTGGGTTTTTATGATTTACGTCGCAAAGAAACTTTGGAAGAACAAATAGCCCTCGCCAAGCATGCGGGAATTTATGGCTTTTGTATGCACCACTATTGGTTCCACGGGCACACCATCATGCGGACACCACTGGAACATTTTAAGAATAACCCATCCCTTGATTTTCCCTTTTGTCTGCACTGGGCCAATGAACCATGGACAAGACGCTGGAACGGGAGCAACAAAGATGTTATCATCGACCAACTGTACAGCCCGGCAGACGATTTAGCATTTATTGAAGATATCGACTGGGCACTGCGAGACAAACGCTACATGAAATTCCAAGGCAAGCCCATGCTAGGAATCTACCGTCCTGACCTCTTTCCAAACATCACGAGAAGCGTGGAACTGTGGCGTGACTATTGCCGAACCAATGGTATTGGTGAGATATTCCTCTTTGCCAGCCTTGCGTTCTCTAGCACCGCAGAACAACATACCGATTTTGGATTTGACGCCTCCGTTGAGTATCCCCCACACAAGATTGCAACGCCCCGTGTAAACTATGAATATGTCGATAAAGGACTTGATTATTTTGGGTTTATCCGTAGCTACAAACATGCGAGGAACTACTTTCTGGACATAACCAATACGGACTACAGCACGCCTGTTTTCAGAGGTGTCATGCCAGGCTGGGATAACACCGCCAGAAGTTATGATGCAGGTCAACTCTATGCAGAGGCAACGCCTCAGACGTATGGGGAATGGCTTGATATCGCGGTGAACCGAGCAAAGAACGATAGCTACGCTGGTGAGAAACATGTTTTTATCAACGCTTGGAACGAATGGGCCGAATGCGCTTATCTAGAGCCCGACGCTCGCTATGGCGCGACTGTACTTAATACCACAGCCCGAACCATAGAAAAGAAAAACTCCTTACCCCATATTCTTTTTGTCTGTAACACTGACAACAAAGATCAGGCGGTCTGGCTTGAAGAGATTCTTACTAAAAACAAAGCCAATCCGCAATTTCGGCCTGTTGTTCTCACCCCCTTGCCGGTTATGTCCATTGAAACCTTCAAGGGACTATCCCCCCTCATTCCCTCCTTTAGCACCGCCGACAAAAGAACAATCCAACACCTTTTAGGAAGAGCCGGATATTTTTCTTTTGAATTAGCCATTATTCTTCAAGGGAACGATCTCCCATACGCCTTCACAGAGGGTGTTTTTGAAGTCTCCCAGCATATTATTGCCTGCCCTCAAACCAACAACCAAACCGCCGTTCCAGCTTACTCCACTGACAACATGTGGCTGGCGCAAAACACCCATTTGCCTCTCCCCGAATGGTTGCTTACCAACATTATAACAAAGAAGGAAAGTACCGTGCGGATACTTTTGAGAAGATCCCAGCAGGTTCATGCAGGGCACAAGAATATCAGCATTATCCTCCTTCCTTCAAATGCCACTGAGTTGTATGTACAAAACCTCAGCTTTGCCGAGCAATACACCCCCTTGTCCATGGAAATTCTGGTTCCTGACACTTATACCGCCGCCTTTAGACCCACCTTCCCCCATATCCGCGAATTTAAGTCCACCCATGGCGATGCGGGTTATTTGCATGCCGCCCTTAGCGAAGCCCAAGCCGATGTTATCTGGTTGCTGGATCTGTCCGAACCTTCTTCGGCGCAGGTAGCACAAGCACTCTTCCTACCCTTTATTGACAAAAACATTGTTGCGGCGCGCCCCTACTTCGGGAAAGAAGAGGATTGCTTGCCTCAACTGTTTGAAAAAAACACCCTGGCTTTCTCAGGCAAAGAAATACTCGCCATGGCAGAAAAGAAAGGGAAGAAGGCCCTTCCCCAGATATCGCAGTCCTTATTCAGGCGAGATAGCCTCCTTAGGGCCCTCGACCAGTGCTGTCTCTCTAACGGGCAAAACCAGCCACCTATAACCGACAGCGCTTCACTTGATAGGGACAGCCTCGTTGGCGCGGTGTATGCCCTCGGGCATGTGGCCGTGGTACCGAGCAAGCTTGAATAATAGCGGGCTTAGGTGGAAACCGTTTTGACTGACTAGTACTGGGCAAAAAAGAAAGCTGAGGGTCTCGGAGGGCATAACCACCAAGCCCTCAGTTTCGGCAGGGTAATAGCCCTCCTCACAACTAAACTCCGAGAAACACCTAATGAACTGCCCAATAACGCCACACAATTACCGATGATTCGGCCGTTAAACAAGGTATAACACCCTAAACGAACAGAGTTGCCAAACATTTCTCACGTCTGGCAACTCTGCTTACTTTAAATCAACCTAACGGCAGGCTTCGTTATAACTTTTGAATATTCACGGCGCACGCCTTATATTCCGCTGTCATGGAAACAGGGTCAAAGACGGGATTTGTGAGCCAGTTGGCGTTATTTTCACGGAAGTGGAAGGCCATCCACACCATACCCACAGGCACATCAGGTGTAACTTTCGCCTTTACCTCCACCTCGCCACGCCTTGAGAAAACCTTAATGATTTCGCCGTGTTCAATGCCCAAACGACGCGCGTCTTCAGGCGATATATCGGCTGTTTCATGGCTCAACAAAGTGTTCAGCCCTTCGCAACGTCCTGTTTGGGTGCGGGTATGATAATGATAAAGTCTGCGACCCGTACTCAACACAAAGGGATAAGCCTCGTCGGGCACTTCCGCGGGAGGTGTCCAGTCAACGGCCTTAAATAAGCCCTTACCTCGGGTGAAAACACCATCTTTATGCAGAACTTTGGTGCCGGGGTGGTCAATGGTTGGGCAAGGCCACTGCAGACCATTCCCTTCAAGGCGGTCATATTTGATACCGCCCAATATTTTCGCCATGACTGATATTTCGTTGTCCCACAATTCTTGGGCGGAATCAGATTGCCAATGGTGCCCAAAACGCGCTGCCAGTTGCTTAAAAATCCACCAGTTGGGCTTAGCCTGCCCCGGCGGAGTGCTGGCCGTGCGCACACGGCTCACTCGCCGTTCGCTGTTGGTAAAGGTGCCGTCGTTTTCGCTCCAGGCCGCGGCGGGCAAGATAACATGAGCAAATTTGGTGGTTTCGTTGGGGAAAATATCCTGAACGACCATAAACTCTGCCGATGCCAAGCATTTTTCCACATGGGTGATGTCTGGCTCCGTGTTGGCAAGGTTTTCACCAAACACGTAAAAACAACGAATTTTTTTGGTGGGCAGCGCTTCCATCATATCAGGCATCATCATGCCTTTTTTATCAGGCAGATTTTCCACCTGCCAAAAGCGCTCAAAATCCTCACGGTCAGCCTTGTTTTCCACCTTTCTATAACCGGGGAAAACGTCTGGCAAAGCGCCCATGTCACATGAACCCTGAACGTTATTTTGCCCGCGCAGGGGGTTAAGCCCGCCTGTCTCTTTGCCCATATTACCCAAGAGCATTTGCAAATCCGCGCAAGCGAAAACGTTATTCACGCCACAGGTGTGCTCGGTAATGCCCAGCGTATAGGCAACCATGGAAGGTTTGACGGAAGCCATGGCCCGCGCCACTTCCACAATGGTTTCAGCCTCAACACCACAAATGAGCGAAGCCCGTTCAGGCGTCCAGTCCTTGATAGTGTTTTTCAGCTCTTCAAAGCCTTCTGTGCTCGCCGCCACAAACTCTTTGTCATACAGATCCTCTTTTACCAAAACATGCATGATGGCATTGAGCAAAGCAATGTCGGAGCCAACCTTTAACTGCAAATGGGTTTCAGCCATTTTAGCTATATCCGTGCGCCTCGGGTCAGCCACAATAAGGCGACATCCGGCCCGCACGGCCCGTTTAACATAGGTCGAGGCCACAGGATGAGCCTCGGTAATATTAGAACCGATGAGGAGGATAAGCTTGGCGTGTTGCATGTGCGCGAAGCTGTTTGTCATAGCACCTGAACCAAAGGCGGTGGACAGACCGGCCACCGTAGGAGCGTGTCACGTTCGGGCGCAGTGGTCGATATTGTTTGTTTTAAACACCGACCGAAACAATTTTTGCATTTGATAGCTGTCTTCGCTAATACTACGGGCGCAAGAAAGACCCGCCACAGAATCCGGCCCATACTGTTCAATGGCACTGGAAAATTTCTCGGCAATCAGGTCTAGGGCTTCGTCCCATGAGGCGGTTTTATACGAACCGTCGGGCTGGCGAATAAGAGGATCGGTCAGCCTTTCTTTGCTATAAATAAAATCATAGCCAAAGCGCCCTTTTACACATAGGCTCCCGCGGTTAGGCTCGGCGTCTTCAACACCCCAAACTTCAATAATTTTGCCCTCTTTAACCACCAGATTCAACTGGCATCCCACCCCGCAATACGGACAGGTGGTGCGAATATTCTCCGTCACATCGTCTTTTTCTTTTAAGCCATAGGCCTTTTTGTAAGACAACGCGCCCGTGGGGCAGGCTTGCACACATTCCCCGCAATGGGTACAGCGGTCGTAATCCACCACAGGCCACCAATGCTCTTTTTCGGCCCGTCGCCCAAATTGGGAAGGAATGGCCTCGTTCACCTGAATGGCGTTACACACGGACGAACACCGCCCGCACTGCACACAGCGTGTGAAGTCGCGAGTTATCATCGGGTAGTCGTCATCAAGAATATAGGAATTAGGCTCCGCGGTCAGGTCTTTTACGGGAATGCGGTGTTCAAGGGCGAGGGCCTGGAGTTCGCAACGTCCATCAGCAAAACAGGCGTGCTCTCTATGGGGCACAACCGAGGCCGCCTGTTGGTAGGCAGGCCACCTATCCTGCGGCAACCTGCGCATGAAACAGTCGTGTCTACCGTCTGCCATGAGCATGGAAAGAATATTTTTTCGAGCCGCTATCACTTCCGGCGAGTGCGTTTCGATAACCATGCCATCTTCAGCTGGCGACGAACAAGCAGGCAAAAAGCGGTCGTACCCTTCTACCGCCACAGAGCAAATACGACAGACTTTTCCATGACCTGTCTTAGGCAACCAGCACAGGGTAGGTATTTTTACATCAATGGCATTGGCAACATCTAAAATAGTCTGCCCCTGCTCAAAATCCGTCTCAATTCCATTAATGGTAATCCTTGGCATATATACCCCTCTGGGATAAACCCCGGCAATAGCGCCCTCATGAGCCTACGGCTCTCAAGGCTTGTTGTATAAAAACTCCGAGCATATGAGGGACGAAATCCCTCATGCTCCCTGCAAAGGGCAGCATACCCTCTGAACCCGTATAATTTGGGCTTTTACAAAACAACAAAGAGATGAAACTCTCAAAAATTTCTTTGTCGCTTCATTTCATCCCTAGCCCTACTCCGCCACCATGGCGATGCGGTAACAACGCAGGCATCGATTGGCCTCTTGGGTTGCCTCCCATTCGGTGGCGCCCAGTTCCACTTCCGCAAAACCTGCGAGACGCTCGGCAATGGGTATGGTTTTAATAGTCAGGGCTTCGGTGTAATCCGTCTGCGGGTCCTGCTCGTCCGGCTGTACCATATCCATTCCCATGAGGAGCGTTTCCAGCTCTTCCACGGGGGTAGCCGCAACTTCGCCACCGCCAAGCTGTTCGGCAATATGGTAGGCCGCGCGCTTTCCTGCCGCCAACGCCCCAATGAGGGCTTCCGGACCTGTCACACAGTCGCCACCGCCATAAATATCGCTAAAATCTTCGACCTTTCCGGTAATACTATGGGCATCAAGGGTATTATACTTATTCAAGCCCCCTTGACGTCCCTTTAAGGCTCTATCGACAGCAACCTTTTGTCCAATGGCATGGATAAGAGCATCACAAGATAACTCAAAGGTTTCGCCTTCAAGGGGTACAGGGCTCCGTCGCCCTGAAGCGTCTGGTTCCCCAAGGGTCATTTTTTGGCAAACAATCCCCGACAAGACACCTTCGTCATGTAAAATACGCAAAGGAGCCGCCAAAAAGTTAAAGATAACGCCCTCTTCACGCGCCTCTTTAATTTCAAGCACATCTGCGGGCATTTCCTGTTCGGTGCGACGATACAATACCTGCACGTCAGTAAAGCCCATGCGCAAGCCTGTTCTGGCGCAGTCGATGGCAACGTTACCACCGCCCACAATCACCAGACGCTTACCGGTCACCGCCCGATTCCCCTTGGTGGCTTCGTGCAAATAATAGACTCCGCTGATGTACCCGATACTACAGTCATTACCGCCTTCACAGTGCATGCCGGGGGCGTCTGAGGCCCCTGTGCCCATGAAAATAGCGGAAAAACCTTCGTTTTTGAGGTCATCAACGGTTTTATCCTTACCAATCATAATGCCCTTGCGAATTTCACAGCCCAAAGCCTCCACAATGGCAACTTCGCGACGCAAAACTGATGGCGGCAAGCGGTAATCGGGGATGCCATATTTTGCCATCCCTCCAGCTTCTTCATAACATTCAAAAATGGTGGACTGAATGCCCAGATGAGCAAGATAATAGGCGCAAGACAGCCCTGCGGGACCCGCCCCTACAATGGCTATTTTCTGATCGCTCACGGGCTGGGGTGCTGAGTCTACGCCATGATAGTGAGCCGGAGAGTCTGCTAAAAAGCGTTTCAAGTGTCTGATAGCCACAGGTTCACCGTTACGCCCTCGTTTACAAGCGGCTTCGCAGGGGCGCTCGCACACTCTGCCAATGGTGCCGGGCATGGGGCAATCTTCCATGACGCAGGACAACCCTTGGCTAAACTGGCGAAAACGAATTTTTTCAATATAGGCAGGAATATTAACATGGCTTGGACAAGCGCTTATGCATGGGGCGCTAACAACGCTGGTATATCTTCCGGGAGTCACTTTTTTTGCTTTAAGCAGATGAGGCGCCTTTTGAATAACGTCCAAAAGAGCTTGGGGAGCCGTTTGTCCTATATCACAACGTGAACCCGCGTAGGCTAGCTGGGCCAATTCCCGAAGATAGTCCACGTCATCGGGCTGCTCTTGACCAGCGCACATGGACTCAAGGCGCGACGCCATACGCTTTAAACCACTGCGGCAAGGGTAGCATTGACCGCAGGATTCAGCAGCGGCTACCGCCATATAAGCCCTGAGCATATCAAGAACATCAACCGTTTTGTCGTGAACAATTAGCCCACCCCACCCGATAAAGGCTTTAACGGCCTCGGGGATGGCGGTTCCTCTCCATGTATCTAGTAATGGCATGACGTGGCTCTCCTTAACTTGAGGGGACGTAGGTCACAAAAAAACCATGCAAAGCAACTTTAAAAAGACAAAATAATCAGAGTAAGAGTAGAGTAATAGTTTTTACACAAACAGAATGTTGAATATTCAGCGAGTTGAGTAAAAAATGAGAGGATGGAGCACAGCGACGCTGGACAGCAACAATGAATGTATGAGGTTAAACAAGGTTTTAGTGGCGATTTTCGAGTGTCAGCATGCAGACCTTTGTGTCCATAGCTCATCTGTATAAATAGACAGCCTTGGACGGAAGAGAGCAAGCAAGGGGGAAAGACTGCGATAGTAATCAAGCACTACTATCCAGGGGAAATCGGACTAAGTCAATATGAAATAATAAAGGGCTACCTCTGGCTACAACAGTAAAGATTTTTCCGTTCTCTGCCGCTTCCTGCCACTCACTACGGTCGCCTTGAGCAGACATAGGTCTGGTTGTCCTTGCTTAACCAGACCGCCTGCACCGCATGACCACGGACTTTGCCCCTACAATACCCTCGTTTCCAGCGCAAGTCCATATACCCGCCATTATAATCATCATACCTAGAAGGAACCTCATAGCCTATTTTTTCCCCCGCACAAATACTGCGGACAGTCCCAATCTTTAAACCCAGTAGCCAAAACAAAGCAGGACACCTCTCCTTACAATTTTTCATCAGCCTTCACGTACATGACCAAAAAAATTCTCCCTTGTGCCGAAAACAAATACAACGCTATTACCTTGAAAAAAGAGGGCGCGCCCTAGGGCACATAACAGGAAGAACGGAAAAGAAGCCATAACAAGACATATACATCTTGCATGAAATAATGCTAGTGCCAATTCGCATATGAGGGAATCCCCTAAAGTACACACCAGAAACAAGAACGTTTCCATATCGCGTTTTGGGGCATTTTCCGCTATCGTATAAAAACGTAAAAACCAATTTGACCTCATAACGGTCTTCCTTCTTCATACTGTGGTAAGCATTCCGACGGGCATGTCAGAGGGGGCAGTTTTTGTCGGCTGGTCTTAGCGGCGGAGTCGTGCCTACAAGGTTACGCTGGCAAGTAAGTGTCGGAGGGTTAGGTCGGCAGGGAAGTGGAGGCGAGATTGTCGCTGATTGGGTTTAACCCGTTAGGCGAACTGGGCCATGCCCAGTGGGGAGTGTTAAGTCGTATCTGTTATATTCACTAGCAAAGGAACGGGAATGACGAAAAAATATATAGCACGGCTCGACAGCCCATGGGCTGAAACACTCTGCAGTTTATGCGGTTTTGAGGGCGAATTCATTCGTTTTCACCCTGACTCAAGCCTCAGGGAAACCAGATGCCCACAATGCGGTTCCGCCCGAAGAACACGAGAGGTGGCGCGCGTTTTATTGCGGCTGGTCAACGCTTCAACAGAACGCCCCCTCTGCGAGCAATTGTCCGCCTTTGAAGACATACACATTTTCGAACTACAAGCCGCAGGCCCCCTGCATGTCCTCCTCAAAGACTTGCCCCATTATCACTGTTCAGAGTTTTTCCCTCCCATTCCCCCGGGACAACGCAATGAAGAGGGTATTCTCTGCCAAGACGCCACCTGTCTCACCTTCCCCGACATGACCTTTGACATAGTTATCTCTCAAGACATAGCAGAACATATTGATGAGACCTGGCGGGCGTTTTCAGAAATCAACAGAGTACTCACCAAGGACGGAACACATGTTTTTACTGTTCCCGTAAGTGAGGGAGCGCCCACAAGAAAGCGCTGTGGGCATGATAGTTTTCAAGCAACGCAGACCAGGCAAGACGGAGAAAAGGAAGGAGACAGGCAAATGGGACAGAGTGGACAAGGGGGGCAAGGCAGGCAAAAGGAAGGAGACGGACATGCCCTCCCCCCCATCTATCATGGCGACCCCTTAAATCCTGAAGGCGCTTTGGTGTGGTGGGATTTTGGCGACGACCTCCCCCAAAGGCTAGCTCAACTTGGCATAACCGCTTCTTTGGCTTCGCAAGCAATTTTTTATGGGCCCAAAGAAATTTGTAAAACCCAAACGACCGAGGACCACCAGCGCTACCTTGCCCTACGAGCCCAAAAGCAGCTCTCTCGTTTCTTTTTGTATAATGCCCTTGTTTTTGTGGCGAAGCGAGGCGACACCCCAGCTCCACAGTAAGGTATTCGTCTGTAAGGGCGATTTCCCCCATTAAAACGGCCTCCAAGTTGGGCTGGCTTGCCTCTGTTCCCCTGTGGAGCCTCTTTCTTACTCGCGCGTGTCTCGCCTTCATCCTGACCCACGAGACAGCCAAGCGAAACGGCTCAACCAGAGTCAGGTCAAACCGCAATAATGGCGAGGGGGATTACCCTAAGCCAAAGCTGTCGTGAGGGTATAAACGCTATTCCCTACGAGCTATGCTCGCCATAGCCCATTACGCAATTACGCGTTTTCTTGGCCTCATAAAGCGCCTTGTCGGCATTGGCCAAAGCCTCTGTCGGAGAACCGTCCGAAGCCAGAGGGGCATATCCGATACTCACAGTCACATAGATCTCTTTGCTCAATTCTTCGTTAAAAATAGGTCTACTCGCAACGGCTTGGTTCATGCGCCGTAAAACCTCACCAGCTTCTGCCATGGTGGCATGCGCCAGACATCCCGCGAACTCTTCGCCCCCATAGCGCACCAAACTATCCGAACGGCGCAAATTACTGTTAATAATCTGCGCCACGCGGCGCAAAACAATATCACCAAAGGGATGTCCATAGGTATCGTTGACCTTCTTAAAAAAGTCCAAATCGGTCATAAAAACGACGGATTCACCTTGAAGTTTTTTAAGGTTCCCTTGATGTCGCTTAAGCGTTCTTAACAGCTCACTCCGATTGGCCAGTCCTGTCAGGCTATCAATGGCGAAAGTATGTTTAATATAGCCCAGCGAATAGCCTAAAATAAGGGAAATAATAATACCAGAAACAGCAAGACTCACAAGGGCGAAAAGGTAAAGACTCTCGAGGGTTTCCTTATACTTAGCGCGGGTGGCCTGCACGGTAGCCATACCCACGAAGTCGCCTTGTGTATCGCGAATGGGAACATAGGCGGACAGCAAGTTCCCATACTCCACCCCCGCATTACTTCCAAAGTCGCCAAGGTAGGGTTGTTTAAGGTCATAGGCCTTTTTCCCCGCAATGGAGAGTTCTTCCACCTTACCCGGGGGAACATGAGTAGCAGTGCTACCATCTCTAAATCCGTCAAAAACATACATGAGCTCGTTATCGGAATGACGGATACTGGTATCAATGTAGACTATACGCTCTCCACTGGCCTGCAAAATCCTGTCGAAGACATCATTCATTTGCAAGTAATAATCGCTCGTTGTATCAAGGGTTTTGGCAAAATCCTTATAACTTTCTATATCTCGCTCAATTAACAAAGCCACAATATTACCTATGGCGAAGGCCTTTGAAGCAATCTGCTCTTTCACATTTTTGGCAGACAAACTATAGAAGAAAGCGAGGAAGCACCCCTCTAAAATCAAAAGGGTAATTAAAATCGGTACAAATGCCTTTAAAAACGTTTTGCGCTCAGCGTTGTCACCTAGCTTCATAAAGCAACCCTCAATTCGTGGTGTAAAGTATAATAAGCTAGAGTATAAGCAAGGATACACAGGAATGTCTAGCTACGCATGGGAAAAAGCTATGCCTGGAGTGCGGTTGTGCTCACAAAAACAACCTCCTACCCCAACGCTAGAAAAACCCAAATAAATCAGCTGGCTATGGCGCCATAACCCAGCCTCAACAACAAAAAGCCACCCTTGAAGTGAGGTTTCTCCAAAAGATACAAAACAACTTCAAAAAAGGGCTCCATGATGCGCCAGCTTTCCTGCAAAAAAAATCCTGAGGCATAACCGCCTCAGGATTTTTTTACAATAGACATGCCCAACTTATTTATCTGAAATAAATTCCATATTGACGTTAATCTGCACTAAATCACCCACGATGGTATCGGGGAAAGTTGGTGCGAGGTTAAAGTCAGAGCGCTTGATGGTCCCTAAAAGACGAATGCCCATGGAGCGGGTCTTGGTCGTTTCATTGGGAATGGTACCAAGGAATACTGCGTCGAGCTCCACCACTTTGGTCACGCCACGAATGGTCAGATGACCGAACACTTTGGCGAAATTGTCACCTATGGGTTTTACCGAGGTGCTTTTAAAGGTCATGGTTGGATACTTGGCTACGTCAAAAAAGTCAGGACTACGCAAATGATCATCGCGAGGGGAAACAGCCGTATCAATGCTTGCCACTTGGGCGACCACATCAATGACCGCGTCGGAAAAATCCGGAGCAGAGGCAACTATGGTGGCGGTGTAATCTTTAAAATGCCCTTCAATATAAGAAATCGTCGTGTGCTTTATACTAAATCCAAGGCGTTCGTGCATAGCGTCTTTGGTCCAGACAACCTTGTCTTTACTCGCCGCCTGACCCTGGAGAGCACCGAAGGGCAGTAACACAAAGGCCAACAAAAGCATCGCAAGCAATTTGTTTTTATAAGCTGACATAGGAACTCCTGTGTTAGTGGTTGGATAAAAAAGACCAACGAGGTCTTTATGGGTTTACAACTATACTATTTCCGTAAAGTAACCATATGGCGCAGTTTTGACCCTTGTGGCTCACAATACGTCAACGCATAAATGAACAGCGCTTGAAGACACCCCAAAGAGATTTACCAAGATTCTGCCACAATGGTTATTGCCTCTTATTGCACAAATACAAAAGACGGCACAAGCGATAAAAGGCTAAGTATGTTCTATTTACATGCCATTTTCACCTGAAAAAAACAAGCCTTTGCCCACGAAAAAACGACTCGAATCATGTTTCCAACCTTGCCAAAAACCCTGTATGGGATTAGCATACAGCAAGTTTTATCCGATGTCTTATATGGGGTAGATTTCGCTCATAGTCATCCTCACATCTTCCCCACAGGCTCAGTCCCCATTCCTCTGGTTTTCCTCTGAACTAAACATATAAATAAAGGAAGTACACATGAAAAAACTTCTTGCTTGTATAGCTGTTCCCCTGATGGCCTTCGCTTTTATGGTCTTTACCCAACAAGCGGCTATGGCGGCGACAGCCGATATTATTATTACCAACGGCAAAATAACCACCTTGGACGCGAAAACGCCTGAGGTGCAGGCCATCGCTATTCAAGGCAATAAAATCCTTAAAATCGGCACCGATAAAGATATTCTCAAGCTAAAAAACAATAAAACCGTTGTTGTGGACGCCAAAGGAAGCCGCGTTCTGCCCGGTCTTTTCGATAGCCACCTCCATGTTATTCGCGCCGGTCGCTTTTATAACACAGAACTGCGCTGGGACGGCGTAACCACCCTCAAGCGCGCTTTGGAAATGCTCAAAGAGCAAGCCGCCCGTACGCCTAAAGGGCAGTGGGTCCGTGTTATCGGCGGTTGGAATGAACACCAGTTCGCTGAAAAACGCCTCCCTACCCTTGAAGAAATCAACGAAGCGACGGGTGATGTACCAACCCTTATTATGTATCTTTACGCCAGCGCCTGGCTCAATAAAGCCGGCCTTGCCGAATTGAACATTAACGCCGACACCCCTAACCCTCCCGAGGGCCTTATTCAAAAAGATAGCGAAGGCAACCCCACAGGTCTGCTTGTGGCCGAACCCAACGCCTTTATCCTCTATTCCACCTTGTCCAAGCTCCCCGAACTGACCGACGAAGAGAAAATCAACTCTACCCTGAATTATATGACAGAGCTCAACCGTCTTGGTGTAACTTCTGCCATGGACGCTGGCGGCGGTTTCCAAAACTATCCTGATGATTACGCCATTACCGATAAACTTCATGAAGAAGGTAAAATCACCGTTCGTTTACCCTATTTCCTTTTTGCCCAAAAGAAAGGCGCTGAGTTTGCCGACTACACCCGCTGGACCAGCATTGCTGAAGTGGGCGGTGGCGAGCACACCCACAACAAATTTAACACCATCGACTATTATGTCGCTGGTGCGGGCGAAAATATCGTTTCCGAAGCGGGCGACTTTGAAAACTTTCTCTTCCCCCGTCCCGTGTTCCCTGTGACCATGGAAAAAAACCTGAAAGAGGTCCTCACCCTGCTGGTGCAAAAAAAGTGGCCTTTCCGCATTCACGCCACCTATGACGAAAGTATCGCGCGCGACTTAGACGTTATTGAAGAAGTCAATAAAGAAACCCCCTTAAATGGTCTTGTCTGGTTCTTTGACCACGCCGAAACCATCAGCGACGCCAACCTCAAACGCATTAAAGCCTTGGGCGGCGGTATAGCCATTCAGCACCGCATGGCCTTCCAGGGTGAAAGCTTTATTCAGCGCTATGGTAAAAAAGCCGCTTCGGATCTTCCTCCTGTCAAGAAAATACTTGACCTTGGCCTGCCCATTGGCCTTGGCACAGATGGAACCCGAGTTGCTACCTACAACCCATGGATAGCCCTGTATTGGATTTCAACTGGGCGTACCGTTGGTGGCGTTCAAGTTATGGACACCAAGAACACCCTTGACCGTAAAACTGCGCTGGAACTGCTCACCTACCGTGGCTATGAACTCATTAAGGAAACCGACAAGGGCAAGCTCGCCCCCGGTTATTTTGCCGACCTCATTATCCTTGATAAAGACTACTTCGACGTAGATGACGAGGCCATCAAGTCCATCACTTCTAAGCTGACCATTGTTGACGGGAAAATCGTCTACGGCGATGAAGACTATAAAGCTGTCTCCCCCGCTCCCCTGCCCGTTATCCCCGAGTGGTCACCTGTGCGACATTACGGCGGTTATCAGGTAAAATAACGATATCACCATCTAATAAAAGACCCTTGAAGGCAGACCGCCCTCAAGGGTCTTTCTCTCGAATAGCCGCTTAATGCGCTTTGAACAGGCTCTATCAGTGTCGTCCCTAACCCTGAAGCCTAGGCGACATGGCTTACCAAAGCAAAGCTGGTAGAGTCGCACCATGGGCCGCCTGCCTGACAATCTGCATGACCGCTTCAATGAAAAATCGGTTATCCTTTCCCGGGTTCGCATGCCCCTACTCCCTTCCCCGGCAAAGTTTTCTTTATTTTATTCCGCTAATTACTCCATAGAAAGTGGCATTTAGGGACAGCA
This sequence comes from uncultured Desulfovibrio sp., assembly GCA_964647835.1. Lineage (GTDB taxonomy): Bacteria > Desulfobacterota > Desulfovibrionia > Desulfovibrionales > Desulfovibrionaceae > Frigididesulfovibrio. The sequence goes on along the minus strand of CAZYJQ010000009.1, from coordinate 8,467 downwards.
AGCTTCTCCCCTACGCATAAAACATCTTACACAAAGAGCGCGTACCAGCCCCTTTCAAAGGGTGTCAGAGTCTTGACTAGGCTAAGGTGAAACTTTCTCAAAAGCAAACAAGGCAACGAAGGCAGGACTTGGCCCGCATTTTGCTATATAGCCAGCATCAAGCAATTTCTAACAGGTGGTTCATCTATGTCCTTCCGCTCAACCATTCAGACAGCCGACGAATTAAATATTTTTTACGGGCAAAAAGATCCTTGGGAATACCATGACAACCCTCACGATATACTCCGGAAAGAGTATTTACTTAACGCATTACCAAAGCAAAGCTATAAGCGCGTTTTAGACATAGGCTGTGGCAATGGATTTGTAACTCATGACCTACCTGGGCAACTTGTCCTAGGGTGCGATTTTTCCTCTAAGGCTATTCATTGGGCTCAAAGCCAAACACCCTCTGATAAGGATAAAAACATTCACTTTTTTGAAGCCTCAATCTTTGACCTGCTCAGTGTTCCCCACTTAGGGACCTTTGATTTGATTGTCATCACAGGCGTTCTCTATAAACAGTACATTGGCCGCGGCGTCGTTATCATTCAATCAATCATCGACAAATTGCTCAACCCTTCCGGGATACTTGTTTCTTGCCATATTTCGGATTGGCATTACTGCCCTTTCCCTTACCCGCTGATTGATAAAACCCTGTATACCTATAGAGAGTACAGCCACCAACTCGAGGTTTATAAAAAATGATTCTACTATACCATAAAGTCGATTTAGAGGCCAAAACAGCCTATTGGGTAACGGCAGATACTTTTTACAAGCAAATGCTCGCTCTGCAAGCCTATGATGTTGTCAGCCTCGAAGATTACAACCCTGCTAACCCTCGCCACGCTGTTATTACTTTTGACGGTATTTACGAAAACGTGTTCCTGTACGCTTTCCCTATTCTCCAGCAATTTGGTTATCCATTTGAGCTGTTTGTCGTTGGCTCTTGCATAGGGCAAGGAAACGAATTTGACTCTGTGGAGCCTTATGCAAAATTCGCCTCCATGAAACAGCTACAAGAAATGGGCAAGGCTAACGGAAAGATACAGTGGCACACCAACACACACACGCGCCTCGACAAATGTTCTGCAGAACAAATAGAAAAAGAAGTGGCAGTTCCCCACTCCCTAGCCAACATGTTTAGCGAAGAACACTTTACATGGTTTGCTTACCCCCACGGTGAAGTGAACGATGCCATAGTGAGTTGCGCTAAAAACCATTTTACAGGAGCTGTTTCTTGCGTTCAGGGAAACAGTAAAGATCCACACCTTCTCAACAGAACCACCGTTACCGAGGGTACAAATCTATTCACGGCAACGGTAAGTGTTATCATCCCCAACTATAACTACGGGCACTTACTACTGGAAGCTTTGGATTCAGTAAAAAAACAAACAGTTCAGCCCGATGAAATTCTTATTATTGATGATGCCTCCACTGACTCCTCCCATGAAATACTCGCCCTGATTAAAGATGACGTTACTATCGTTAAAAACGAAAAAAACTTGGGGACAGTACAAAACTTTCGAAAAGCAGTTGAACTCACAAGTGGGGACTTCATAGCCTTCTTGGGGGCTGATAACCGTATGCGTTGCGACTATATTGAAAAATCCAGAGCTGTTTTAGATGCCCACCCGGACGCCTGCGTTGCTTACACCGACATGCTTGTTTTTGGTGATTTGGCAAACATACTAGCCACCAAAATACCCATGACAAAGATATATGAAACTCCCACAAGCCAAAACAGCGTGCATATATGGAATTTCCCTCCCCCAGAAGAAGGGCTGGAAAAGTTCGCTACTCATAACTTTATCCATGGTTCATCCATGTACCGACGTATAGATTATGAGCGAGTTGGGGGCTATAGAGAGACTCCAAACCCTGAAGATTACGATTTTTTCAAGCGTATGCTTACGCCAACTCGTAAAGCTTACCATGTTCCCCACCCGGTTATTGAATACAGACAACATTCATTAACACAAAGAAACAACCTGGTAAGTTCTCAAATGGAGATAAACAACTTAAGGCAAATCCTTCAAGCTACCCTCTATGATAGGCATCACCTTAGAGTAGAAATTGAGAAGCTCATAGACATCAACAAAAAACTTGTTGAATCACTGGAGTCAAAAGACAAAAAGCTCGAAAAGACTCTATCGCTGCTAAGTAAAATTTCGGATGCGCAATAGTATTTTAAAAGGAGAACAAGCATGGCTAGATACCTCATTTCATACTGGGGAGCGGACCCAACAACTCCCTACTCAAACATAGAGAGCTTTAAAAACGATTATCTATGCGGAAATAACGGGAATCTGCTTTTTAAAAATGCCGTGACCAAATCTCTTGCTTCACCCGAGAACGAACTAAGCTACTTTCATATGTTTGATCAAAAAAACAAGGATATTACCCAAGCTTTCGCCCACAATGACATTAATTATATTAATAATCACTTTGATGCAGTCATTCTTTCAGAAGCGGACCTCTTTAACACCAGCTATATCCCCAGATTTCCGTATTTTATTGACTTTTTGGAGCAAATCAATATCCCCATCGTTATGGTTGGCGTAGGCGCAGCCTCCACATTGCAAAAAGAAATACTCTTTGGCTCACCCCTCGACCAATTTGCCAAAAGAATTGCAGAGCTTTTACTTAAGCATTCCGCTTCCATTGGAGTAAGGGGGTATTTCACAAAACAGTACCTCCTAAAACTTGGCTGCTCCCCTTTACAAGTCGATGTCATCGGCTGCCCCTCCATGTTTACAAACGGTGCAAATCTCAATATTGACACGAAAAAGTTTGATAAGCATAGCTTTGATGAGTGCTTGGTTGCTTTTAATGGTGAATTTACTTTGCCCATATTCCAAGAATATACCGAGCAACACTCCAACCACCTCTTTTTCCCCCAAAATTTTCTTGAACTTTTTACAGCCATGTTTGAAGATACAAGCGATAAATCTATATGCTACAACCCCCTCTATGCCCCTTGGGTTAACCAAGAAAAAACTCGCTATTATACAAATATACAACAATGGCAGAGCAAGCTTTCCGAGGCTATTTTTTCCTTTGGAACGAGAGTCCACGGAAACTTTTTGGCCCTGTTGGCTGGAACACCTGCCTACATTGTGGCAACGGACGCGCGAACTGAAGAATTAGCGCAATACTTTGAAATACCTTATCACTACTTAAACGACCCTCATAAAAGCCTTTATGAGCTCTATGCTGAGGCTGATTACAGCCGCCTTTTAAGCGGGCATGCGCAACGCTTTGAGCGGTATAAGAACTTCCTCGAGAAAAACAACCTCAACCATGCCCTAAACTTATTGCCTTCAACTTCCCCTGACCTTAGAAAAGAGGCGGAAGGCTATCCAGACTATATTTTGCCAATACAACAAGCGCCCAAGGAAAAACTTGCTGAAAGACTCTCCTTCTTAAAAGAAAACTATATCCGACAACTAGGAGGAAGCCACCTGCCACCTGTTGCTGCAAAGCGTCTTGAAAATTCCATTGCATCGATCGCACAAGCACTAGGAAATAATAATGAATGATATTATAACTCTCTTGGAAAGTAACCCGTTAAACACCTTCCCCAATATTACTACCACCCCTACTGGCTACCCTATATACAACTCGCCATACATAGAGTTACGGGATAAGCTGCGCCCGCTTATTTGGGACTACTGTCAACGTAAAGATATCACAAGGGAGGAGAAGGAGCAGTTTGTACTACAAGCTCGCCCCGACTTCCCTCTTGCTGCCTGTTTTAACGTGCATAGTGTTTGCAACCTCGAATGCGTTATGTGCCCGTACTCCGGCACCACTACCGAGCATAAAAAAAGACGTATGGAAGCCGCTGTCTTTAAGAAACTCCTCCATGAATTTTATACGGTTGGTGGCAAAATATTCACCTTTAACAATTTTTCCGATATTTTCGCTCACCCTTCGGGCCTGGAATATATTGATATCGCTTTTTCCTATAAGGATAAAATGCATCTTTACTGTGTTACTAACGCCGTAGGGATGAAAAAAGAATATACTGACTACTTATTTTCTAAAGGATTTGATGGGATAATGTTCTTTTCCTGCCACGGGTTGTCCAATGAAACCTATAAAAAGGTGACTGGCAAGGACTACTTTAATCAGGCCATGGAAAACATCCTTTACGCCCTTGCAAAACACCCGACCCCCAACAGGGTTATCATCCAATTCGCCACAGATTTTTCTTCTCCTGAAGAAATTAATCAAGCCAAAATTTTTTGGCAAAAAAAAGGATGCTTCGTCAATTTTTTCCCAACGCACACTTTCGCTGGCACAAGCAGCCACAAGACCGAAGGGCAACACCAAGGCCCGCTGGCTGGTTGCGCCGTTGGATGGGGAAGAGACGCGGGCTTACCTTTTTACCAAATAGTTATTCAACCAGAAGGGAGCGTTTCGCTTTGTTGCATAGATGTTCTCGAGCGTGTTTATCTTGGTAATGTTATTGAAGACGGGATTAAAAACGTGTGGAATTCTCATCGATTTTTAGCGCTGATAAAAAACCTTTATTGTGGAGGATCACTTCCTGACGATTTTATATGCCGCAATTGCGATGTCCATATAGCCTAATAAGTGCCCCCAACCGTGCTAGGCTGGTGGCTTGCCAATAATCAGGGAGTGCCGACGCATTCCCTTTTTTTCACCTACTTGTACAATCGGCTACAACTAAAAAAACACTATTGAACATGACTGTTTTTACCCTTATTGCACGCGCCCCTTGGGCGATATACCACCGCGTTAATCACACAAATCAAGATCAGTTTTTCTAGAAAAATCAAGCTCTCCGGTAACAGTCAATACCGAAGAGCTTGCTTGCGCGGATGCAAAGGCAGAAGTCAAATCTCTCCCTTTGCACCTTCCATTACAGGAGGTTTATGCCGTGGGCTGCGCTTTTTTTCACAGTAAGAAGGGGCAGAATAATGGCAGAGAAAACAGAAGCCACAAGCATAACCATGTAGAAAGCTTCCCAGCCATAGCCTCTGATGATGAAGCTTAAAGGCAGACCAGTCAGGGCCGCGCCCATATAGCCAAAGAGACCTACAAAGCCTGTAGCCGTACCTGCGTAATCTTTGTGGCATACTTTAGCCGCAGCCATACCCGTAAGCATTTGGGGGCCACAGATGAAAAAGCCAAGGAAAAAGTACGCTGTGGCAAAGGGCAAGGTATCGTGCATGGGCACAAGTCAGAGAACCAAAATACAGGCGGTGATGCCCATCATGAAGATAACGTTCATGGGAGCTCTGTTACCGCGGAAAAGGGGGTCAGACTCCCAACCAGCTACGATGGTTCCAATGAAGCCACCAAGCTCAAACATACTAATGGTAGAGTTGGCGACGATAAGTTCAATGCCTCTTTCTTCATGCAAGAAAATATTAGTCCAGTCGTTCATGCCAATACGAACAACGTACACAAGAACATAAGACATGGCCACTAACCAGATGTATTTATTAGTAAAGACGTACTGTCTTAAGACCTGCCACGTGCGTAAGGAAGCATCGCTTGTTTTTACCTGCTCTTGTTCTAACGCGTCTTCGCGCCACTCGCCAACCTTGGGCAGTCCAATGGATTCTGGCTTGTCGCGCAGCAAAACACAAATAAGAACACCAACGCCAAGGCCAATAATACCGGGAACAATCATCCCTGTGCGCCACGTATAGGTCGTAGCAAGATAAGCCGCGAGCAAGGGGATGATAAAGCCCCCCACGTTATGCGAAGTATTACACAGGACCCACCAAACCCCACGTTCGTTATGCGAATACCAAGTCGTCATGATTTTGGTGCAAGGAGGCCACCCCCAACCTTGGAAGATAGCAGGCGACGCCATGAACGCGCTTTTCTCATATGACTGGCCGGGAAACATGCGGGAACTGGAAAATATGTGTGAACGCGCCCTTCTTATGTCCGATGACGGCATCATAATCTCGCGCCATCTGCCACCCCACATTGACACAAGCCAATCATCCACACCAACGACATCCCTGTCGCCCACAGCGAATATACTTTTATCGAGATCTAGGCGCTTCTCAGGAGCCGGCGCGTCAGCAAACCCCTCTGAGTTTACCGGGCTGAAGACGGGGGCAATATACAAGACACCTACCGAGAGCTTATCATTGAAGCGCTAAATACCTGTGAAGGTAATATAAGCCGTACCGCGGAACAACTTGGCATAGTGCGCAGTACCCTTTACCGCAAAATGAAACAATTCCAGATTAGCATGTAGACTCACTCACCAAGGTAAATATACCTCACAAAAGCTTCCCCTCATGCCCTCCTGCGCTACACGCTCCAGCGAAGGCAGGGGGGCTTTCGCTTAGAAGGCTTCACTGTCCTAAAATACGACAACTCTACAGACTACAACAACCCCCTTACGCCAGCCCCCCTAGTTACGCTCTTTGGCATGAACACTTTCAAAACAATCTTATGTGCCAGAACAACGCCACTATCCCCCTGCCAAGTGCGTACACCTCAATAGCTGCCAACGCTGTTGCCATATGCTTCACTGCAAGGCTCTGCAACCACAGCCCCTATGCCTGCGGTTGCTGTTTAGGGACAAATGCCGCGCAGCTGACTCAATAATCTTACCTAGCTAAATAGTCTCGACTGGCCTTAGTCCTCCACCCACGTAAAAAGGGCAGATCTCTCTACCCTTTTTATATGTATAACGTCTCGAATCAATCCAACACGTTTAAACCACCCTCTGTGAAACTAGCGGTCAAGATTAATATAAATGGTCTTTGTTTCAAGGTACTGATCGTGAGACTCACGACCTTTATCTTTGCCGTCAAAGGGCGTTGTATTATCACCTTGGCTAAAGTTGTTAACAGCGATGGTGCCCGCTTTTAATCCACGTGCGTAGACATGAGCTTTGGTAACATCTTCGGTAAACAAGGTAGCCTGCAGGCCATAGCGGGTATCGTTGGCAAGCTGAAGAGCGTCTTCGTTGGAATCCGCAGGCAAAATAGCTGTAACAGGCCCAAAGATTTCTTCGATGGCTATGGTATGATTACGCTCCACATTGTCAAAAATGGTTGGAGGGATAAACAGACCACTGCCTATATTAAGAACTTCGCCACCAACAACGGCGGTAGCGCCTTCGGCCTTACCTTTTTCAATGTAACCCATGACTGTTTTAAATTGCGCTTCGCTGACAATACTGCCTAAACAGTTGGCGGGATTGAGGGGGTTACCAATCTTCCAGCTTTCCAACTGTTTCTTCATAGCGTCTATGAACTCGTCCTTGCGGTTTCTTGGGACGATAATACGGGAGTTCCCCGTGCAGTTTTCTCCCATATTCCAAAAAGCGGCAGAAACAGCATGACTAGCCGCGAAGATATAATCCTGAACGTCGTCAAGGACAACAAAGGGGCTTTTCCCGCCAAGCTCAAGAACTATGAGCTTAAGGTTGCTATCAGCCACATACTTCAGGGAAAGACAGCCAACTTCCGTAGAACCCGTATAGGAAAGAACATCAACATCATGATGAGTCCCCAAAGCTTCCCCAACGATAGCCCCAGAACCTGGAATAACGTTAAATACACCTTCAGGGATACCTGCTTCGGCGGCAAATTCAGCCAATTTCATAGTCGAAAGAGAAGTAACACTGGCGGGTTTTAAAATAACGCTATTGCCTTCGGAAAGAGCGGGGCCCAGCTTCCAACCAACCATCATCAAGGGGAAGTTCCAAGGAAGAACACAGGCTACTACACCAGATGGTTCCTTAACAATGATGCCCACGGCGTTATTACCAGAAGGAGAAAGGCAACCATAGCCCTTATCTGCCAACTCAGCGTGCCACTCAAGGCAGTCGATGGTTTCAGGCATATCTGTGACAAGGCACTCACTCACAGGCTTCCCGCTGTCGATGGATTCGAGAACAGCCAGTTCAACCTTGTTTTTTTAATGAGAGAAATAAACTTAAGAAAAATTTTCTTCCTCTCGGTAGGGTGCATTTTTGACCAAACACCCTTTTCAAAAGCGGCACGGGCCCCCTTAACGGCTAGGTCAACGTCCTCCTTTCCGCAGGATGCGATATGAGTAATGCTTGCTCCTGTGGCGGGGTTGGTTGTCTCCATAGTTTTGCCTGAAACGGCGCCTACAAACTTACCATTAATAGAGGCCTGCTTAGGAAATGACAGGGAAGCGGCCATTTTTTCATATTCAGCGCATGAAAAGAAAATCTGCCATTAATACACTCTCCTTTAAGAGTTCTTCGTTAAATGGGCGGGCAGAGTCACAGCCCTTTACCGCCGATTGATACCAGTGCAGACATGTAGCAAAAAACATGCACATGAAATAATCAAGTAATATTATATGGTTATAAAAAAACAGATTGCAATGGTACAATAAAAGTGTTGCAAAACAAGAACTGTCTCACTTTGAGACAGCCTGTACCCCAACAAGT
>CAZYJQ010000008.1:1834-48296 GCA_964647835.1 uncultured Desulfovibrio sp. | reverse complement strand
ATCTCAACTCCACCTTTGATGAAGAATTACCAGAAATAGACAAACGCCTTCAAGAACTTGAGGCCTACCAACACATTGAAGGGGTCAACGACCTCTTAGAAGGTCTGCAATATAGCGCCGACAAGACTAACGCTGTCTCCCCTTCGGCCTTTGCCACCGTCGCGAACCTCTGCGGTCAACTACGCTTTCAAAAACGCTGGTCTCAAACGCCCCGCATTCCCGAAACATCCGTTATGGGCCACATGTTTCTGGTCGCCTGCTTTTCTTTTTTCATCACCACGGCTCTACAAGCCTGCCCTGCCAGAAGGGTTAACGCCTTTTTTTGCGGCCTTTTCCATGACCTTCCCGAAGTGTTGACCCGAGACATTATTTCCCCTGTCAAAAAATCCTTTGCGGAATTGAGCCGTATTATTAAGCAGTATGAAGATCAGGAGCTTGAGCGACATATATTTTCACCCCTCGAAAAAGCAGGGCATGAGCATATAACCGAGCGCCTGCGCTATTATCTGGGCACCGCTGTTGGCTCTGAATTTCAGGAAAGCATCTTGAAGGAAGGCGGAAAACCGCAAAAAGTTAGCTTCGACGAACTTCAAGGGAAATACAACGCCAACGAATTCGACCCCAAAGACGGCAAAGCCATTAAACTCTGCGACATCCTCGCGGCCTATATCGAAGCTTATACCGCCATCCGAAACGGCATAACTTCTGACCAAATTCAGCAGGCTTTTTGGCGCATCAGAGAGGAGTATTCCAAAGAAACCCTTGGCAATATTCACCTCGGCGCTCTTTTTACCGACTTTGACTAATCTTGGCCTGTTCTCGTTTTTGCTAAGGAGCCGCATAAAAAGCAGAGAGTGATAGGGACGCTGTCCTGTAAAACTTGCATTGTTAGGGACTTTGAAAGCAGCCTTGTAAAGGGCTTTATAAGTCCCTTTGCAAACGGTATTGTAAGCCGCCCCATAAGCCCCTTTGTCCCTCAAGCTCACCACAAGGGCAGGATGCCCTTGCTCTCGTTGATTTCTTAGCCCTCAATTTCTTCAAATCCCTCATAAGTCCAGTTGCTTAAGTTTTTGCTGAGAAAAAACACACACTGTTAGGGCGCGATAGGCCACCAGTCCCATGCATTCTTTTTTTGACAGACACCGTCAGCTGATACCCCATCAAACCATAAAAAACACCGGACTGAAACGCTCAATCCGGTGCTTTTTATCTATGTAAGTGTTTAAAGAATCCCTTAGCAGTTCATCTTACAATACGCTCTCGCTATCAATCCTTAAGCGCATCTATTATTGGCAGTTCTGCCTCTTCAAAGCCCTTGCCCCTTGTTTATATCCGTTTGTGACCACTCGAGCTCGCGACAGGACTAGCGCGACAGGACTAGCGCCTTTGCCTTCCTATGGGCGTGGGTGTTGAGGAAGGGTCGATTCTACGCCCGCCCGGAGCCATGTGGTATTCTTCCAGGATGGGTTCGGAATAGGTCGTCGTCACAGGGCCTGAAACATAGTGGTTCGCGGGGGGTGGGGGGTAATACTCCACCTGCTGATAACTTTGATTGGATGATCGCAACAAGGGGTCCCCGCCAGAAGAAGTATAGCTTTTTTGGCGCTCAATCATGGGCGGCACAATGGTTCCAGAACCAAAGGCTTGACCACGTCCGGCGTAACGCTGCCAAACAGAGTCCGCTGATTCGGTTTTTCTGCGAAGCATGTCGGGGTCGAAATATAAATTCCAGTCCTTGTCGTGGATATAACACACCTGCGACAGTGACATGGCATAACGGTTACGGTGCACCATATAGGTATTAATAACGACCTCATGGTCGGAGGTTGTGGTGTAACCGCCTGTAAAGACACCGCCAACGGCTATGCCGAGGTTGGCAAGGCCCACGCCATAATCACCTCGTCCAGAATCATGCAGCACCATTTGGACGTTATAATTAATGGTAATGGCGTCAGCCTCATGGAACTCCGATACCTGCATCCCTTTGGACACAAGACGGCTACGCAAAAGGCTGGCAAAGGTGCGGGTAAAAATCCCGTCATTGGGAGGAGCGATATACAAAGGCTTACCTATAAGATCAGGTCTATCCTCAAGGGTTTTCTGCACTCGACTAGCAACGCCCTCAGCCACCGTATCCCAATGGTCGGCAGACTGCAGTTTATACTGCTCATATAATGGCGGAGCCGTTGCCAAAGGAATGGTCGTTTGAGCACAGCCCCACAACATGAATGGCACGGCAAAAATACCTAGCATCAAAATAATTCGAGACAACCTGTTTTTTTTCATATCTTCCTCATTGGGCAAAGCCTTAACTCTCGATTTACCTGCCTATGGCCCAGTTCATGACCTCATGCATAACCCAATATACAGACTCATTGCAGAGTCAAATTTATACTCCCGCTCTTAACCCAGCTCAGCTTTTCTACAAGTCATAGCCCTCAATCACGGGCTCAGTTTTTCCAGCGCTTGCCCCGTGGCTTCCAACCTAAGGTCAAATCCAGGATGAACCTATAGGGGCGGCAACAAAAGACGAAGGTTAAGGGGATCTCACCACAAACACTTCTGCCAGATGCCCGATAGGCAGAACCATCTGTCATATTCTCTCAGTCTACGCCTACCTACAGACCATGGATGCACGACGAACCTATAGCCGCCGAGGACAGCAGGTGGGTTCAGGGCTTTTTTGGCGTGCACTTCTTAAGAAGACTAGCAAAAAATATGCCCGGAAAATACTGCCTACTTCTGTCTTATCGGAAGAAAGCGGGGATTCTTGAGGGAATGGGGGATGAAAGGCTTAGCGTTGGGGAGAATAAGCCGAGGCCGCCTTTTCAAGGTCGGTACTTTTCAAGGCCGCGTCAGCGGTCTGTCCATAAACAGAATCAGGATAAAGGCGAACAATATCCGACATGCGCTCTCGCCAGAGGCCTTCGTTTCCTTGTTTTTTGTTAATACGCGCCATGCGGAACAGCACAGCCGCCCTGTCGGGATCGCTCTCTGGCAGATACTCCAAATATTGTTCGGCGTATTCCAAAGATTCGCCAAGCCTGCCCCCTTCTTCGGTGAGGCTCATCAGACTCGAAATCTGGCTTTTTATTTTACCCGTATCTTCATATTCCGGGTTTTTTTCCGCCTCGCCCCGAAGGCGTTTGAGAGCTTCAACGCCCAAAAGATAGGCCTCGTCATTCCGTTGTCTCTTTTCAGCGTCACGAGCAAGGAAGTATGTGGCATAAACCATTTGATCGTCAGGCAGTTTTTTGCTGTCATAGAGCTTTTCCCAAAGCACTGCCGCTTCTTCTGGTTTATTCATATTTTCACGGGCGTAGGCAAGGGCATAATCTAACTGCATCTGATTATCGTCGCCAATTTCCCATAAAGCCACCCTGCGCCCCACCTCTTCAATGGCAGGCCACTGATCGTATTGAAGATAAATCTGCAACACAAGACTTAAGGCCATCTCTGAATACTCTGGAATTTTGTTCCCTAAGAAGAAAGGTTCCACAGCGATAAGGGCGTCATCAGGGCGTCCGTCCTTCCAATAGCTCACCCCTAGCGCCACACGGCTTTCTGGCGTTAATATCTCTTCTTGATCCTTGAGCATGGGGTAGCGTTCCCAAATATCGCGCATGCGGCTAAAGCTTCCATTAGCGACACTTTCGGCCGACAACACCGCAAAGGTCTTCAGGGCCACCTCTTTCATCTTTGGGGCCAAATCATCTTCTGGTTTTGCGCGTAAAAATCCGTCAGCTATGTCTAAAGTCGTTGTGTAGTCATGATTCCATAAATACCACATGGCGAGTTTAAGTTGCGCCAACGAAACATATTTGCTTTGCGGGTGTTCATTAATGATTTTTTCATACACATCCACAGGTCGCATAACGGGCTTGCTATCAAAGGCGTTAAACATGGTGGCGATGGTCGGATCGTCATTAATACTTTCTTCAGCGAGGCGCATGAGGGCAATAAGGCCGCCGTCTGTATCAGGGAAACGACTTACCACTTCGCTGTAGGTTTCCTTTGCCGCCACGGACTGTTGCTGGAGGGAATAAATATCCCCAATGCGGGTAAGAATAACATCAACCTCTTCGCCGTTGGGGTCGAGGTTGGCATAGAGCCAGTAGTAGCGTGTGGCAAAATCAAAGTTATTCAAGCGAAAAGCCACATCACCCATCATATTAAGAAAAGGAGGATAATTTAAATAAAAGCGAGGCCAACGCTGTTCGATATACTCAACAATATTAAACGCTTGCTCGTAGTATCCCAGTCGATAAAAGGATCGAGCCAAGCCAAGAGAAGCCTCACGGGCATACTTACTGGCAGGATATTTTTGGGTAACGACCTGAAACTGGTCTATGGCGCGTTCCAAATCCCCTTTGTTATAAAAATAATCACCCCAGTAGTAATAACTGAGGGGCACGTTTTCATCATTGGGGAACATGCGGCGCAACATATTAAAGCGGGCCTCGGCCTCGGGCACGTTATCGAGTTGCAGATTAACATAGCCCAAGCGCAAAAGAGCGACAGCGTTCTTGGGCGAGCGTGAATTGGCATTGAGAGCTAAATCCGTGGCTTCAATGATGCTACCGGCATATTGCTGTAAATTATCCCTGTACAGGAAAAACAACATTTCCGCCCGAATGTGCAAGGCGTCTTCACGCTGTTCTTTGGTTAAGTTTGTCTGTCCAATCAGAGCGGTGACCAACTCATTGGCTTCTTCGTATTTTTTCTCGCCAATGAGGGCTCTGATTTCTTCAAGTCGTTTGACGGGGTCCGCCGGAGGAATGATTTCTTCACCCTCTTCGTTTACATAAATAACATCTTCGTCAGTTTCCAGAGAAGTAGGCGCATCAAGGGCATCCGTCACGCCGGCCTGCTCCTGAGCTTCTGTCTGATTGTGGGCAGTTTCGGCTCCTTGGGGCGTGTCTGTAACGGAAGGATCCACAACAGCTTCGCCTTGAGGCGTGGTGACGGCAGGGTTTTGGTCGTCAACCACCAACCGAACGCTCGACTGAGAAGAGGCTTCTGCACCCGCTTCATTACTCGTTTCGCTACCAGCCACCTCACCAGTGACGCCGTCAGCTTGATTGGGGCTTCCTTGGGCCGAAGGGGCCTGCGCAGAATTATCCTGAGCAGAATTATCCTGAACAACACCACTGAGCCCAGCGGTGTTTTGCCCAACGGAAGGTTCATCCGTCGTCGCTATACCTTCGATTCCCACAGGATTATACAAGCCACGGTAGCTTCCCGGCCCGACTTTTAGACCTACGCCTTGACGTAAGGGGGTGCCGTCAACTTCTTCCAGCCCGCCGGCTTGCTGGGCAGCTTGCTGACTGGACTGATTCGCTGGCTGATTAACCTCTGGATTTGCTACCTGATTGACGGCCTGACTCCCTATGGGGTTCTTTTGTCCATGAGGCAGATGAAGTACTTGCTCCTTGGCCTCGGCTACACCACCTCCCGCAGGGGTAACAATTTGACTTCCGCGCGGCGCAACACCCGCGCCATTGGGAGCAGGGGTCGGGTGAGTTTTCCCTTCTGCCACTTGTTGACTTGGCTGACTTGGCCTTTGCCCTGCGGTGTTTTGGGGCGAACCTTGGTTAGCCCCAGACGGAGCGGCAGAAGGGACAAGGGTCGGCTGAACGAGACTCACATCAAGGCCCGGCGCTGGCAAGGCCGCGCTTCTGTGGGCAGTATCTTCCCTCGTATCCAGCAAAACACCCTCAGGCAGAGGGGCAACCGGAGCACTTTGAGCAGGAACCTCCACAACAGGGGGCGGAGAAGCAAGAGGATCACCCGCCGAAACAGGCTTTGTGCCATCGGACGTTAATAGGGGGACATTCGTTTGCACGGGCTGCGCTTTCCAACCAATGGGCGTAGGAGCGCTATTGCCACCAGAGGCAGGAGTTTGAGGGGCAGAGGGAAGAGTCGGAGAAGCTTGAGAGGAAGAAGGCGTTTCTGACGCTGGATTGGTCACTCCCCCCGAAGTGTTCCCGACAGGAACAGAAGCCACGGCTTGTGGAACTGCTTTCCCCGTTTTTTCACCGGCAACAGGAGTGGTTGGAGTGCCACCTGCAGAGCTAGAAGCGGTCGTTGCTGTCGGGCCAGCCGTCGCGTTTTGGTCAAGAACAGAAGTGCCGTCTGATTTCCAGCGGGCGCCTAGTTCATCAGGAAAAAAATCAATGATGATTTGAGTAGGGGTCTGACGGGATACGACAAAACCAAACTTGGGGGTTTGGGTTACAATGGCGAGCATTTGCCCATACTGCGCCGTTGCCTTAACAATACTCCCTTCTTCAGGGAGTTCAGCAAGAACCAGCCCGCTGGGCACCTGATTAAAGGGAATGCCGATGCCATTGGCGTCTACTCGGGTAACATTTCCCGTCATGCCCTCGGTCATGGCTTTGGTAATAATAACACGCTCCCTTCCCTGCATGGCCTGCCACTCAATGCTCGCGCCCCAAGCCCCCGTTGTCCAAACAACAGGCATAAGGCAAACGGCCATGAGCAGTCGGCGCAGAAAGGAAGGTGTCAAATTATTCACAGTGAGCCTCGAAGAAAGGTTCCGTTATTTTACATTTTCTAAACACCCAAAGGTATTTTTTCTATTGCCTTAGATTTAGCTGGGCTTTAACCGGGTTTTGTCCAAGCATCACCGGGCATCACCGGGCACCACCAAGCCTTTGCCAAAAACCTGCGAGGGCTTTATCTACGTCATGCCCGAGCCAAGTTTTAAAGGGCCCTAAGCCGTCCCTTATCCCTATCTTACTTTTTTATACCGATAAAGGAACCAAAGGGGGACGAGAAAGTAATGCAAATTTCATGCAATAGACCCGAATCAACAGGACATCAACAAGCCCTTAATAAGTCACTAACAACCATTCTGGTTGGCGGGACGATATTTATCAAAATTATTCAACAGAAATTATTGCCGTCGCCTTCAACCACAACGCTAACAGACGGCAAAGGAGAGCTCAAGAATAAGGAGCCTCTGAAAATCTCATGCGCCCTTTATTCTAACCCGCGCTTTTTTAATTTTTCTATGAGGGTTGTGCGTTTTATGCCCAAAATTTCAGCGGCCTGATTTTTTACACCATCGGCTGTTTCTAAGGCTTCCACAAGGAGCTTGTCTTCGATGGTTTCTAAAAATTCTTTGAGAACAAAGCCGCGCTCGTGCATGTCAGATATGGAGGGCCAAACAAAGCCTTGGGCAACGGGGGCGGGTTTTGGAGCTTTTCTGATGAGCTCTTCTTCGCTCACTCCTTCAGCCAAAGCGGCAATTTTATCGGGCAAATCCTCAATAATAACCGTATTACCATCGCACAAAATGGAGAGGCGCTCGGCTAGGTTTTCCAGTTCACGAATATTGCCGGGCCAGCTATATTCACTTAAAATCCCTTCTACCACTGGCGATAAGGCGAGTTTTTGACGATTTTTATTTTTACAGAACTGCTCTAAAAAGAAACTCATGAGTAAAAAGACATCTTCACCCCGTTCCCGTAGGGGGGGGAGATGCAGCGGGATTACGTTGAGCCTATAAAAAAGGTCTTCACGAAAGCGCCCTGCGGCGACTTCTTCTTCAAGGTTGCGGTTCGTGGCGGCAATAATACGCACATCCACCTTTTTAGCGGCAATGCCCCCTACTCTTTCAATTTCACGCTCCTGTAGAACACGTAAAATCTTAACCTGCAGTAAAAGATCCATTTCCCCAATTTCATCGAGAAAAACCGTTCCCCCGTCAGCCACTTCAAATCGTCCCGGCCGACTGCGGATAGCATGGGTAAAAGCGCCTTTTTCATGCCCAAACAACTCTGACTCCAAAAGCTCTTTGGGAATGGCGCCACAGTTTATGGGAACAAAGGGCTTATCATGGCGAAAGCTTTTTTTATGAAGCGCGCGCACAAGCAATTCTTTTCCGGTACCCGACTCCCCCGTCACAAGAACCGTTGTATCGGTGGGAGCGACCTTGCTCAATGTAGAGAAAACCTCTCGAAGCGAAGAGCTTTGCCCTATAATTTCCTTTTCCCCCAACATATTTTCTCCAGTACTGCAAAAAATGACAACCATACCGAGGGAAGGCGTTCTTCCAAAAAATCCCACATGGCTGAAAAAATGTCATACTATATTTCTATTATCTGTCAATAAAATGACAAAATGTCAACATTGAAGCCTCATTTATTTATTTTACCCTTGCGCACGGCGGAGCAAGGCCGATAAAAGCCCCTCACACTTCAAGAGCGGTCTTGCTAAAGAGAAGATAAATATAGTATAGGGTTTAGATAGGGGGTTCATTAAGGGGACTATGGGCTTTTTTCCGCTAGGCGGAGTAGAAGGTTTGGCTCTGGTCAACTGGGCGCACACAGCGCATTTGGGTATAGACTGACTGTTCATAGTGTTTTTGGTTGCCTTTACCGCCAGTCCATTAACCAGTCCGAGCCCCCCTGTGCACGGGCCTTTTCGCCAATCCGTTCGCCAGTCAGTTAACCTGTCCGTCCACCAATAGTGTCGTCGCCTGCGCGTGCTTCGCCCTCTGTCCACAAAAACCTATGAATTTCGCCGGCGCCTTTGGTCGCGTCCTGTTGTCTATGTTCCTATTCACCATCATGCGAACAGCTCAGACAACGAAAGCCGCGGGAGCGGTGACCATGACCAGTACAGCTTTTTTACGAACAGACCCAGCGGACGATAACGCGCTGAAACGGAAAAACACACCCGCGCCGTGGACTTGATGGCAAAACGCCATTATACTAACTCTAGCACTGAAAAAACATACGGTATAACAGCATATGCCAAATGATTTCCTACCGTCATCGCTCTTGGAGTTTTTCCACACCTTCGACACCTATATAATAGGAGGGGTCGGCGGTATCTCACTGCTTGTCCTTTTTCTTCTCCTCAAGCGCCTCACACGAAAAAAAGAAATTCCCTTTGTCTATCAGGAGACCCTCACCTCGCCAGAACTCATCCTTGTCGCCCTTAACCTCGCCACTGCCCAACGCCAGCCCTTTGAATTGCAAGCGGTTGAGAGCCCCTCTGCGAGCTCGGTGGAGTTTACCAGTCGCCCCATTCTGCAATGTGTGCCCTTAAGCACCACGGCCTCTCACTTAACCGTTGAAGCGTACAGTGTTTTTCTTTCTGCCCGCTGGCTGGGCAAAACGGTTAACCTTTCTTTTAAGTTAGAGAACAAGGGAAAACCCTCCTACTACACCTGCCTTGCCACCATTCGCGAAATTTCCAGTATGGATGATCGCTGTCAGATTGTTTTTGATTTGCCAGAGCGTATCGATAACAGACAACAGCGTTCTTTTTTACGCATAGCTCCTCCCGAAGAGCTTATTTATGGCGCAGCCTTGTGGCATGGCGATACCATGCCAGAGGAAAGCAAAATATCCGACCTGCAACACTGGCTCAAGCCAACCCTTTTTTATTTGCCCGGTTCTATTTCCCAATTTTCCTTAGCCGACCTTTCTGCCAACGGCGTCCAGCTTTTTTTCCCCAAGTCCGTTACGGAAAAGCATGGCCTGCGCCTTTCAACTGTCGATAGGTTTATTCTGCTTGTTGACCTCTACAATCCAGAAAAAGAAGAACGCCTGCGCATGTGGCTCCAATGTAAGGCCCAGCGCATTGCCCTTAAGGAAACAAGCAAGGGTTTCTTCACAGGCGCTCAGTTCATAGCCTGGGGCAAGCCCCACACGCCGCCTTCCGAAGAAACGCCCGGCCTCATTGACTGGTTTCGTGTTCCCACCTCTCGCGAAGTGGAACCCCTCAGTAACTGGATTATGCACAGACATCTTGATAATTTTCGCCTTTTGAATGATAATGATAACTAGCGTAAAAAAACAACGCTTTTGTCAACTCATATACCTTCATTAGCGCAACCCCTAAACAGTGAGGACAGTCTTGGACGAAGGCTCTGGTAGTAGTCTCTGGCAACGATTAACAAGGTTATTTCATAGCGAACACACCGACCTGCTGGAACAGGCCATTTTTGAAGCGACCGAAGAGGGAACGCTGGAAAACGTCGAGCGGTCTATGTTGCTGAGTGTCTTAGCCCTTGATGACACTCAGGTTCAGGAAATAATGACCCCGCGAACAGACGTAGTCGCTGTTCCCAACACCGCCACCACTGCAGAAATCGCCGCCGTCATCGTTGAAAGCGGCCATTCCCGTATCCCTGTCTATAAAGATGTAAAAGATAACATCGTCGGCATCATCTTCGCCAAAGACCTCTTGGCCTTTGTTATCAATAACGGGTGCAACCTGCCTGAAGAAACCGCAGAAAGTATCATGCGCCCGCCCTTTTTTGTGCCTGAAACCAAAAATGTGTTGGGACTCCTCCAGGATTTTAAAATTCGCAAACAACACCTCGCCGTTATTCTTGACGAGTATGGCGGCACTTCTGGCATTGTTTCCGTTGAAGATGTTGTTGAAGAAATTATTGGTGATATTGAAGACGAACACGACGCCCCAAAAGAAGAAGAAATCGTCACCTTGGGCGAAGGGCACTACCTTGTTTCCGGAAGGGCTTCTTTAAGCGATATTAATGAAGACCTGCCCATTGGCCTTGAGTCAGAAGAGGTTGACACCATTGGCGGTTACATCTCTCTAATCGCAGGACGTGTGCCTAAAAAAGACGAGGCTTTTGTTATTAACAACACGCTTTTTGTTGTGCTCGACGCAGACGCCAAACAGGTTCACCGCATCGAAATAACCTCGCCTGCTCCCCAAGAAGCCCTTATCCCTCAAGAAAACTAGACACCTGTAACGCGCTCTTTTAAAGGCCCTGTCGGAGATGTGTCTTCACAAAATTGTATGATCCTAAAGGGTCGTATATGTGTAACCAACCTTTGGGGAACACCTGCATTTGTTAGGTATTCCCCTTAAATATTTAGACAATGTAGCTATGTCACCTCAAAAAAACAACCCAAAAAATCCCCGGTCAGCGGTTTCACCTCACTCCTCGTCCACCCCACCTGCGCCAAGATCCGAGGCAAAGCAGGGGACAACATCAGCGTCGCCTTCTCCTGCCCTATCTTCTTCTGGCGCTTATGAGAGCGCCTGTCCCGTTACGGAGGTTCCTTTGGCGAGCTCAACAACCGGGCGTCTTAAGTCGCTGTCATCCCCCCATAACTTAGTTATTCTTCTAGGAGCCTTTGCCTTATTTATGGGCTTTACGGCTCTGCCTTTTTATTGTCCCCTCATTATCCTTGTCTTCCCCCCTTGCCTGTTTTGGCTCGCCCTAACGAGCCCTTCTGGCGCACAAGCCTTTAAACGGGGCTGGTATCTCGGCCTTTGGGGATTGTCTGCCAGCCTTTACTGGCTAACGGTCCCCATGACGACAGTGGGGCAAATCCCTCTCATTATGGCCATCCCCTGCGTTATGTTGTTGGGAAGCTTTCTAGGCCTTTACACTGGCCTTGCAGCTTTTTGTTTCCGTGGACTTCTGCTCTTTTTCAATGGCGTTTCGCCAAACTCCAAAGTTTTTCCCCTCTCCCTGGTGAACCGTTTTCGACAAAAAGAGACTCCCCCCTCCTGCCAAAACGGCGATATGAGAGAACAACAAACCGTAGTCACACCGCCAATGTCAGAAAAAGGCTGTAAGATACAATCAGCCTCCTCCAAGGGAATGCCAGAGCGGTTATCCCTTCCCTCAAGTCTCTTTAAAGCATTTTGCCTCTTTTTTATGGCTGGTCTTTGCTATGGCGGAGTAGAGCTTGCCTCAGCTCATATCTTCACGGGCTTTCCTTGGCTCTCTTTACCCATTGCCTTGGCAGAAATTCCTTTTCTCATACAGCCTGTAGGGGTTCTCGGCGCTTATGGCTATAGCGCCGCTTTGGTCTTTGTTACCTTGTGTCCTTTTGTTTATTTTTTACGCCCCAGACCCGCGCGAACTTCTTCCGCTCCAAAGACAAAGGAAGGCTCTGCCTTTTGGTATATCCTTAGCCCTGTTCTGGTCATTGGTCTCCTTATCAGTAGCGCCGGCATTTATAGCTATTGGAGTTTCAATCAGCTCCTTAGCACCAAGTCCATTCGGGTTGGCATAGCGCAAAGCAATATCGACCAAAACCAAAAGTGGCTGCCCCCCATGCAAAACGCCACTGTCCAAAAACATTTTACCCTCTCCCAAAAGGCCATAAACGAAAGCACAAGCCCCCTCAACTTGCTCCTTTGGTCAGAAACGGCCATGCCTTTCTTTTACCAGCACGATGAACCCTACCGCTCCCAGCTCAATGATTTCGCGCGCCAGAACAATGTCAGCATCGCCTTTGGCACCATGGGCTATATCCACCTTGACGCCCGCCAAAGCAGACAATTCAACAGACTACAACTTGTTTCTCCCGAAGGGCTTCCCCACGGGCACTATGACAAGGAGCATCTTGTTCCCTTCGGAGAATATAATCCCATCCCTTTCCCCATCCCTTTTTTAGACAACATCCTTCAAGGGGTTAATTTTTCAGCAGGACGCAGCCAACCGCTTTTAGCCCTTCCCCAAAACGTCCATGTGGACGTTCTTTTTGGCACCTGCCCCATTAGCACCCCCAGCACAGCTTCAACCACGGATCATGCAACACCTCCCGCTGTGTCCTCCCAAGATTTACCACCTCAAGAAGGAGCTCCCAATAGCTCAAATCCTCACGATTCAGGCCACGGCGATTCGGGCCCCCACAGCTCGGCCCTCACCGCCCTTAAAAATCCTGACGGTCTTGCCCTCACACCGCAAAAGATGCCCCCCCTCGCCCTCTTGGGAAGTCTCATCTGCTATGAGGTCATTTTCCCTCACATGGCTCAAGAACGTGTGGCCCAAGGGGCGCATATTCTTTTAACCATCAGCAACGATTCATGGTTTGGCAAAACTGCCGCCCCCCAACAACACCTTAATCACGCCGTGCTCCGCGCCGTTGAACAGAACCGCTCCGTCATACGAAGCACCAGCAGTGGTTACTCCGCCCTTATTTTGCCCAATGGCGAGGTTCTTCATAAAAGCGCCCTCTATGAAGAGGACGCTTACAGCTTTACCGCCCCCCTTTCAAGGAACACAACTATCTACCATATATTCTATCAAGTCATTGACGGCTTGCTTTTGTTAGGGCTATGTATAGCTGTTGTTCTTGGTGTTCAATTCCGTCGTTGCGGTTTGCATTGTCGGTAATATCCCATGCGGCTTTTTTGCTAACCAACCCCTAACCACCGCGTAAATTTTATGTATCAACTTTCCGAACTACGCAGTCTTGCAACCCCCATCCTTGAGGAATGTCAAACTTTACGGGGGCGCCTTTGACCTCGAAAAATCCCTTCATCGCCTTGAGGAGATAGAACTTCAGCTGGGCAAGCCCGAATCATGGGACGAACCCGATAAGCTCACCCCTATTCTTCAAGAAAAAAATACCATTGAATCAGAAAAGGCCAGCATTGAAGCCATCCAAGCCCTTGAGCATAATGTTGAAGAGTGGCTTATCTTAGCCGACGAAGAAACCACCCAAGAGGTCCTTGAACAGCTCGCCATCGCCATCTCCACCCTGAAAGAAGAGCTTAAAAAGGTGGAAATGGAGTTTTTGCTCTCTGCCGAAGAAGACTCCCTTTCAGCAATTTTGGAAATTCATCCCGGCGCCGGGGGAACCGAAGCGCAAGACTGGGCCGCCATGCTTTTGCGGATGTATACGCGCTGGGCCGACAGCCACAACTTTACCACTGAAATACTCGACTATCTTTCCGGCGAAGAGGCGGGTATTAAAAACGCCACTATCAAGATTAACGGGTTCAACGCTTATGGCCTGTTAAAAAGCGAGGCCGGCATCCACCGCCTTATCCGCATTTCCCCTTTCGATTCTTCAGGAAGACGCCATACCTCCTTTTCTTCGGTGGATGTCTTGCCAGATGCTGGAAAAAATGTTGATATACAGATTAATGAGAGCGATTTGCGCATAGACGTATTTCGAGCAAGCGGCGCAGGGGGACAGCACGTCAACAAAACAAACTCCGCGGTTCGTATTACCCACGTTCCCACAGGTATTGTTGTGCAGTGCCAAAACGAAAAATCCCAGCACAGCAACCGTGATACCGCCATGAGCATTTTACGCTCCCGCCTCTATGAGCAGGAATTGCGCAGAGAAGCCGACAAGCGTCAGGCCCAATACAATGATAAAGACGCCATTAACTTTGGAAGCCAGATACGCACCTACACCATGCAACCTTATCGGTTGGTTAAAGACCATAGAACCAACACGGAGCACTCGGACGTAAACGCTGTTTTGGACGGAGCTTTGGACAAATTCATTTACGACCTATTGCTGTATAATCATGAACGAAAAAACACACCAGCCTTATAACGAGATTCCTCTCCACCTGGCAGAAGAGCTCCAAACTGTTGTCGGCTATATTATGGAGCATGTCGGCCAGGTTTCTGACGAGCCCCTCGCCATTGTTCGGCTCATTGACAATCTCACCCACGATGACTGGGTAAAACTCGCTTCCAACCACAACCTTCACGACTGGTTCGCCTTTTCCATCGGCAAAGACAAAGCCGAAATCATCCGAGAACTGTTAACCAGCCAACAACAGCTCCTTTTCCAACGCGACCACGATGCCCTTACAAGTCTACCTAACCGTACTGTTTTTTTTGAAAGACTCACCATTGAACTGACTCGTTCCAAGCGAACGCACGGCGACGCAAGCGTTGCCATGATTGACATAGACGATTTTAAAAAAGTCAACGACACCTACGGACACCTCTGTGGCGATATCGTCCTCAAAGAGCTCGCCAGACAGCTCTCTTCCGGTACACGCCCCTATGACACCGCCAGTCGGATTGGAGGCGAGGAATTCGCCATTCTCCTCCCCTCGACGCCCATAACAACAGCTCGAAGCATCATAGACGCTATGAGAGATGATTTTTCCCGCCATGTTTTCACCTATAATGACATTCAATTTTCCTGTACTTTTTCTGGTGGTGTCTCCAGTGTAAAAGCCCTTGGAGCCAGCCCTACCCCTGAAGAGATTTTCGAAAGTGCCGATAAGGCTATGTATGCGGCAAAACGTAACGGCAAGAATCAAGTCTGTATCCATAGGGCTGACTATCTTCAACAAGATAAGCTCAGTCTGGTGCGATCCAATGAAAAACAATTTCTCTTTTCAGGTATAATGGCGGAAAACAAACATGAATAATACAACTTTTAGTATAGCAGTCCTCAGCGGCAAAGGCGGCGTTGGCAAAAGCAATATTTCTGTCAACTTAGGCCACGCCCTTCACATGATTTCTCGAAACGTTGTTCTTTTCGACTGTGATATGGGTCTTGCTAATATTGACATTCTCCTCGGTATATCACCTGAAAAATTTCTCCAGCATTCCTTCCTCGATGATACCCCCCTTGAGGAAATTGTTTTCCCCATCGTTGAAAACGCCAAAACAAAATACGACCTCATTCCCGCCAACAGCGGTCTTGGCAACTTCGCGGAACTTGACGCCGACACCAGAGATTTATTGTGTAAACGCATCAATGCCTTCTCCGCCCCCTATGATATTCTCATGATGGACATTAGCGCGGGTATTTCACCCACAGCCATTGACCTGAGTAGCCGCACAGATATGAGACTTGTGATCGTTACCCCTGAACCCACCTCCATCACCGACAGCTATGCCCTTATGAAGGTCATGGCCAATGATTTAAAGGTCAAAAATTTCCATATCGTCATTAACCAGGCAGAAAGCGACGAAGAAGCCCAAGAGACATTCTCTCGCCTCACCAGGGTTTGTGACCATTTCTTAGGCTTTAAACCAATTTTCTTAGGCGCCATAGCCAGCGACCCCGCTGTTCCCCTTTCCGTAACCCAACAAAAACCCTATATTTTAAACGCCCCGGATTCACAAGCCGCCCAAAACTGCCGTACCTTGGCGCAAAAAGTCTACACTCTCATGCGTCAACACGATAAAACAAACAATTCGGCACCCCTTAAAATGCCAAGCTAGCGACGGACAAAAGATTCCAAAAGACCGGAAATAACGCTACTTCCTCCCACACTCACTAGCCTTATCAGTCTGCTTCAAGGCCGTGCCCGTCTGCTGATATCCGCCAAGGCGCATTCATCTTTCCATAACATGACACACCTCCCTTTGCCCCTTATGTCCATCATAGCCAGAATAACCAGACACGCTGATACGCACATCCAATGGTATTTATTACAAAGTATTGCCCGACCATTAATAATCCGTTCAATCTTTTCTCGCTTTCTGTTATCGCCATTGCGTTCTCCTTAAAAAATCACCTCCTCCTAGCCCTTTTTTCCCCAAGGATTTACCATGCTGAGTATTTTTGATGTTTTTAGTATAGGAATCGGCCCCTCAAGCTCTCACACCGTCGGCCCCATGCTCGCGGCCAAAAACTTCTCGGATCTCGTGGCAGAACGTTGTTTGCACCGCGCGACCCGCCTCCAAATTGATATTTACGGCTCCCTCGCCCTTACTGGCTCAGGCCACGGCACCATGAGCGCCATCCTCAGCGGGCTTGAAGGTAACGAGCCGGAAACCGTTGATACCAAACGTCTTATGCAACGTTTCACCGAACTTCAAAACAACGAGAACCTCCTCATAGGCGGAGTTCATCCTATCCCCTTCACCTACGCCACCGATATGCGTATCCATAAAGACAAGGTTCTTCCCCTGCATAGCAACGGCATGGTCTTAAGCGTCTTTGGCGAAGACGGCGAACAGTTGCTCCAAGAAACCTATTACTCCGTTGGCGGCGGCACCATTAAAACAGAACGCAATTTTAACGAGCCCACACCTCCCCCCGCCGATCCGCCCTATACCTTCACCAGTTGGCAAGAACTCGCCACAATTGCCACCGAACATAATCTCAGCATAGCCGAAGTTATCTTGGCCAACGAGCTGGCCTGGCGCACCGAAAGCGAAGTAACCGCCCTTCTTGATAGCTTTTTTGATGTCATGCGTCATAGTATAGAACAAGGCTGTATCGCCGAAGGCTACCTGCCCGGAAGTCTTGGCGTAAAACGCCGCGCCCCAAACCTCTTGCGAAAAATCGCCGCTAAACAAGCCACAGGTTTTGGACAACTTCTTCCCTGGCCCATGCTTTACGCCTTTGCCGTGGCTGAAGAGAATGCCACAGGCGGGCGCATTGTAACCGCTCCCACCAACGGATCTGCCGGCATTATTCCCGCCGTGCTCTTTTATCATAAGAACTTCATGCCCAACGCCACCAAAAAAGAAATTCATGATTTTATGCTGGTCGCCGGAGCCATTGGCATTCTCTATAAAAGTAACGCCTCCGTATCAGGTGCCGAAGTCGGCTGCCAAGGAGAAGTTGGCGTTGCCTGCTCCATGGCGGCAGGCGCCCTTTGCGCCGTTCTCGGCGGCTCGACTGAACAAATAGCCGCCGCGGCAGAAATGGGCATGGAACATAACCTTGGACTGACCTGCGACCCCATCGGTGGCTTAGTCCAAGTTCCCTGCATCGAAAGAAATGCCTACGCCGCCGAGCGAGCCATTTCCTGCGCACAACTCGCCCTTCTCGAAGACGGGAAAGGGTATATCGTCAGCCTCGACCAAATTATTGAAGTTATGTACAAAACCGGACTGGATATGCAGGCAAAATATAAAGAAACATCCCTCGGCGGCCTCGCCATCACCATCGCCCAAAAAGAATGCTAGTCCTACTATTGCGTAGATTATAATAAGATTATGGGAGAGAGAATGGGGAAGGCTCCGCCTTCCTCAAACCCCATCCGCCAAGGGAATGATTCCCTTGGAACCTCGTTTTTTTGAATCCTCTCGACCCACAAATTACTCACTTGCCCCTCTTCCCTCTCCCCCAGCTCACGGGTCAAGGGGCATTATGCCCCTTGCGGGTGGCGTGGAGGGCAGAGCCCTTCACACATACACACTCAATAAACAAAAAAGTAGAAATACTTGGGGAAGGCTCCGCCTTCCTCAAACCCCATCCGCCAAGGGAATGATTCCCTTGGAACCTCGTTTTTTTGAATCCTCTCGACCCACAAATTACTCACTTGCCCCTCTTCCCTCTCCCCCAGCTCACGGGTCAAGGGGCATTATGCCCCTTGCGGGTGGCGTGGAGGGCAGAGCCCTTCACACACACAAAAAAAGGGAGTTTTCACTCCCTTTTTGCTGGTCCTCGACCATTACAATTTACAATTAAATAGTAGTTTATTGCATTCTCAGGCGATTAAGAAGTTCGTTGAGATTTTGGGCCATTTGAGAAAGTTCAGCGACGGCCCCTGCGGATTGTTCCATGCCTTTATCCGTTTCACCTGTAATGACGTTAATTTCATCAACGGCACGGCTAATTTCTTCTGATGTGGCGGCTTGTTCTTCTGCCGCCGTGGCGATGGATGAAATAAGCACCGAGTTTTCGTTGGCCAGTTCGAGGATTTCTCGAAGTGCCGAACCAGATTCTTGGGCAAGGGTTGTGGCATGAGCCACTTCGCTACTGGTCGAAGCAACTTTGGCGATATTATTTTGGGCTGAACTTTGAATTCCCATAATGCTTTGTTCCACATCGGTGGTTGCGCTCATGGTTTGCTCTGCCAATTTACGCACCTCGTCAGCCACAACGGCAAACCCCCGTCCTGCGTCTCCTGCTCTGGCGGCTTCAATGGCGGCGTTCAGGGCCAGCAGGTTGGTTTGGTCAGCTATACTCGATATGACTTCCATGACGCTTCCCACGGCAACGGCTTGTTCGCCAAGGTGATTCATATCTGTTTCAAGGTCTTGGGCGAGGGTATTTATCTGTACAATGGACCGCACAACCTCATCGACCAAAGTGGTGCCGTTGCTGGCTTTTTCGTGGGTAAAAGAGGCTTGCTCGTTGGCTTGGGCGGCGTTACGGGCAATTTCAATGATGGTCGCGCTCATTTCATCCATGGCAACCGCTGTGGTGGCAGAACGGTCGCTTTGCACCTTGGCGCCATGACTCACTTCGTCAATTCGCCCTGAAAGTTCTGCCGAAGCTTCGGCTACGCGAACGGAAATCCCTTGAGCATCTTCAGCGACCTCAGTCATAATCCTTTGAACTTCGACCCGTTCCGTAAGATCGGTCACAAGCTGGAGCACGGAATTTATCCTCCCGTTTTCATCAACAAGGGGAATGCAGGTATAACTAATATAGACAGGCGCGCCGGCGGCAATGGCCTTAGTATCCGCGCTGGAGCTATGTTTTGACTTGACCGCCTTAGCAAAAGCGTCATCAGCTGTATCAGCGTCTTCACGGCTGAGCAGTTCGCTGGCTGTTTTGCCTATGTAACTGCCTCCTACCATCTCTTGAGCCGCGCTATTGCAGTAGAGAGCCTTAAAATCGCCGTCATAGACAATTACAGCCGAAGGCATAACATCAAGCACCGTGCGATATTGGTCGAGAATGGCGTTGGTTCCCGCCATAAGCTGGGAAAATTCTCCGTTAAACTCTTCGGCTTTACCGTGGACGGCTAAGTCGCCCCCCTGAATTTTCTTTCGTAATACACCATACTCCGCCATAATATTTTGTAAAACCTGAGGAATGGTGCGCAAGGCATGACCGAGCTGACCAATTTCATCTGTCCGTTTAATATTGAGGGAACCGGAAAGATTGCCTCCGGCAATGGCATTGGCAAAGGCCACGCTCTGACGCAAAGCCGAGACAACAGGGCTAATAATAAAGAAGACAAGCAGAGCGCCTAGGAGTATGCCCACCGAGGCGATTCCCACGGACATAGCCAAAAGGCTATTAAGACCGCTGAAGATATCATCATGCGACGCGCACAACACAAGGGTAAAACCTGAGGTTGGTTCTTTGCGATAAAAGTTGATGTAGTCGGAACCGTCGCCCACTGTGGTTGTCATCTCACCTGCTTTCGTTGCCGCAGCCATTTCATTATAAAACTTTACAAGGGGAGCGTCCGGGTTGAACTGCCATTCGCTGTTCGGGTGAAGAACAAGGGTTCCCTTGGGATCGAGGACATAGGCATAGCCGTGCTGTCCAACGGTTATGGGCTTCACTATGCGTTCATAGTAATCTTCAAGCATGATAGTGGCTGTGGCAACGCCAATAACTTCTTCACCATAAAACACAGGGGCGCTGGCAATGAGCATGGGTTTTCTCGATACACGGTCTTCCAAAACTTCCGACACTTCGGCTTTTCCTTGAAGAGCGCTTGAGAAGTAACCGTTCTTGGAAAAGTCCTTCCCAATGAGCACAGGCTTTGTGCTGTAGACAACCATGCCATCTTTACCTACAAGGGTAATGGCCTCTTGAGCCGGATACGTTTTTTGCAGGTTAAGAACAAAGGCATTAATGGCGTTTGTTGTATATTCGTCTTGATAACCACGCAAAAAATTGACCACTTCAACGGTCTCCGCCGTTCTGACGATATCTTCAACGGAACCGCTCATATAAGCTGTACTGGCCCTTTCAAAACCTTGCGCTTCGCGCTCCAGACTGGTCGCCAGTGTTTCATTCAAGTTTTTATAGGCGCTTGAATAAGAAAAATAGCCACTGACGCTCATCAACACAACAATCAGGCCAATAATGGGCAATAAAATTCGTAATCGCAATCCCACGTCAAATTTCTCCAACTATGCAAATGTGTTATTACTACAAAGTGTTATTTTTTAATTCAAAAAATTGAATACATTACTTACCAATTACTTATCTGCATTTTGGGCAATAACTTTATGGTAACTCGTAACAAAGTTATTCCAGAAAGCCCTTTTCCGCCCCATGTCACGCTTTTTTAACGAGATTGAGCGCAAAGTTTTGCAATGCGTAAAAGCCCGTGCTCCATAAGTAAAACAAAGACCACCCCCATGACAAAACCGTTGCCAACAATGCTTTGCAAAGCTTGAGGCGCGGCCTCTAAAACAGATTTGGGCAAGCCATTGGTTAAAAGGGCGACCATAAGAGGCAAGCCGATGACGAGTCCTTCGTTAAAGTTCGTCAGGCACTGCTCCTTGCTCAGCATGGTTAACCCCGCCACCAGCTGAGTAGACATAATATAAAGAAGCAACGAGCCCATAACCAAGGTAGGCAGGGCCATCAATATATCCACGACCCCCGGCACAAAAGCGCAAACGACCAACATTATTCCGGTGGGAATGAGGGTATAGCGCGAGGCGCAGTGAGTCGCCGCTATAATACCGCTACTCATAGAAAAATCGACAAATCCAATAACCCCTAGACCGCCACTTGCCATATTTGATAGCCCGATACCCACAACTCCTCGTTTTATGCGCTTTTCCATTTGGTCGGCCTGAAGGAAATAACCAACGGCCTCAATGGAACCAAGTTCATTGATGAGCAAGCCCAAAAAGCAAAAAAGAAAGGCGATAACAACACCTGAGTCAAACTGAAAATCTATGAGGGTAAAAGCAGGGAAAGACGCCATAACGGGATTTGCTAAAAACGGCATATCAACCCAAAACACATAAAAAAGCGAGCCAGCGAGGATACCCCAAACAAGGGTGGTGGCTTTCCAGACGCCTCTGAGCATGGCGTTGAGGACACCGAGCAGAAGGGCGAAAACGAGGCAGAAAAGAATATTGGCAAGGCCGCCACCGTCTGAGAGGATGAGATTGAGAATAACAGGCACAAGGTTGAGAGCCACCAAGAGCAAAATGACAATAATAACCCGAGGGGTAAAAACAGCATGAACCTTTGTAAGCAACCCCGAAGCCGCGAGCAGGGCGACGACCATCCCCCCAATGGCAATGGATGTGTAAACTTCAGCGGGGCTGTGCGATAAAGTGGCGACTATACCGATAAGAAGTGTGGAGGCCGGGCCTAAGATGAGGGGGAGCCGATGCCCCCAAAGGACTTGTCCCACTGTTGTAATGCCCACCGCTATCAGAAGAATCTGGAGATAGGCGTGCTGTTCAGCTGGCGAATAGCCGTGCAAATTTGTCACGATCATGCCTGTGATAACAGCACTAGGCAAAGTGACAATGAACCACTGCAAACTGTAAAGCAGTAAAGAGCTTAAGGGCGGTTTATCATTTAATCCGTAGCGCATACTATATCTCCTTCATACCGCATAAAAAGCAGTTGCCATATCTCGTTGCCATACCTTATTGCCAGATATGTTACCAGACAACTTACTGTGCAAATCAACGGACAAGTCAACGGGTAAGCAACAGAGTAAGTAACAAGGCAAGCCACTGGGCGGGTAACTGGGCAAGCACCGGGCAAGTAACCGAATAATCCATTAGGCAACCATCAATCCACCAAAGGTTTACACCATGAGTAGAGTGTTCATTTTGAAGGTACTCCTTCGAACAAAGCGAGGCAACCTTTCATATTAGCAGTTGTCTACCCTTTATGGCAAGGGAGGGCAAAAAAAATCCCCAAGAGGACTCTTATGACACTAAAACTCTGGCTTTTGTAAATCGACTATTGGGAATAAATAACGTATATTGCTTTTTTACTTTTATGCACCAGGAGCCGCACATGCCTAAGCCTACTTTTCCCCTTCGCGAGAATGTTCTTGATTTCGAACCCTATTCGCCAGGGATGAACATTGACGAAATCCGAGAGCGCTATCAGCTCGAGAATATTATAAAACTCGCCAGCAATGAAAACCCGCTGGGAACTTCGCCCGTTGTACAAAAACGCTTAAGCAAAGCGGCTGACCAATCCTTTCGCTATGTGCAGGCTGGCACCCCAAAGCTCACCAAAGCCTTGGCGTCTTTCCTCGATGTGCCTGAAAATAGCCTTGTCGTAGGCAACGGCTCTGATGAAATAATCGACCTCATCATCCGCACCTGCCCCACTCCTGGGGTGCATAACGTCGTGGCCTGCCGCCCTTCCTTTAGTATGTATAGGCTGCAAGCCAAGCTATGCGATGTCGAGTTTAAAACGGTTCCCCTCAAGGACGACTTTTCCTTTGACTGGCAAGGTCTTCTCGACACCATTGACCACAACACCGCCCTTGTGTTCTTAACAACCCCTGATAACCCTTCGGGCTATTGCCCTCCCCTTTCCGCCATGCGGGCTTTTATTGAACAAGTCCCCTCCCATTGCCTCATAGTGGTGGATGAAGCCTATGTGGAGTTTTGTGACGACCCCCAATGTGGTTCAAGTCTCCGTTTTTTCAATGAATTTCCCA
Source organism: uncultured Desulfovibrio sp. (assembly GCA_964647835.1). Lineage (GTDB taxonomy): Bacteria > Desulfobacterota > Desulfovibrionia > Desulfovibrionales > Desulfovibrionaceae > Frigididesulfovibrio. The sequence continues at coordinate 25,199 of CAZYJQ010000008.1, read as the reverse complement.
ATCTGGCCATATTACGGACCTTTTCAAAAATTGGCGGTCTTGCGGGCATTCGCCTTGGCTATGGCATTTTGCCCCTCGCCCTTGCTAAAGCCATCGCGGCTGTTAAGCCCCCCTTCTCAGTAAACGTCTTGGCTCAAGAGGCTGGCCTCGCCATCATTGAGGATAAGATTTTTCTTGAAAAAACCTTCCAGACCGTTCAGCAAGGAAGGCAATTTCTGACACAATCCCTAGAGAGCCTGGGGTGTAAAGTATTCCCCAGTCAAACGAACTTTTTAATGTTCGCCCTCCCCAAAGAATGCTCCAAAACCGCCAAGCAGGTTTTTGAAGAGCTTCTCAGCCATGGCATTATAATCCGCCCGCTCAACAGTTACGCTTTACCCGATTATTTGCGGGTCACCGTGGGCACAGCTTCTGAGAACACCACCTTTATCACTTCCTTAGCTGAGGTTATGCATGACTAAGAATACGTCACCCGCCCCAGCGCCCCTCATTGTAACTTTAGACGGGCCTGCGGGCGTAGGCAAAAGCACCCTTGCCATGCAGGTAGCTCAAGCCTTGGGCATCGGCTATCTCGACACAGGTGCTATGTTTCGCACCATCGCTTTAAAAACCCTTGGACAACCTATCGACATGGACGACAATGGCGACAAACTCCTCACGGCCGTTGGCCCCTTGGACTTTACCCTGCGCACCACCCCTGAGGGCAACGAACTTTTGTGTAACAACCTCCCCATAACCGAGGCCATACGGAATGAATCCGTGGCTGTTCAGGCGGCTAACATAGCGGTTTTCCCCGCCATACGAGATTTTCTTAAACGCTGCCAGCAAGCCATTGGCAAATCAACTGCCCTCGTCGCCGAAGGACGTGATATGGGCACGGTGGTCTTCCCCGAGGCTCGCTATAAATTTTTTCTGGAAGCCAACGTTGAAGTTCGAGCGAAACGTCGCTATGACCAGCTTCTGCTTATGAAGCAAGAAGCGAATATTGAAGAAATCATCGAACAAATACGTTTGAGGGATAATCAAGACCGCAACAGACCCGTGGCGCCGCTTATCCCCGCCAAGGACGCCATCACCATTGATACCTCCTACCTCACCATTGAAGAGGTGCTGGCCGCGATTCTTCAACACTGCGGAAACGACAACTAACCCCGGACTTGTGAAAAGCCCGGTGCCGCAAAACACTCAACACAAAGAAACGCGCCCTAAGCCAAACCACCAAGCGATGAAGTAACCGCGTGAAACGCAAATAAAGGGTTTACTCTACCCGAAACGCCCTCCGGTGCCTGCTCGTCAAAGGCGTTGCCCTTATATGGGCAAGACGTAGGATAACCGCGAAGGCTTGGAGAAAAACAGACTCTACCCTTGGCTAAGCTATAAAATAATGTCTCCCAGTGGAATAGCGCACTATCCTACCACCTTTCAAAAATGCGCAACCCTCACGGCAGAGAACAAAACTTCATACTTCGCCAGACAGGCTATCGGTAAAAACAATTTGTATTTTTACGAAGAATACCGTATATAACGCTCAACCGAAGTCACCCATTGCCCACTTGGTGGCGCGAAACGCGGAGGGATGACAGAGCGGCTGATTGTGGTGGTCTCGAAAACCATTTAGGATTAACGTCCTACGGGGGTTCAAATCCCTCTCCCTCCGCCAGTTAAATTTCCGTAATAGTCCATTGAGGTTTATAAGACCTTAATGGATTATTTTTATACTCAATTTGCTCCGCACATGCCCTTAACTGTCTATTAACACACCCTTGCTTGGGGCATAATAAGGGAAAAGACATCCATCGAAAACACGCGCTCCCTTTTCCCCACTCTTGTTGCAAAGCTCAGAGCATAAGAGCACCTTCTTCCCTAACATATGCCAACCCTAAGCTAAGGAATTTTTTCAGGATTCTCTTTCAAAAAACCACACAGGTCAAAAACGAGTGTGGGTGTACTGGGATTATGCCATAAGGTGAGCTTATGTGGCCTTGGAAGGGTAAAATATCTTCACGCTGTGGAAGGGATTTATTGGAGGGAGCGATAACGGCCAAAGGGAATATTCATCGTCAGTCTTCTCTGACAAAAAAGCCCCTCACAGGGGAGGGGCTTTGAAGTAACTTGAACTACCAGCGGTTAGTTCTCTGGGGTTTGTCTTCTGCGAGGTTAATGCGCAGAGCTCTGCCCTCAAGTTCTTTGCCGTTAAGGGCAGCGATGGCGTTTTGGGCATCGCCTTCGTTCATTTCGACAAAGCCGAAACCACGTGCGCGGCCGGTATCACGGTCAGTGATGAGCTTAACAGAGAGAACTTCTCCGTGGGCGCTAAAAAGATCACTAACAGCAGTTTCAGTTGCGGACCAAGGCAAGTTGCCTACATAAATTGAAGTAGCCATAAAGACTCCTAGTGCTATGGGGATATACTCTCTCTGCTTTGAAATCTCACCCATGCAAGTCTCTGGCAAAAAATAAATACAAAACCCAATAAATAATTAACTTCAGGAACCTTACGCATGGGCATCGGGTATGTCAATATATATTTACCTATTCGGAATATTTAGGGTAAAAGCCTGTTTTAAATGCTCTCTTTCTTGCCATCAACAAGTCCCCCCCTCACTCTCCACCCCAATACCACTTGGAAATAACCCTCTACCGCTGTCCGGCGCTAATTATCCAGTGTACACCAGTTCATGCCAGCCTTTCAGCCACATACTCCCTCTATCTGGGCTGTTGGTTAAACCTCTCCTGTGACCTTGTTTCCTTCATAAACCCCTCCCCTACAAAGAATGTGAGCTGTTCTTTGGTGCCGTCAATGAGATGGACAACCGAGCCAGTTTCATCCCAAGCAAATAAACCTTCCATGGTTTTGCCATCTCGATACGTTATGATATAGGTATTTTCTTGCACTAATTTTACTTCAGCGATATCCGTACCTTTTCCGTTCTTGTCAGCCACATACAGGCCGAAATAATCAAGTGAATTCATGGCGCTATGAGCGTTATAGTCTTGAGGGTATTGACCATTAATTTCTACCCCTCTATCCACTTTCTGTTCTTCCTCATGCGCAGAGCAACCAAGAATAAGCGCCATAGTCATTATAAGCAGTATTTTTTTCATAGCGCTATCCTTTTAGGCTCCGGGTTTCTTTTTAACGGCTGTTCCGGTCATGCAGACAAGAAGCTGACCGCTTCCCCTTGTAAGCTCTGTATAGGTGGTTGTAAGGCCGACAACCATCTCTGCCCCAACGGCACTGGCGTTATTCCTCATCTCCTGCAAGCAGGCTTTTTCAGCGGCTTTTATTTTCACATTGTAGGTTTCAGACTTTCTGCCAAACAAGTCGGAAAACCACGAAAATATCTGACTGAACGGCCCTGTCCCAAGGGCGACATGAGCTGAAATAAAACCAAGATATTCATAAGAATCGGCTGATGCAAAGCTCACTGTCAAAATGGGAATATCATTGTTCTGTGCCATAGGTACCTCTTCACAAATTATAGTTTCAATGGAATAGATTTTTATTATTTTACTAGACCATGCCCAAAGCCGTGGTCTGGTAGAAGCTTATTCCAGTCCGTGTTAAAAGTCACCCTACAAGGCGCTTGGCATGCCAACGGCTTGCAACTGTGTTGAAATTATGGGGAGCAGTGTCAATATCAGCTCGTATCATGCCCGTGCCCAGCCACACATTTTGCCGTCTAGTCAAAATGTGTGACCTTGAGATTGGTATACTTACCCCTCAAGTTGAGCTATCTTTTTACCTCCTCTTCGCAACGAATCCCATGTATTCTATCAAACCTCGCTTTCAAGCCCAAAACAACCCGAAACAGTTATGCGAAACAACAACGACATTGCCCAGACCCTGCCTTCTAAAGAAGCACCCCGCGTCCCTAAAAAACGCATAGACTATGGTGCAGAACCTCGCCAGTATGGTGATTTGTATATGCCCGGCGGATTTTACCCATTAAGCTCCTCAGCAAACCCCTCAAGCTATCCAGATTTATCAGGTAAATCTGGCACATCAGGTAAATCTGGCACATCAGGCATATCAGGCACATCGCCTATTTCAGCCACCACACATACCTCAGCCACCTCAGACAACCCTGATACCCCCGCTACCCCCGCTACCTCAGATACCTCTGGTGGCTCAAATACTTCAGCCCCCTCAAGTTATCCAGATTCTTTACATTCCTCCAGCCCCTGCCCTTTAGTTATTGTCATCCACGGCGGTGCTTGGCTCAGCCAGTACACCCTCGAAGGCACCAGCGATCTGTGCGAGGCTTTCGCCAAGGCAGGCATCGCCAGCTGGAACCTTGAATATCGCTGTATCGGCGATGTTGGAGGCGGCTACCCCGGAACGTTTTTGGATATAGCCGCCGGGATAAATTTTGCGAAGAATCTGAACAGCTACCTTGAAACGCCCCAGAGCATTGATTTGAACAAAATCGTTATTATCGGGCACTCCGCAGGGGGCCACCTTGCCGTATGGGCAGGAAGTCAATCACATATTCCCGCCACACATCCCTTGGCGCGGTCTCTCTCCCTAGCTTCGCCTCAATCCATAGAGTCTGCTAACCCTCTATCCATAAAAGGCGTTATCTCTTTAGCCGGTGTTCTTGACCTTAAAGAAGCGGCAGAAAGCAAGCTTGGCGGCAATCTTGTTTACCAATTACTTAATACCTCATCGCCCGATAGCCTCTATCCCTTTGTGTCGCCCCAAGCCATGCTCCCCCCCGACATGCCTGTGGTGCTTTTTCACGGTACCGCCGATACTGAGGTACCCTTGTCCATAAGCCAAACCTATGCGCTCCAGGCGCGAGAGAAAGGCGGAAATGTAGAGTTTATTCCCATAGAAAATGCTGACCACTTCATCTTTACATCTCCCCATGGCGAAATATGGGAAGCATTGCTTCACACCACAAAGACCCTTATGGGTGCCGAGAGCTAGACCCGCCCATGCCGCCTTCACTCGGTTTGCAGTAAATAAAAAAACGCCCCCCAAAAACAGGAGGGCGTTTGCGAATACATATAATAAACTACCTGGCTATTCTATCTGGTTATTTCACAATTTTTACTCAGTCAAATGCCCGATAGTTTACCCTACAATCTAGGATCGTGTGGCATTCATGCGTTCTGCATGGGACATTTTTGACAGCTCGATAACCTTGTCTTGCTGTAGCCCAAAAGCCTTAGCCAGACGGGTACCGTAGTCAGGGTCAGCCAAATAGCAATGCGCCGCATGACGGTAGCGGACACTATCACTAACGCCATTCATATTGGAAACCGTATTGGCGATGAGGACTGCCTTTTGGTCTTCTTTCATCAAGCGATACAAATCGCCGGGCTGATAGAAGCAATCATCGGTCATATTGTCTTTGGGTTCATAAGAATCCATGGCGCCTTGAATTTCAAGGGGGGGCTCTTTAAACTCAGGCTGTTCCGCCCATTCCTGCAAGCTATTAGGCTCATAAGGAATGGTTGAACCATAGTTGCCGTCTACCCGCATTTGACCATCGCGATGGTAAGAATGGACGGGGCAACGGGCCGCGTTTACAGGAATGGACATATGATTAACGCCCAAGCGATAACGCTGAGCATCGCCATAAGAGAAAAGTCTGCCTTGAAGTAGCTTATCAGGAGAAAGACCTACGCCCGGGACAATATGAGCGGGGTCAAAGGCGGCTTGCTCAACTTCGGCGAAATAGTTATCGGGGTTGCGGTTCATTTCAAGAACGCCAACGGGAATGAGAGGGTACTCTTTTTGACTCCAGACCTTAGAAATATCAAAGGGGTTTTCCTTGTGATTGTCAGCCTGTTCTTCGGTCATAACCTGAATGGCAAAGTCCCAACGGGGGAAGTCGCCACGCTCGATGGACTCATACAAATCACGCTGGAAACTATCTCTATCGTGGGCGATAACAGCAGCGGCCTCTTCATCGGTCTGGTTTTTAATGCCCTGCTGAGTGCGCCAATGGTACTTTACCCAAACACGCTTATTATCGCTGTTTATCATGCTGTAGGTGTGGCTTCCGAAACCGTGCATATGACGGTAGGAAAGGGGGATGCCCCTGTCAGACATGGTAATGGTTACCTGGTGTAAGGCTTCTGGCAACATGCTCCAAAAATCCCAGTTATGCTGGGCAGAATGCATATTGCTTCTGGGGCAACGTTTAACAACGTGGTTTAAGTCAGGGAAGCGCAAAGGATCACGCAAGAAGAATACAGGGGTATTGTTCCCAACCAAATCCCAGTTGCCTTCTTCGGTGTAAAATTTAAGAGCAAAGCCCCGAATATCACGCTCAGCATCAGCCGCCCCTCTTTCGCCGGCTACTGTGGACATACGGCTAAAAAATTCTGTTTTTTTACCAACTTCAGAGAATATCTTAGCTTTGGTGTAGGCGGTAATATCGTGGGTTACCGTAAAGGTTCCATAAGCACCTGAACCTTTAGCGTGCATGCGCCGCTCGGGAATGACCTCACGGTCAAAATGGGCAAGCTTTTCAATAAACCAAGGGTTTTGAAGCATCATGGGCCCGCGTTCGCCAGCGGTGGCTGAATTGGTATTATCCGCTACAGGGGCGCCAACGGAGTTCGTTAATTTTTTATTTCTTATGCTCATTTCGCAACTCTCCTTTGTAAAAGGTGGGGTTTGGCAATTTCTTGGTGACGATGTTAACTATTGCTATTAGTAACAGTTCCTGTTACTAATAGCAATAGTATTTCATTATTTCTCTAGAGGTTTTTTCTAATGACCATCATAGTGGCTGTGCTGCATATGAAATAGACTTTATTAGCTAGTATTCATAAGGCTAGAAAGGTATGTTATTTCGGCCTTTATACCTATTACTTCTTGATTATTTTTCGGACACAAGTTTTCCCTTCACTGTACTATCAAGATAGAGAAAACTTATCTAACCACACGGCTGAAGACGAAAGAGTAAAGACGTTGCAATCCTCTGCCAGGTCCGTTGTAAAAAAGAGGAGACTGTATGCCTATGAAAAGTAGGAGTCAGACTCTGCCATAAACAGGCGAACTCAGAGAAATATCTGCCAGATGGAGATTATCCATAAGGATAACAAGTATACACAAGACAGATAAGGACGAAAAACTCAAAGTAGGTAAGCTTTTCTACACGCTCCCCACAGAGAAAGATAAGACATCATGGGGTAGAGCGGTTATTCTCTTGGTCTAGTTAGGTTACCCTACTTTACACGCTTAGGCAAAGAAAAAAGCCCCAGGAAGGCTTGGGGCTTTTGACAAAAAGGCATGCTCTACAATTAAGCGTTTTGAACAAGGGCCTGTCTGGCTCGGCTTCCCGTGTCCTTTTCTTTGATTTCTTCATCAGGGTCGAGTTCTTCGTGAGGTATGGCTTCGCCATCCATAATAGCCCTGTACTCTTCAACCTTTATCATGCGAAGAGCGCCAACGGGGCAAGCCTCAACGCAAGCACCCACCTCTTTACCTTCAGACTGACGCCACTCCTCACATAAATCGCAACGCACAGCCACTAAGCGAGGTTCATCACGCCCTAAGCGAGCTTTTTCTTCTTCGGTTATTTTCACAAAAGTGCGCGAAATAGCTCCATAGGGGCAGGCCATGACGCAAAGGCCACAGCCAGCGCAATATTCAGTGCGCATAACAATGTTCCCGCTCCCGTCCTGCACTAAAGCCTGCGTGGGACATACGTTGGCGCAAGGAGCTTCGTCACATTGGTGGCACTGTACCGGCATTTTAATGGTATCCGTTTTAACCACGTGTACACGAGGCTCAAGATCATGTTCCTTACGAGCTTTCACAGCCTCTTTAATGGTCATAAAGTTATGGGAGGCAATGCAAGCCAGCTCGCACTTACGACAGCCTCTACATTTATCCGCGTTGGCGTATATAACATATCTATCATTATTCACGTTTATATCTCCCTGTTCAGCAGGACATTGTTTCTATCCAATAAGGCAAAATTTCGTCAATGGTTCGTTAATGGTCGTCAAAGGTCCGTAAAAGGCTCATAAAGGTTCATCAAATTTTAAGGCACATCGAGTCCTCAACTAGGCCCGAAAACAGCCCGAAAATACAATATCACTCCGAAAAGGCTCATTCAGCATGCTCTAGTCAAATAACACCATCGAAATTTACGATACAATACCCTTCCCTACCCTTACATCTTTTCCGGCCCATCAGCCTCAAGGACTGGCTTAGAGGGTCTAACTGGAGTAATCAACTTGGGTCAGCTTGGTCACTGTAGTCGCCTTGACTGTCTCAGCGGGTGAATCTTCCACCACCCTGATGGAGCTCATCTCCATGCCCTGCCCGCCCTGCCAATCAACATTTTCGGACTGGCACAAAGGACAGGCGAAACGGAGCTCGAGGGTTTCCACATCCCTCCCACAATCAGGGCAACGGCCTTGCATGGCCTGCCTTTCAATGGTCAAAGTCGCCTTTTCAGCCACGGTTCCTTCGGCCATTATCTCAAAACAACCTCGTAGGGTTTGCGGCTCCACACAAGCCAAAATGCCCACCTGCAAGACAACCTCAGCAACCCGCAGGTTTTTCCCCTGTGATTGGCCAGGACTCCCCTCCACAGAGGAATCCTTATGCCTAGCCTCATATTCAGCTACAGTGTCTTGAAGAAGAGCCAGAATAGACGAGGCCAAAACCGTTTCATGCATACTTAACGCTCGGTGCAGGAAACACAAGGGTCAATACTGTTCACAATGAGGGATACGTCCGCTACGGTACAATCCTTCATCATAACCTCAAGGGCCTCCCAGTTCATATAGGAAGGCACCCGCCACTTAAGGCGCAAGGGAACGTCTGAACCATCGGTGCGTAAATAATAGAAAAGCTCGCCCCGAGGCGCTTCACTGCGCGCCACGGCCTCGCCTTCGCGAATATGGGGCAACTTGGCGTTACAAGGGCCCGAGGGCAGGTTCGCTATAATCTGGCGAATGAGGTTGACGGATTCGCCCACCTCACGCAGGCGAACCATGGCGCGAGAGTGCACGTCGCCCCCCGGTTCGGTAATAACCTTAAAGTCCAGTTCATTATAGGCGGCATAGGGCGCGTCACGGCGAACGTCCATGGCGACACCGCTTCCCCGAGCCACCGGCCCAACCAAACCATATTTCATGGCATCTTCCGCCCCAATGACGCCAACCCCTTGCGTCCGTCTAATAATCATGGGGTCAGTGCGATAAATAGCAATGATTTCGCCAAGGTGTTTTTCTAATCTATCAAGGCTTTTTTCCACAAAGCCCATAAGACTTTCGTCTATGTCATACTTCACCCCGCCAATGGCGTTGGCGGCAAGGTCCATGCGGTTGCCATAAACCGTTTCCTTCACGTCCTGCATAATTTCGCGAACTTCCATAGCGTGTAAAAAAAGTGATTTATAGCCAATAACGTGAGCCATAATGCCTACGTTAAAGAGGTGCGAGGCCACTCGTTTCACTTCTTCCGCCAGCATGCGCAAATACAGCCCTCGCCTCGGAACCTCTACTTGGGCGAGGTTTTCAATGGCCATGCAATAGGTAAAGGGGTGGCTGTTGGAGCACAGGGAACAAACCCGTTCGGTTAAAACGATATTCTGGAAAAAATTTCGACGGGCCGCCAAGGCTTCCATGCCCCTATGAACGTGGCCCGAGGTAATTTCCACATTTTTCACCCGCTCGCCGTCAAGGTCGAGCTTAAAATACATGGGCTCTTCAAGGGCCACATGCACAGGGCCAATGGGCAGTAAAAAGCTTTTATCGGTATCAAATGAATCGCTCATACTCTTATTCCTTGCTTGCCTGTGATGCAGACTGCTGGGCATGGGGTTGCGTAGCCTCTTCTGATAGAGGCTGACGTGCCCCTTCCGTCATATGAGCCGTGGCGCTCACAGGAGTAAACACAGGCTCTCTTTGAGACAGGTCATCAGCTATCATTCCATCCCCTTGCTGGGCATCCGCCTGTTCTGGGTCTGCTTTGTCTCCTGCCTCAAGGGCCTTATTATTAGCCCCGGAACCAAGGGAAGGCTTATACCCCGCTTTTTCTTCCATAACCCGCTCCCAAAGCCCCTGACTACTCATGCCGTTAGACATGGTGGAAAAAGGAATAAGACTGCTCATAATGCCCGCGTCAAGACGTTCGTCCAAAAACAAGCGCTGGGGATTGGGGTGGTTAATAATATCAATATCAAACATTTCATGAAACTCGCGCTCATTCCAGTCAGCGTTGCGAAACAATGAGGTAATGGACGGAACAGGGAGTTTCTCAAAGGTCAAGGAGTCATAAATACGAATGGTAATGGTCACCACAGTATTTTCAATGACAAAATGGTAGGCGATACGGCGTTTTTTATCCTGGTCGTCCCGTTCTTCGGCAAAGGCCGTAATGGTTAATAAACGGGCTTTATATTTGTTCATAATCGCCGCGGCCGAGAGAAGATGAAAGGGATCGGGCAGATGAAGCCAGCCAAAGCGGTTTCCTGCCACATCTTCTGTCCAGGTACAAGAATAATCGGCGACGCTATGAAGCTCAGTATCAAGAGTTTTTTGAAGCTCAGTTAGTTGGATTGTCCGGCTCATGCCGTTCTCCTTCACGTTTAATGGTAGCAAGTTGCCTACACTGCGGGCATAATTCCAAGAGTTCCGACATGTCCACGGGGCTGTGGGCATAAATCCTCGTCGCCACGTGAGGCGGCAACATCCGAATGGGAGTGCCGCAGCCAGCGCACTTAAAATAAGGAACCTCATGGTGTTCCGCCCAAGTATATTTATCCGCCTGACTATGGGCGTTATGCCAGTCGTTAGTCATGGTGATGGCGCTGGTGGGGCAATAGTAACGGCACGAGCCGCACAGGGAACAACTGTTGTGCCAAATGGTAAAATCGTAGCCTGAATGGTCTTTCTTTTCGATAATGCGAATGGCATCGGCAGGGCAAACATGACTACAGATAGAACAGCCAACGCAGACCTCAGGGTTCATGGTCACACGCCCGCGAAACCGAGTCGGGGTCGGCGACTCCTTAAAAGGAAAGTCTTCTGTAGAAGGCCCTTGTAAGACGTTATTGGCCAAAATTTTAAGAAACTTGAACATAACCGCCTCCCACAAGAGCGCCCTGCTCCATGCGCTCGCGCCAGATGCCAACAGCCATAATAACCCCTTCGATGATGGATTGCGGCCTTGGGGGACATCCCGGCACGTTGACGTCAATGGGCAAATAACGGTCGAGGGGCCCTTCAATGGAGTGCCCGCCACGAAATACACCGCCGCTTATGGGACAAATGCCCACCGCCACGGTCACTTTGGGTTCAGGAATTTCCTCCCAAACACGCAAAACCTTGTCCTTCACCCGCAGGGTTAAGGGGCCGGTAATAAGAACAATATCCGCATGGCGCGGACTACCGCAATACTTACACCCCAGCCGTTCAACGTCGAAACGAGGAATAAAGGCCGTTGTCGCAAGCTCTACGTCGCAACCGTTGCAAGAACCCGCGTTAATTCGATAAAGCCAGGGAGACCTGGACGCAAGGGCTGTTAATGACATGCCGTCTCCTTTATATGCCAACCCAAACCAACGCTAAACTCAGCAAAGCCAGCGCTGTGGGAAATTTAAGATAAAAAGCAAAGGCCTGCTCGACTCGAAAACGCCCCGTGGCTGATTTAACCAAGGTTATGGAAACAAGCATGAGCAACAGGCATTTGAACAAGAACCATAAAAGGTTGAGAACCATACTCCCGGGCCACGCTTCTGGCAGGGTTCCGGGCAAGAACATCACCACCCCAAAGCCCAGCACAACCATCATTTTTAAGGCGCTGGTGAGGTGAAAAAGAGCCAAGGTAACGCCGGAATATTCCAACAGCGGGCCTTCGATAATCTCGGTTTCCGCCTCAGGAATATCAAAGGGCGGAACCCCCATGGTGCCGGGCAAAAATAGCAAATACGCTATAAAGGCGGGGATTGTCTGCCAGGTAAAAGCCAGTTGTCCGTTATCCCACTGGAACTGCACGACCTTATCCAAAGAGAATTCAGCCGAACCGCCCCCGCCAACCAGCATAGCGATGGTTAAGACAATGATAAGCAAGGGGATTTCATAGGCGAACATAATGGTCATTTCTCGGGAAAAACCAAGGGCGCCGTAGGGAGAGCTTGAGGAAGATCCCGCCACCATCAAGGCCACCGCCGGCAAGGGCAGCAGGTAAAAATACACCAGCATATCGCCCATATTGGCAAGGCCTTTGCTCACCCCCGGAATGGGGAGAAGGGAAGCGCATACAGCCATGCCCACAAAGCCGATAACGGGAGCCATATAAAAGATGGCGCGGTGAGCCGTTTCAGGCAACATAGACTCTTTGGTGAGGAGTTTTATGCAGTCAAAAAAAGGCTGGACAATGGGCGGCCCCACACGGCGCTGAAGCCTCGCTTCAAACTTTCTGTCGAGTCCTTTAAACAAAAGACCCGCGCAAAGAGCGAAAACACCGCCGGGAAAAACCAATAAATGTATAAAGGCCCAACAAAACTGCTGTATATCAAAGAATAATTCCTGCATGGCCTAGCCCTCCTTCCTGGCATGTTTTGCGCGCCAGCGCTGAAACAGGCTCACAGGGGCGCTATAAATATCTTTGGGCATGGTACCGCTTTGCAATTCCGCAGGGGGGATGCCGCAAACGTGAATATCAGTAACGCGCTGTTTGACGGTGAAACGCTTAATAAACCAGCTTGAAGCCCACCATACCGTTGCCATCATGACCGTAGCCAAGGTCGCGTTCCAAGCGCTCGCGCCTGAACGGATTCCCCATAGGGCCACATCAAGGGGCGGAAGATTAAAGCTCGTTACGATGCCATTAATGGGAATAAGGGCGACACCGGGGAAGAAGCTTGTAATGACGCAACCAGCCGCCATAATACCCATGGGCAACAGCATAATTCGAGGTACTTCCTGCACCCTTTGAAGTCCCTTGGCAGGTTGCCCCAAAAAGACGCTGTGCAACATTTTCGTCATATAGGCAAGGGTTAATACACTCCCCACCAGCGACAAAATAGCCACCAGAACATAGCCTTCTTCCATGAGGGCATGGTATAAAATCCATTTTGAGGTAAATCCGCTGGAGGGAGGCAGCCCGATAACGCAAACAGCCCCAATACAGAAAAGACCAAGGGTTATAGGCATGCGCGCGCCTAGGCCGCCCATGCCGCTCATGGACTGGCGGGATGTGGCGAAAATAACCGCCCCCGCCACAAGAAAGAGCAGGTCTTTAAAGAATATGTGGTTCACCACATGTAACAGACCGCCCGCCACTCCAAGGGAAGTGCCAAGGGCTATGCCCACCACCATATAGCCAAGCTGGCTCACGGTGGAGTAAATGAGCACAAGTTTTATGTCATCTTGAAAAACAGCGTAAGCCCCTGCCATAACAATGGTTATGCCGCCTATCCAAACCACCATGTCCATGGTGAAAGGCAAGAGATGACGGCTGGCTTCCAGCGCCAAAACACCGCCCCCGAGGCCCAGAAACAATTTCACCAGCCCGAAAAGCGAACTTTTGAGCAGAACCGATGAAATATAGCCGGATACAGGAGTTGGCGCGCTGGCGGGGTGCATTTGGATATCAATACGAAAGGGCAGTTGAGCGGCCTTCATAACAAAGCCGACGCTCATAAGAGCAAAGAAACTGCCAATCTGGCCGCCGCTCATGGCGGGTAAGGCCTTGGCGATGGTCTCAAAGCCAGCGCCACCACTCCAGTTAATAACCAGCACAACGCCGAGGAAAATAAAGGCCGCGCCCAGCACGTTAAAGAAGAAGTATTTAAACCCTTCGCGCAGGGCCACTTCGTTTTCTTCATGCACAATGACGAAATACAGGCTCCATGAGCTCATGATTTCCCAAAACATAAAGAAATTGAAAATATCCGCGCTCGTAGCGACCCCCGTAAGACCCGCCGTCATGCACAGGAAAAAGGAGTAAAAACGCCATTGGGTATGGCTGTGATCCATATATCCCATGGAATACACCATATTCACACAGCCAATGAGAGCCACGAATAAAGCAAAACCAAAGGAGAGGGTTGAGAGGCTATTGATCTGGAAGAGTATGACCAAGGCCGCCAAGGCCAACAGCCCTGCCGCGGCTTGCCCCGCCTTGCGCGCGTCATGACGCAAAAACACAGGAACCAGTGCCCCAAGGAGCAAAATAATGCTGTGTACAGGCCAGTGCAAACGAGGCAAGGGGATGGCAAACTGCGCCATAACAGGATCGCGAAAGGCCCCAACATCTTGCAGGGAAGCGAAGATGGGGGTCACAAGATTGACCAGAACACTGGGGAAAAGTCCCAAGAAAACACAAGAACCCGCCAGAAGTCCCATGCTGACGCGCATGCTTAAGGGTGCTTCCTCGACAGCTGGGCCTTTATAAGGCTCGAATATGAGGGTTTTAATAATCCTTGTGTAATAAACACAGCCTGCCATGCTGGCCAAGAGCATTAAGCCCGCGAGGAAGGGGCTGATATCCGCCAAAGCATAGAGCATCATAAATTTGCTCATAAAGCCGGAAAATGGAGGGAGCCCCAAGATGGACAACAGCCCGATAACCATACAGGTAGCTGTAAAAGGCATGGCCTTACCAAGACCCGACAAGTCGCTTAAACTGCGTGAGCCCGACCGTAAAATAAGGGCGCCACAGCATAAAAAGAGCAGGTCCTTCATAATGGCGTGGTTGAAAACATGCATGAGGGCACCCGCGGCGGCGAGCCAGGTCATGAGCCCGAGAGTCATGCAAATTTCACCAATCTGCCCCATGGTGGAATAGGCCAAAAGACGTTTAATATCACGCTGGCGCAGAGCCATAAACTCGCCATACAACATGGTGGCGAGGCCCAAACCACATAAAATCCATCCTTCGAAGGGAACGCGGTAATCTGACAAGGCCCCTTGTGCCAAAGCTTTGCCAGTGTCACTTGCGGCACCTAGAACAGTACCCAAGGCCTCGCCTTGGTTCACAGCTCCTGCAATAGTTCCTTCAATGGCCCCTTCAATGGCTCCGCCTAAACCGCTGGCGACCAGACCCTCAGCGAGCTGCCCCGTCGCCCCGAGACCATCCACGCCCAAAATGCGGACGCCAAACACAACCAAAAGCACCTGAATAATGCCGAAAACACCCGATTTGGTAAGTACACCTGACAAAGGGGCGGAGATGGACGAAGGCGCCGCCGGGTGAGCATCTGGCAACCAGCTATGCCCGGGGAAAAGACCGGCTTTAACGCCACAGCCCACAAAAACCAAGAGCACAACGATACTACCTATGGCAGGAAAACTTAAGAAATCGCGCGCGCCTTGCGAGAGCATGGCAATATCCAAAATACCCGTTTCTGACCAAAACAACAGAAGACCGGGCAACATAACAGCCGCCGCCACACTGCACATGATAAAATATTTCCGAGCGGCGGCATGAGCGGAGTCAGTATTATCCCAAGCCACAAGGATGTAGGACGAAAGAGTCATGAGTTCCCAAAATACAAAAAAACCACCGAAGTTTTCGGCAAGGGCTATACCGTTCAGGGAACCGAACATAATGAGTAAAAGGGCATAGTAGGCGGAGTTAAAGGTCCTTCCCTGCATGTAACCCCAAGAGTAAAGGGCCACAACCGTTCCCACCCCGCAAACCATGACCCCAAAATAGCGGGACAGGGGAGCTAGGGACGAATCCATGCAAATAAGGACAAAAGCCAAGGCTGATAGCGCAACGGCGAGAATATTGCGAGCTTGTGTGTTGACAAAACCCAAGGCGAAAACCGCCACAGCGCCGCCATAGAGCAAGGTCGTTGAAGAATGCCATGAAACGAAAAAGTTGTTGAAAAACGGATGAATCTCTTCAGAACCGCCGCTTAACAACATGACAAACTCATGGTTAAAAAGGCCCATGAGAGCGATGAGGACAATGAAACAAGCGGGAAGCTTTGCGCCCTTATGCCAATCCGTCAGCCAGCCCGAATTATCACGCAAGTATACATAGGAAGAATTGCCCCAAAGGGTATGCACGCCCTTAAGGGTTAAAACAACGCCCACCACATTGGCGGCGACCATAAGCGAAGGGAGAAGGAAAGAGCTGGATTGAAGAGCGAGGGAAAGAAGAAAGGGTTTGGCTTCAGGTGTGAAAAAGAAACTGATGCCCATGCCCGCGAACATAGCCACACTGAAAAGAACGGCTAACAACGGATGCGCCTTGGCGATGCCTTCCAGCGAACCGCTCCCATTTTCAGAACGGCGTTGCAGTTGGTAGAGGCAGGCGAAAGCCCCTCCCCTCGCGCAACCATTATAACAGGCAAGCAAGGCAGCAGCCAAAAATCCGCCAGCCCCGCCTAGCCCGAGGGCAATAATAAGATACCCCAAATCGGCTAAGCTTAAGCCCCCAAGGAGCGAGAATAATCGTTGCCGACCTTTGACAGCGAAAAAAAGACCGCCAAAGACCAACACACCCCCTGCCACCAGAAGAAGAAAATTCATCACAGGCATAGCGTTATAACCCAAGAGGAAATATATTTATTTAAGAGGCTGTCGCTCACTGTTTATCACAGCGTCCAACAACCTTTATATCGTGCCATTTTCTCATGTTACCAGGCTGAATAAGGGCATTGATTTTGCCCTCCTTTTGGAGGGATTACCAGCCGTAATCGCAGCCACCCACACAGGCTTGTCTTAAATATATTTAAGGCTAAGACAGTCAGCCTGTTTGGGAATCTTAGTAACAAAAAACACCAATGCAAGGGAAACCCGTTCAAGAGACAGCAATTGAAGGAATACGAACCTAAGGAACGGCAAAAGCCTTGCTCCTTACTCTACGGGGAAGTTACAACACCTCGTGTCTAGGTAATCGTTGCACTAACAACTTGACCCAAAGGACCTTGTCGCTCAACGCCTGCATCCCTTCTTATCACAAAGAGCTACAAACATATGCCCTAGCGCTGTGATATAGCAGTCTTTTTTACAAAAACATTGGAAGACAAAGCGTTTGTGACAATATACACAATCTTTTATCCTCTGTATAGAGTTCTTGAGATATTTTTATTTTTTGGTGATTTGCCCTCAGTCAATTGCCAACGGGGGGCATATTTATATACTGTATCGCTCCGTTTTACATTACAGGTGAACAGGAGTACCTTAGTAATATGTCCGAGGCTTCTTTTCTTCGGTTTGGTGTTCGTAATAACTGACGACATTGTTTTTTTGTCGCCATTACCCTGATGAGGTCGCCCATGAAAAAAATATCCCCCCGCCAGCTCACCCTTATCGGCCTTTTATGCGCCGCCCTCATCTATGTTCTTTGGACTAAAAGCTTGAGCCCTATCCCCGACGGTTTTTATACGGGAAACGGACGCATTGAAGCCACGGAAATCGACATTGCCACCAAGCTTGCGGGCCGTATCGAACAAATCCTTGTGGACGAGGGGGATTTTGTCACCAAAGGCCAGCCTCTCGCGGTTATGCAAACAGATGTTTTGACAGCGCAGTTTTACGAGGCCGAGGCTCAAATGCATGCCGCCATTGCTTCCGTCGCAAGGGCGAAGGCCAATATCGTTTTGCGCGAAAGCGACCGCGACGCCGCCATGGCTATTGTTCAACAGCGAGAAAGCGAGCTGGACGCAGGGCAACGTCGCCTCAACCGCTCCTCAAAGCTTTCGAAAACAGGAGCCGTGGCCATTCAACAGTTTGACGATGACGAAACCTTTGTGGCTGGCGCCAAAGCCGCTGTCGCTACTGCCAAAGCGCAAGTTACCGTTGCCGAAGCCGCCCTTGAAGCCGCCAAAGCCGAAACCGCTGGGGCCGAGTCCAACGTCAAAGCCGCCGAGGCAACCGTGGGTCGCATTCAAGCGGATATTACGGACAGCACCCTGCTGGCCCCTTGTGACGGGCGCATTCAATATCGTGTTTCGCAACCGGGCGAAGTACTACCCGCCGGAGGGAAGGTGCTCAATCTGGTTGATTTATCCGATGTTTATATGACTTTTTTCTTGCCCTCTGCCGAGGCTGGACGCCTAAGAATAGGCAACGAAGCCAGAATTGTTCTCGACGCCGCTCCAGAATATCCCATCCCCGCTCACATTACCTTTGTTTCAAGCGTGGCTCAATTCACCCCCAAAACTGTCGAAACCCATTCTGAACGTGAAAAGCTCATGTTTAGAATCAAAGCCCAAATTAACCGCGACCTTTTGCGCTATTATATTCAGTATGTCAAAACAGGCCTGCCCGGCGTGGCTTGGGTTAAAGCTTCGCCAGATACCGACTGGCCTGCCGAGCTTGTCTTGCACCAAGCGACCAATATCCCCCCTGCTCCCGTCTCTGACGCCGTAGCTGGCCCTGATACTTCTCCGCCCTCTATACCTGATGCTAGCCCCCTTTCTGACCCTGACGCTAAGCCTGCTCCTCTAGAGGAAGGTTTGCCCGCTTCCCCATCAAACGGCGACCCAACTATCGACTCGCCCTCCCCTAGCACCACGGGGGCAGAATGACCGCCCCTCTCGGACAAGGGCAAAACCCTCACCCGGACAGCCCCCCTCAAAATAGTCCCTCCAAAGACACCCCGCCCATGAACACTCCCCAAGGTAGCTCCCCTTTGTTGTGCGCGCGTCTTGAAAACGTGCGACTCACCTACGGCACGGTAACGGCCCTTGACGGCATTACCCTTGATTTTCCCAGTCAAAAAACCATCGGCATTATCGGGCCTGACGGAGTGGGTAAGTCTAGCATGCTTTCTCTATTGGCAGGAGCGCGAGCCGTGCAAGAAGGCCTTGTCGAAGTCCTTGGCGGCGATATGCGCAACAACAAACACCGCTCCCTTGTCTGTAACGACATCGCCTTTATGCCCCAGGGGCTTGGTAAAAACCTCTACCCAACCCTTTCCATTGAAGAGCACCTGCAATATTTTGGTAAACTTTTTGGACATGACGCCGCTGAACGCCGACGCCGCATTGATATGCTAACCGAAAGCACAGGACTTCGCCCTTTCCTTGACCGTCCTGCGGGCAAACTTTCTGGCGGTATGAAGCAAAAGCTCGGCCTTTGCTGCTCCCTTATCCACGATCCCAACCTGCTCATCCTTGACGAACCGACCACTGGCGTAGACCCACTGGCCCGAAGCCAGTTTTGGGATCTTATCCGCACCATTCGCGAGGCTCGCCCTCACATGAGCGTCATTGTGGCGACGGCTTATATGGACGAAGCGCAACGCTTCGACTGGCTTGTGGCCATGAACGCCGGAAGCATTCTTGCCACGGGTTCTCCCGCCGAGCTCCTTGCCACAACCCGAACCCAAACCCTTGAAGACGCCTTTATCACCCTCTTGCCCAGTGAGCTAACCAAGGACTACGTCCCTGTTACCCTCAGCCCCCTCCCCGAAGACCATGATGCCAGCGACATCGCCATTGAAGCCCAAAACCTGACCAAAAAATATGGTAATTTTACAGCGGTGGATGATGTGAGTTTTCGCATACGGCGCGGCGAAATTTTCGGTTTTTTAGGCTCCAATGGTTGCGGAAAAACCACCACCATGAAAATGCTGACGGGCCTGCAACCCGCCACTCAAGGGCAAGTTTGGCTTTTTGGGAATGAGGTTGACCCCAACGACATGAATATCAGAAGGCGACTTGGCTATATGACCCAATCCTTCTCTCTTTATGACGAGCTCTCCGTCCGCCAAAACCTTGTCCTCCACGCTCGCCTTTTTCACCTGCCCCCCAACGAAATTGAGACTCGCGTCAACGAAATGCTCAAACGTTTTTCCTTACGTGACGAAGCCGAAGCTTTCCCCTTAAATTTACCTTTGGGAGTGCGCCAGCGTCTCTCCCTCGCCGTGGCCCTCATTCACTCGCCTGAAATCCTTATTTTAGACGAACCCACCTCAGGGGTTGACCCAGTGGCCAGGGACGAATTTTGGCGCTATCTCATCGAACTTTCACGGCGCGATAAAGTCACCATCTTCATTACCACCCACTTTATGAACGAAGCCACCCGCTGTGACCGCATATCCTTCATGCACGCGGGCAAGGTGCTCGATAGCGACACCCCCGAAGCTTTACGACTTAAGTGCGGCGTGGAGACGTTGGAAGAGGCCTTTGTGGACTATCTGCTGAAAGCGGGCGCCACTGGCGGAAGCGACAGCCCCCTTGCCGTCTCGTCCATTAAGCAAATAGCAGAGCTACCCCAAACGGCTGAAAGCCCAGAAAAAACTCAGGGCGATTTGCAAAGTTTGGTAAACACCATAAGCCGTTATTTTAACCCCGGCCGTTTTGTTAGTTGTATGTGGCGCGAATATCTTGAATTGCGGCGCGACCCCATCCGCGCCACCCTTGCCCTTTTGGGCTCGCTCATTCTTATGACGGTTATAGGGTATGGTATTACCATGGATGTGGAGGATTTAACCTTTGCCGTCCTTGACAGAGACCAGACGGGTTTGAGCCACAACTACAGCCTGAACATAGCGGGCTCGCGTTATTTCAAAGAACGCCCCCCCTTAAAAGACTACGCCGATCTTGACCAGCGCATGCGCAATGGCGACATCGCCATGGCCCTTGAATTGCCCCCCAGCTTTGCCAAAAAAGTTCAGCGCGGCGATCCCGTGGAAGTCGGCGTATGGGTTGACGGTTCCATGCCACAACGGGCTGAAACCATTCAAGGCTACGTACGGGCCATGCACCAAGAATGGCTTGTGACTCTTGCCAGAGAGCGACAAGGTCAGGTAATTACCAATCCTGCCTCTATTGAAGTGCGCTACCGCTACAACCCCGACGTTAAAAGCCTCCCTGCCATGGTTCCGGCGGTTATTCCCCTCATGCTTATTATGATTCCCGCCATGCTCGCCGCTCTCTCCATTGTGCGGGAAAAAGAGCTTGGCTCCATCATTAACCTGTACACAACCCCTTTAACCAAAGCGGAATTTATCATCGGCAAGCAGATTCCTTATGTGCTCTTGGCGCTTTTAAGTTTTTTACTCATGGTCATCATGGCTGTGGTGGGCTTTGACGTTCCCGTGAAAGGGAGTTTTCTGGCTCTTTTCCTGGCGGCTGTGGCCTATTGTTTTTGCGCCACCAGCATCGGTATGCTCATGTCCTCCTTCACCAAAAGCCAAATCGCCGTCATGTTCGGCACTCTCATTCTCACCATGCTTCCCGCTGTGCAGTTTTCCGGTCTTTTAAATACGGTTTCTTCCCAAGAGGGGTTTGGTCGTCTCATTGGCGAAATATACCCCACCACACATATGCTCGTTATCAGCCGAGGAATTTTCAATAAATCCCTTGCCTTGCCTGATGTCTATGCGTCTTTTAAAGCCCTGTGTCTCACCATCCCTCTCCTCATTGGCATAAGTATTATGCTGCTCAAAAAACAGGATGACTAGCCATGCCCTCCCTTGCCAATATATATCGCCTTGGGGTGAAAGAACTGTGGGGTCTAGCCCGAGAACCCGTTCTCATCGGCCTTATTATCTATGTTTTTACCTTTTCTATTTATACAGCGGCCACGGCTGTGCCCGACTCCATTCACAAAGCCTCCCTTGCCTTTGTAGATGAAGATATATCGCCTCTCTCCCTACAAATTCAATCAAGTTTTTACCCCCCCATGTTCTTGACCCCGGACCATATAGAACGAAGCGACATTGATACAGCCATGGATCGCGGCGACTATACTTTCATCGTAAACATTCCGCCCAATTTCCAGCGCGACGTCCTGCGCGGCATACAACCCAGTCTTCAGCTGAACGTTGACGCCACCCGCATGAGCCAAGCCTTTGTGGGCAGTGGTTATATCAGCCAGATTGCCCTTGATGAAATAACGCAGTTCACCAAACGCTATCGGGAAGTTATTGAATACCCTGTGGATTTGTCCTTACGGGCTCGCTTCAACCCCAACCTCACCCAGTCGTGGTTTGGCGCGGTCGTGCAGATTATCAACCAAGTCACCTCCCTTTCCATTATCCTCACAGGGGCGGCCTTTATCAGAGAAAGGGAACACGGCACCATTGAACACCTCCTCGCCATGCCCGTAACTCCCCTAGAAATCATGGTCTCGAAGATTTGGTCCATGGGGCTCGTGGTGCTGTTCTCAACGGCTGTTTCCCTTGTTTTGGTCGTACAAATCGCCATGCAAGTTCCCATCGAAGGGTCGAGGGCACTCTTCTTATGCGGCGCGGCTCTTCACCTCTTCGCCGCCACCTCCCTGGGAATCTTACTCGCCACCATAGCCCGCAGTATGCCGCAATTTGGCATGCTCCTGCTCCTTGTCCTGCTCCCCATGCAAATGCTTTCCGGCGGTAGCACGCCCCGCGAAAACATGCCAGAAATCATCCAGCACATTATGCTGCTCGCCCCCACTACCCACTTTGTGGCCCTAGGACAATCCATTATCTTTAAGGGAGCCGGCCTTGGCATTATCTGGAAGTCCTTCGCCGCTCTCTTTGCCACTGGCAGTGTTTGTTTTCTCATATCCTTGTCACGCTTTCGCGAAACCTTGAGCAGACTGGCGTAGGGCCAATGCTCCAATGGTCATTTAAAATTCTCGGTAAAATTCCAGTAAAAATCCCAATAAGAACCTGACCAAAACTCCGGGCCAGCTACTGGCTTTCTTCCTGACCCCAGCGAGGGAGAGTCACAAAGCTTCTTCTGCCATTGAAGCCTTGGCTGCTCTGCTTCAAAGCCCAAAGGCGATGAATCGCGGCAGGAAAGGTCACCATATAAGAAACTTTTCTTGGAAAAAGTTGAAGATGAAGAGGCGAAGGCTCGAAAGAGTTAAGAAAAATCTTGGGAGTGGTGTTCAAGAAGCAGGAAAAAAGGGTAGAAATTCCCTTCAATGAGAAAAGGCACAGATTTCGCGCTTCCATAAAAAGTCCATGGAAAATACTCAATGAATCGAAAAAATCAAGAAATCGGAAAATTAAAAATGCCCGAAAAAAAGCTCTCTAGCTAATTTTTCGGGCATACCCTATGAATAGACGTTCAAAAAACGCCTTTAAAGACTATCTAAAAGCACACTAACCCTGTCACCTTACTCACATACTAACGTAATAACCTGTTAACGCGCCAGCCTGTTAGCTCAAGGTGACCATATTCAAAACAAAGCAAAGGGCAACGCCTTAAAGGCCTTTGTCCACTTCCTTAATCTTTGCTGGGTTCCGCCATATACCTGTTCCACAAACGAACAGCCGCCGTAGGGGTAACAGACCACATTGCCGAAGCCGCGCCGCATGAACATACCACACGGTAAACATCGGCGGTGCGCCCTTCAGGCTTTGAATCTTCGACAGTCTGTTTGGTTCCACCGCAAGACGCGCAAGGCAAAATGTCAGCCATCATATCATCCATTATACACCCTCTTCGCAATTATACACTTTATCAAAAACCTATTAAAGCTACCC
>CAZYJQ010000008.1:0-1734 GCA_964647835.1 uncultured Desulfovibrio sp. | reverse complement strand
ATTATACACCCTCTTCGCAATTATACACTTTATCAAAAACCTATTAAAGCTACCCAAAGGCAACGGAACACGCGATGGGCGTGCGCCACACTAATGCCAAGGGAAATTTACTCATTTGCAAAACAGTAGGCGCTTGCTGGCGTTTAAAGCGCGCTCGCTGCACCATCTTTACTATCTGCTGTACGAGGGGCAGACTATACCCTTCGCCGACAATTTCATCAACTCCGTATCCCTGCTCAATAAGCATTTTTAAAATACCGTCGAGAACAGTATAGGGCGGCAGGCTATCGGTGTCTTTTTGATCAGGAGCCAACTCGGCCGAAGGCTCTTTTTCCAAGATAATTTCAGGAATAATCTCGCCACGGGTTTCGTTTAACCAACGGCAAACTTCATAGACCTGAAGTTTGAAAATGTCCGCGATGGGACACAAGGCCCCCACGCTATCGCCATATAAGGTACTGTAACCGCAAGCCGTTTCCGACTTATTGCTAGCGTTCAAAACCACAGCGCCCTCTTCTCCCGCATAAGCCATGAGCAAGGTTCCCCGAATGCGCGCCTGAAGGTTTTCTTCGGTTAAGCCTTTTAGATCTTCCCGAACCAAAGCAAGGGACGAGGTGAAACTTTCCACCATAGGGAGAATGGGAAGGGTAACGGTCTTTACCCCTAATTTTTGGGCAAGCATAAGACTATCATCCACACTTCCCTGGCTTGAATATTTCGAGGGCATCATAACCCCCGTCACATTTTCAGGGCCAAAGGCCTCGGCGGCTATGGCTAAGACCAGAGCTGAGTCAATACCGCCCGAAACCCCAAGCATAGCCTTATTAAATCCGCATTTTTTCCCATAATCACGCACCCCGAGAACAAGGGCATCCCAGAGTAATTCTTCATTACACAAAACAGGAGGAGCGGCAGGGGCAAGGGAATTAAAATCCCCCAAATCAACTAAGAATATTTCTTCAGCGAAATAACCGGCTCGAGCAATAATTTTTGCGTCAATACCCGCCATAAAGCTCCCGCCGTAAAGAACCTGAGAATCAAAGCCCCCGCAAAGGTTGGCGAAAACAACAGGAACATGGTGTTGCCTTGCAAGGCTAGCCAAGGCGTTTTCCATGGCCCGAGGAAATTCTTGTGTAAAAGGGGTGGCCGCGAGGTTAAGCACCACGTCGCCCCCGCTCGACTGCATAACTTCTGAAACAGGGTCAAAGTCGTGCCCATGAGAGAGCATATTAGCGGACTTACCGAGGTCTTCGCCAATGGTAACAATGAACCGCCAGCCTTTATACTGCAACACGCCGGAAAACAGCCCCGCTTCAAAATATCGTCCGTCATTCAAGGCGTTGTCACAGGGGATAATAACCTTGCGGCTCACCACAGACTGCTTGCCTTTATCAATAAGAACTGCGCAGTTATGAAGTTGTTTTCCATGGGGCACAGGATTCATTAAAGGCGCGCCCAGTAAAAGCGCGGGCAGGTCAGCATGACCTCCAAGCTCGCTGGTTAAATACTCCAAAGCCCGCTGGCAAGACTGGATAAAATCATGCCGTAGCAAAAAGTCCATGGGATTTGGCCCGCAAAGAGCCAGTTCCGGCGCGATGCAAAGCTCCGCTCCTTGCTCAGCAGCTTTTTTAACAAGCTCGACCAACCGTTGGGCATTGGCCTCGCAAGCACCCGTTACGGGGTCAAACTGTAAAACGGCAAGTCTCATAAAACATCCGCCATGCTGTAAACACG
>CAZYJQ010000007.1:0-53306 GCA_964647835.1 uncultured Desulfovibrio sp. | reverse complement strand
TATATCTCCTTGTGTCTGCCCTAGAATTGGGCACTGCTTTGAGGTTTGTTTATCTTTATAACATGGGTATTTGAAAATAAAAGTCAAGGTCTGGTAATACAAACTTTCTATAACTAGCTGACTTTATAACTGATTATGTTCTAATGGGGCGTAAGTAAACACTGTTTTTTCATAGCCCCCACTGTTCTCCCCTGACTTATGGGTAATAGAGCAGAATTTTATGACAGTGGTGAGGAAGTAGCAGGGCGAAGCGAGCGGTGGTGGCAATCCGTCTAGGAGGGCAAGAGTCGAGGACTGAAAACGTGAGGACACTCTGGTGCATGTCAATGAAAGGCAAAAAAAGAGGCTTTGGAAAAACTCCGAAGCCTCTTTTTTGAGTAGGGGAGGTTTGAGTGTTATTGGGGCTTGCTGTGCGCCGTGTAATACTCTTGAAGGCTAAAGACTCTGAGAGGGTGCTTTTTGGCATCGGCTATGGCCATAATGATGGCTTTCGCTCCCTCGAGGGTGGTCGTATAGGGGATATCATAGAGCAGGGTGTTCTCGCGGATGGCCTTGGAGTCACGCACTGTTAACTTGCCTGAGGCGGTGTTGACCACCAGGGCGATTTCGTGGTTTTTGATAAGGTCAACAATGTTAGGGCGTCCCTCATATACTTTAAGCACATGGGTTGAGGGGACGTTGTTTTCTTTGAGCAATTTAGCTGTTCCTGAAGTGGCGAGGATTTCAAAGCCTTGTTCGTGGAATAACCGAGCAATGGGAACAGCGGAAAGCTTGTCATGGTCATTGACCGAGAAAAACACTTTACCTTGTTGAGGAAGTCGCTGACCCGCCGCCAACTGACCCTTCATAAAGGCTTCTTCAAAAGAAGGAGCGATGCCCATAACTTCGCCTGTGGATTTCATTTCAGGGCCGAGGAGGATATCCACGCCGGGGAAGCGGCTAAAGGGGAAGACGGCTTCTTTAACGGAAACATAGGCGTATTCAAGGGGTTTTTGAGGAGCCACCTCGCTCACTTTGGCGCCCATCATAATTTGGGTCGCAAGGCGAGGAAGGGGGATGCCCGTTGCCTTTGAAACAAAGGGGGCCGTGCGTGAAGCTCGAGGGTTCACTTCCAAAATATAGACTTTGCCTTCTTTCACAGCGAACTGGATGTTCATGAGACCGACAACCTTTAACTCCTGAGCAAGGGCCTTGGTTTGGCGGCTGATTTCATCAATGACTTCGGGGGAGAGGGTGTGAGGGGGTAAAATGCAAGCGGAGTCGCCGGAGTGGATACCAGCTTCTTCGATATGTTCCATAATACCCGCTACATAGGTGTCCGTTCCGTCTGAAAGGGCGTCTACGTCAACTTCGGTGGCGTGCTCAAGGAATTTGTCAATCAAAATGGGGTGTTCAGGCGCTGTTTCACCTAAAACTTCGCGGAAGTAGGAGGTCATTTGAACGGTGTCATAGACCACCATCATGGCGCGCCCGCCAAGAACATAGGAAGGGCGAACCACCACGGGATAGCCAATTTCCTCAGCGGCCTCAGAGGCTTCGTGAAGGTTCATGGCGATGGCGTTGGCTGGCTGGAGAAGACCCAGTTTATTGATAAGGGCCTGAAAGCGTTCGCGGTCTTCGGCTCTGTCGATGGAGTCGGGAGAGGTGCCGATAATGGGCACGCCAGCTCGCATGAGAGGCACCGCTAAGTTCAGGGGGGTTTGCCCGCCAAACTGTACGATAACGCCATCGGGTTGTTCCACTTCGACAATATTCATCACATCTTCAAAGGTGAGAGGGTCGAAATAAAGTCTGTCGGAGGTATCAAAGTCGGTGGAAACTGTTTCGGGGTTGGAGTTGACCATAATGGCGGTTACGTCCATATCTCTTAGGGCAAAGGAGGCGTGGCAACAGCAATAGTCAAACTCAATGCCCTGTCCAATGCGGTTTGGCCCGCCGCCAAGAATGATAATTTTTTTCTTGTTGTCATGGATACTTAGGGAGTCGCCTTGCTTGTAAGACGAGTAGTAGTAGGAGGAAGAACTGTCTTCTTTGCCCGCATGGGTGACAACTTCCTGAATGGTTGGTGAACACCCGAGGGCTTGGCGCAATACGCGTATGTCCTGCAGGGGACGCTTCCACATTTCGGCGAGCTGGGCGTCGGAAAAGCCCATGGTTTTCGCCTCAACCATGAGGGCCTGCAATTCTTGGTTGTCGGCGGTCATGGAGTTTGCCAAGGCAAAATCACGAAGTCGGCCTTCCATTTCGACGATTTCTTTCAGTTCATTTAAAAACCAGGTGTCGATGGCGGTGGCTTCGTAGATATCTTCAATACTCATGCCGATGCGCATGGCTTGGTGTAAGGCGAAAATACGGCGAGAGTTGGGCACCCGCAACAAAGGATAGATTTCGTTTTGAGTGGGGAGTTTCGCGCGGTAATTGCTTCCCCAGCCCTGAACTCCGGCTTCCAATGAGCGCAAGCCTTTTTGCAAGGCTTCTTTAAAGGAGCTTCCAAGGCTTAAGGCTTCGCCAACGCTTTTCATGGCTGTGGTTAATTCATCTTTGGCACCTGAGAATTTCTCAAAGGTAAAGCGGGGGATTTTAACAGCAACGTAATCGATATTGGCCACATATTCCGCGAGCTTTTTCCCGGTGGCGGTGTCTTCAAGTTCATCGAGGGAGTAGCCAACGGCTAATTTGGCGGCGACTCGGGCAATGGGGAAACCTGTTGCCTTGGAAGCCAGGGCAGAGGAGCGAGAAACCCGAGGGTTCATTTCAATGACCACCAGCTCGCTGGTTTTGGGGTCGAGGGCGTATTGGATATTGGCTCCGCCAATCATACCCACTTCGCGCATGATATTTTTAGAGGCGGCGTAGATAATATCCAATTCTTCTTGGGAGAGGCTCATGGCTGGGGCCACGGCAATGGAGTCGCCCGTGTGAACACCCATGGGGTCAAAGTTTTCAATGGTGCAAATAATGATGCTCTGGTCTTTGCTGTCACGCATCATTTCAATTTCAATTTCTTTCCAGCCGATGACGCTTTGTTCGACTAAAACTTCGCTCTTAATGCTGGCAGCAAGGGCGGAGGAACCAATAGCCTCCAAGTCTTCCATGTTATAGGCCACACCGCCGCCAGCCCCGCCAAGGGTAAAGGCTGGGCGTAAAATAATGGGAAATTGGATGTGCTTGGTTACTTCGCGGACTTCATCAATGGTGCGGGCAATGAAGGCCTTGGGCATTTTAAGACCGATACCTTCGATGCACTGGCGGAATAAATCACGACTTTCAGCGGTGGCGATGGCGTGGGTGTCTGCCCCGATAAGCTCGACGCCTTGTTCTTCCAGAAAACCTGATTCAGCAAGCTTTAGGGCGGTATTCAAGGCAGTTTGTCCACCCATGGTGGGTAAAATAGCGTGGGGCTTTTCACGGCGTATAATGGCGGCGACGGTTTCTGGCTCGATGGGTTCGATATAGGTTCTGTCGGCCAGTTCTGGGTCGGTCATAATAGTGGCGGGGTTTGAGTTCACCAGAACAACTTCGTATCCTTCTTCTTGAAGGGCTTTGATTGCCTGAGTGCCGGAATAGTCAAATTCCGCCGCCTGCCCGATTACAATGGGGCCAGAGCCTATGACCATGATACGCTTGAGATCGCTTCTTTTTGCCATGTGAGAACCCTTTTATTTAGGAATTAAACAACCGCGATATGACGCAGAGAATGGGGACAGGTTTTCCCTATCCTATGCCAAGGACCTGTTGATTTACAGCTTGGCATGGGTGACGGAGATGACTGCTTGTTGCTAGGCCCTTCATTATATAAAGCGGCCCTCATATAAAATGTTACAGGCTATGCGCTTTTGCCTAGAGGCTCCCTAGAAAACCCTTTTTCTGAAGGTTTTCCTCACAATTTCTTGCAGCTTCTTGCGGATGGGAGCGAGGCGGAGCAAGGACATGTCCCTTTCGTCATTGTCTTCGTCTTCATTTTACTTTTCAAAGAGGTGGAGAGCGCTGGATATGAGTAAAAGGAAAAGACTGAACTGTCTATCTTTTTCTTTCATAAAACACCCTATCTCGTGGAATCCTGTATACTAATATGAAGAAAAATATTGCGCTGTCAAGGCGAATTTGGGCTTTGCGCCCAGCATGGCGGGGGCTCACTCAGGAGAAGTGAATTGGCCCCCTTCCATAAGCAAACAGCCCCTTGAAAAGACAAGGAGCTGTTTGGAGTTGTATTATAGTATCACCAAGATTATCCGTCGATGGGGTCTTGGTAGTACAGTCGGTGGTCCGTCTGATAGAGGAAGATAACGCGGGTGTTTTTGACATCGCCAAGGTAGGCCTTGGGGAATTCTTTGCGTACTTCTTCCAGACGTTGTTTAGCAAGTGCAATCATCTCGTAGTCTTCGCCATAGTTCATACAGCCCGTGGGACAAGCCAGCACACAGGAAGGGATAAGGCCGTTGGAAATGCGGTCGAAACAAAAGTCGCATTTGCTAGAGTCTTTTCCTTTGGGCCCTGTGCGGGGAATGTCATAGGGGCAGGCTTCGCGAATGGCGTCACCTTTCAGATGCCGCATTCTCTCGGTAAAGACCACGGCGCCTGTTTCAGGGTCATGGAAAATGGCTTTTTTGTCGTATTCATCGGCCTTGGTTTTACAAGGGGCGGTGTAACAGTGGCGACACTGCTCGGGGAAAAAGAGCCACTCAAGGCGGGGTTCTTCATCTCCGATTCGGCTAAGTACCTTGGCCTCAGAAAACCTGACCAAACGAATGGTTTGATAGGTCAAGTCGGCGGGGTTTTGGTGGGAGCCCCAGTTCACGGTTTTTTCACCGGGGGTGTTCTTCCACTGCTTACAGGCAACCTGACAGCCACGACAGCCATGACAACGTGTCAAATCTACGAATATGGATTTACCCATGGCTTACCTCCCTGCCTTTCTGGTTTGCTTACTCACGTTGACCATGAAGGCTTTTGACTCTGGGATTCCTGTATTGGGGTCGCCAATGGAGGGTACCAAGAGGTTGATGGAATCGCCGCCATCATCGGGCACGAGCCAGCCGAAGTGCCAGGGAGCGCCCACGGTGTGAACCTTTTTCCCGTTGACCATAAGGGGCTGCATGCGTTCGGTAACAATAGCCACTGCGGCGACTTTGCCGCGGCGACTGGTAAGGTCTATCCACTCTCCGCCCTTGATGCCGAGGTTTTCAGCAAGTTCGGGGTCAATTTCGCAGAATATCTGTGGCTCAAGTTCCGTAAGCCAGGACTGACGGCGGGTCATAAGACCTGTCTGCCAGTGCTCTGTCACACGGTAGGTGGTACAGATATAAGGGTAATCGGGGTCGCCTTCGGAGAATGTTTCGCCGTCAAAGGGCACAACGGTGGGGTTGCGTCGTTGTCCGGAGAAGGGGTGTTCCTTTAGGGGCGACTCGAAGGGTTCGTAAAACTCAGGGAAAGGCCCGTCAACACGTCCGGGGCCGTAAAGAGCGCCAAATCCGTGTGTTTGCATAATAAAGGGGTGGTTCGTGCCGGGGGCGCCGCCGCCATCCACAATGTCACCGACCCATTTGCCGTCTTTCCATTCAATGACAGGTAAATCTGGGTTCCAGGGCTTACCTGTTTTGTCTACACCGGCGCGGTTATACAGAATGCGTCGGTTCATGGGCCAAGCCCATGTCCAGTTAGGATAGAGTCCGATTTTTTCTTGTTCTGGAGTTTGGGTCTTATCCCGTCGCATCATAAGGTTTTTTCCGTCTTCGGGGATGGCGCCGCACATAACCCAGCAACCGGAACAGGTGGAGCCGTCGGTTTGAAGCTGACCAAAGGCGGGAACGTTGTCCCCGGCTTTAAAGGTCTTGCCGTCAATGACCGTATCTTTCATAAAGTAACCGTTCATGAGGCGGGCGACTTTTTCAGGTTCATAGTGAGGCCTGTCGCCGTGCCATGTCACCCAGTCGTCAATGTTCAGACCGAGCACAGGGCCGGGGAAGACAGGGTTGGCTTCTTTTTCATAGAGCCTTCTAATGCGGGCGGCAAGTTCCGCCATGATGTCGCCATCAGGCAAAACGCCGTTTAAGGGGTCTGGCCCTTTATAGCGCCATTGTTGCCAGCGACCTGAGTTAACAACGGAGCCGGCTTTTTCATAAGAACAGGCGCAAGGCAGGAAGAATACTTCGGTGCCGATTTCTTCGGGATTCATGCCGGGGCCGCGCCAGAAGGAGCCCGTTTCGTTATCAAAGAGGTTTACGTTTACCAGCCATTTGATTTTAGACAGGGCGCTACGGTTTTTGCCCGCGTTAGCGCCGGAACAACAAGGGTTCATACCCCAAGCGAAAACGCCTTCGAATTCGCCCTTGTCCATTCTGTCAAAAAGAGACAGCCAGTAGTAGTAGGTCGCTTTTTTATCAGCGTCCAGCTTAGGCATCCAGTTATAGGCGGTTTCCAAGTCCACGTCGGTATACATGGCTTTTAAAAAGCTCGCCGCGTATTTGGGTTTGTTTTTCCACCAGTTGGTGCTCATGGCGTCATGGCTGACGGGGGTGGTTTTTTCTTTGTATTGCTCAAAGGTCGCCATGGAAGAATTGGGCACCTCAAGGTAGGCGGGCCAGTTGGTGGCGAGGAGGCCTTGGTCGGTGGAACCTTGAACGTTGGCTTCGCCTCGCAGGGCGTTAACGCCGCCTCCGGCGACTCCGATGTTGCCCAAAAGAAGCTGGATCATGGCCATGGCGCGAATGTTTTGCACGCCCACGGTTTTTTGAGTCCAGCCCATGGCGTAAAGAACGGTTCCGGCCTTGTTGGGCTTGCCCGTTGATGCAAAGAGGTCATAGACCTCAAGGAGTTTTTCCTTGGGGGTTCCTGTTACCGAAACGACCGTATCAAGGTCGTAGCGGCTGTAGTGATTTTTTAAGAGCGAGAAAACGCAACGGGGGTGGCTTAAGGTCATATCCCGTTTGGGAACGCCCGCTTCGTCCATTTCAAAGGCCCATTGGCTGCGGTCGTAGCTTTGTTTCTCGCTGTCAAAACCAGCGAACAAACCGTCTTTGAAAGTAAACTTTTCGCCTACGATGAGGGAGGCGTTGGTATAATCAAGGACGTATTGGTTAAAATACAATTTGTTTTCAAGAATATAGCGAATCATGCCACCGAGGAAGGCAATATCAGAGCCAACCCGCAGGGGTGTATAGATGTCACTTTTGGCGGAAGTACGGGTATAGCGGGGGTCAACGTGAATAAGCTTGGCCCCGCGGTCTTTAGCCCGCATAATCCATTTAAAAGAAATAGGGTGGTTTTCAGCTGGGTTTGAACCCATCATCAACACTATATCACTGTTGGCTATATCGCCCCAGTGGTTGGTCATCGCGCCGCGTCCGAACGACTCTGCCAGAGCCGGTACAGTGGGGCTGTGTCAGATACGCGCCTGGTGCTCGATATTCACCAGGCCAAGGGATCGCAAGAATGCCTGATAGGTCCAGCATTCTTCGTTATCGAAAGCCGCCGAGCCAAGGGAAACCATGGCTTCGGTTCGGTTAACTACTTCACCCTTACTGTTTTTTTCAGTAAAGCTTTTGTCGCGAGTTTCTTTAATGCGTAGGGCAATGGTATCCAAGGCTTCGTCCCATTCCATTTCTTTCCACTCGTTTGAATGAGGGGCGCGGTACATGGGCTTTGCGGGGCGCTCTTTGTTATTATTGAGCTGGCGCAAGGCGGAGCCTTTGGGGCAGAGACTACCTTCGTTAATGGGGTGGTCAGGGTCACCTTCAATGTTCACAGCAACCATGTCTTTTTTCCGGGTGTGAACCAAAGCACCGCAACCTACGGCACAGTAACAACAGATAGTGGTGGTGACCTCGGTGTCCTCAAACTTGGTGAGGGCCGCGCGGTCTTCGGCGCTGGCGAGGTTAATCCCCAAACCGCCAAATACACTGGCTGCTGCTGTTCCGGCAGAGAGCTTCAGAAATGTTCTGCGTGATAAGCTCATACAATCTCCTTTGCCTTGTGTGGCACAAATATGCGCAATAAACTGTGGAAATAGATTAGGATAATAAATTGAGACAATCCACTATGATTTTTGCTAGCTTTGGGATGGTGAAAAACTCAACACCAGACCCCATCCCTATATACACGAAAAAGAAGATGATAAAAAGTATGTCAATCTCGACATATGGTCGTGGTAGGTGGGTGGGGAAGGTAAGGTGTGGATATTAAACACATTATCAAAACGAGAAAAAAATTGACGGTGTGTAAAGGCCTATAAAATCCGCTGGAAAAAGGTACCCTTTGGGACCCATGCGGCAAAGAGGCGCGCGGCTTAAGGGTGGTTGTAATATTCTTAGGGCGCCACAGAACTTTCATGGTGCTTATTGTCGTTAACGGATACTAGAGGGCACATGGCAGGTGCTTGGGCGTTTTCCAATGTCCATGGCCAGACACCCCCGAGGCCTTAAGCTCACCCCGAAATCCCTGATGTCACCCCGAAATCTCTGAGGTCACTGATGCCACACCGGATGTTTATGTGCTACTTCGTCAAGAATACGGCATTTTTTTTCTTTTGGCTATTAAAGACTTTTCCAAGCTTACAATGGCAGATATATACTGTTTGGCGCACAATAAAGAGGTATGAGGCAACAGTACTATGCATTTTTTGGAATGATATCACCCTTGCTTATTCTGAACAGAAGATATAGTTATTCAGAATAAGGCATATATCTTTGAGAAATCAATTACACTTTACAAGGGAGTTCATATGAAAAAAATTCTTGTCGCTTTGACTCTAACTTTCGCTATGTTGTTTGGTTCCGCGGCTTTTGCGGGTGAAACCATTAAAATGTCAACCACCACCAGCACCCGTGATTCCGGCCTGCTTGAATTCCTCTTGCCTGAGTTCACCAAAGATACCGGCATTACGGTTCAGGTTATTGCCAAAGGCACAGGCGCCGCCATTCGCGATGGTGAAGATGGTAACGTTGACGTTATTTTTGTTCACGACACCGCTCGCGAAGAAAAATTTGTTGCCGATGGGTTTGGTACCAAGCGTTACGCTGTTATGCACAACGACTTTGTTGTTGTTGGCCCTAAAGCTGACCCCGCTGGTATTCAAGGTGAAAAATCCGTTGATAAGGCGCTGGCTACCATTGCTGATAAAAAAGCTCCTTTTATTTCACGCGGTGACGACAGCGGAACCCATGCCAAAGAATTGGCTCTGTGGAAAACCTCTGGTGTAAAGCTCGGCAAGTCTGAGCAAAAAGTAACCAAAGGTGGCAAAGAAGTAACACTTACCTTTGAAGTGCCAGAAGGTGCTTGGTATATGAGTATTGGCCAGGGCATGGGTAAAACCCTGTTTATGGCTGAAGAAAAAGAAGGCTACGCTCTGTCTGACCGTGGTACCTTTATCCAGCAAAAATTTGGCAAGTCTACCCCTACCACCCTTGAAATCATTGTGGAAGGCGACGCTGGCCTGTTGAACCCCTATGGCGTTATTCCCGTAAACCCCAAGAAGCATCCTGCTGCAAAAATTGAGGCCGCAACGAAATTTGCCGAATGGCTTGTTTCTGAAAAAGGCCAAAAGCTTATCACTGATTATAAGCTTGAAGGGCAGCAGCTCTTCTTCCCTGACGCTATTCCTGCGAAATAGTCAACCCTACTGTGTTGAAACCGCTGGCTCTTTATGGGTCAGCGGTTTTTTTGATTTATAAGCGGGCTGTGTCATGGATTTTACTGAAACGGCGAGCCTTGCAGGAAGACCTTTCTTAATATATGTTTTTTTCGATAGTATATTCTGGTAGATGCTGAAAGCATGCCCCTGCTTTGTTTAAACTCTGGCGTTTTATGGCGAGGGTAAAAAAGCTGTCTTTAGCTATGACTTGAGAGTTGGTATGGGTGAAATGTTTGTGGATAGCCTCGTTTCGGGTATGGGGCTTATTGTAAGCGGAGACGCGGAACTGTGGCAGATTGTTTTTTTGTCGCTGGGCTGTACTCTTGTTGCTTGTTTAGGGGCAAGTGTCGTCGGCATCCCCTTGGCTTTTTCCCTCACGAATTTCAGCTTTCCCGGCAAGCGTTTTGTGGTGCTTGTTCTCAATACTCTGCAATCGGTTCCCACCACGGTCATTGGTCTTTTGCTCTATCTTTTTATTTCACGGCGGGGCATCTTTGGTGAATATGGTCTTTTGTATTCGCCCAAGGCCATTGCCTTGGGTCAGTTTTTCCTTATTTTACCCCTCATAACCATGTTTGTTCTCGCGGCCTTAAGTCGCCTTGATTATCGTTATAGGCAAACGGCTCTCACCCTCGGGGCTTCGGGCTTTCAAGCCGCTGTGGCGGTTATTCGGGAAGGGCGGTTTGCCATTGTGGCGGCTTTGTGCGCGGCCTTTGGGCGAGGCATAGCCGAGGTGGGCATAGCCATGATGGTGGGGGGTAATATTAAGGGGTACACCCGAACCATGACCACCGCCATGGCTCTGGAGTATGACAAAGGAGAATTTACCTTGGCCCTTGCCCTTGGCGTGGTGCTCCTCATGGTCAGTTTTAGCCTCAATGCCGTGCTCTCGCTGGTGCAGGGCAAGCTGGAGCAATAACGATGATAGCCCTTTATTCCCTTCGTCATATTACCCGTGTTTTCGCCGAACGCACTGTTTTGGATATTCCTGAACTTATTATCGAACCGCAGACCATCTATGGCCTTTTAGGGCCCAACGGAGCGGGCAAAACCACCCTCATGAAAATATTGTCCTTCATGGACACTCCCACCACGGGGATCATCGGGTTCGAAGGGAAGCAGGTCATTGGCAAAGGAGGGGTGAGCTTGCGCTCTCGGGTGGTGTGGGTTCCGCAATCGCCCATTATGTTTACGGGGACCCTTGCCTATAACATTGAATACCCCATGAAGATTAAAGGGGTGCGAGGCAAGGAGCGCAAAGCCAAGGTGCTGGAATTTTTGGATGTGGTGGGGCTTTCTCATCTTGCCAAGGCTCCTGCCCAAAAATTATCGGGGGGCGAAGCCCAGCGGGCGAGCATAGCCAGAGCCTTAGCCGCGGGCGCCGAGGTTATTTTATTTGACGAACCCACTGCCAGTGTGGACTTTCGAGCCCGAGGCGAAATTATACGTCTCATTCGCATGCTCCATGAAGAGCGCGGGCTTTCCCTCATTGTTACGACCCACGATCGCAGTTTAGCGGTGGAGCTTTGCAGTCGCTTTATTACGCTTTTTGATGGGAAGCTTGTGCCTGAACTTTCCGAAGAGGCCAGTCTTTTTCGGCAAGGAGAAATCATCTTTCCTGCCACCCTACGTCAGACTGGCGACGCTCTTGCTGTCACTCTGGCTCGTTCTTCGGCTGTGAGTCAAAATAGCAAGGCAAGGGTTTATGGTATGGATTTGGTGGGAAGCGGTATGCAACTGCGCCTTGCCATGGATAACGGCAGTCTCGTCCACGTTGCCATCAGCGTGGATAACGAGGTGGAACTTGCCAAGTCCCTTGGCCTTGAAGGCGAAGTGCTGATTGAGGTGGTTGACGCGCCCTAACCTTTGCATACTTCAGGGAAACTATTGTATAGGCCCTTGTTTTTCTCCACTCATTCCGGTCAACTTCTTCTTTTTTCCCTTCCTTTTGTTCATTGCTATCAAGGGTAGTCGGCTTTCGCCATCACTGATAGGTTTCTTTTTTTCTTATCCCTCGCCTTTTTTTGTCTTGGGCTTTCATGGCTCGACGTATCGTCCTTTTTTGCACTATTTTATCCTAATCTCCCCTGTTTTCATCCTCCCCTTTTTGGGTTTCATACTTCTTTGCTTAAGTTCTTGCGCCCTTGCCCCCTTATGAAAGTCTTATTAAGGCGTCCCGGAGGGGCAACGCCTTTGACGAACAGGTGCGCAGCGCGTTTCGGATAGGGTAGACCCTTCCATCAAAAAACAGCCCAGCGAAGAACATCCTTCGTAGCGAACAATATTTTTACTTGACGGTTGTGGCGGGTCTTATTATATGTAGGTATGATTCATATGAACTATAAAAGCATATAGGGATGTTTTTCTTGTATGTGGTCCATTGAGTTTGTGAAAGGCTTGCTGTGTTTGCCTTTGGAGAGTTTCAACATTTTTTGTCAGGAGAGACTATGTTTAAATTTTTGCGTGTAAATATGACAACAAAGACGTGTACGTTTGAAGAAATTCCAGCTCAATACGCTGCCATGGGCGGTCGCGGACTTACCTCGGCCATTGTGGCGAACGAAGTAAAAGCAACATGCAGTCCCCTTGGGCCTCACAACAAGCTTGTTTTTGCTCCCGGCATGTTGGGTGGCACCATGTGCGCCAACTCAGCCCGAATTTCCGTTGGGTGTAAAAGTCCTTTGACGGGCGGAATAAAAGAGTCCAACTCAGGCGGTCAGCCGGGTGGACATCTGGCTCGTCTTGGTATTTTGGCAATTATTGTTGAAGGAGCCGCAGAGGATTGGTATCAGCTTGAGCTTACCAAAGACAGCGCCAAGCTTGTCCCTTCCGTAGCCACCGGCCTCAACAACTATGCCGCTGTTGCCAAGCTTGCTGAAAGCTATGGCGACAAGATGAGCTATATCTCCATTGGACGGGCGGGTGAGTTTAAACTTTCCACGGCCACCATCGCCTTTACGGACCCCGAAGGCCGTCCTTCTCGCCATGCGGGCAGAGGCGGGGTTGGGGCGGTTATGGGCTCTAAAAAACTCAAAGCCATTATCATTGACCCGCAAGGCGGCGAGGCGCACCCCTTGAAGGATAAAGAGGCCTTTACCGCCGCTGCCAGACGTTTTGCCAAAGCCTTAGCTACCCACCCCGTGTGCAGTGAGGGCTTGCCTACCTATGGTAGTGCCGTTTTGGTGAATATTTTAAACGAGGCCGGAGCCCTGCCCACGCATAACTTTAGGGTTGGTCAGTTTGGCGGGCATGAGAATGTTTCCGGCGAGACCTTGAATAAAGTTACCGTTGAAAGAGGCGGCGAAGGGCAGGTTGCCCACGGCTGTATGTCTGGCTGTGTCATTCGTTGTAGCGGTTTGTTTCCCAATAAAGACGGTAAACTTGTGGGTAAATGGCCTGAGTATGAAACCGTGTGGTCTTTTGGGCCGAACTGCGGCATAGACGATATTGATGTTATCGCTGAGTATGACAAGGTCTGTGACGATGTTGGCGTTGATACCATTGATGTTGGTTGCGCTGTGGCCGTTGCCATGGACGCTGGCGTGTTGCCCTTTGGCGACAAAGAAGGCGCCATCGCCATGGTTAAGGAAATTAGCGAAGGCACGCCCATGGGCCGCATTATCGGCAGTGGTACAGAAACCACGGGCCGCGTCTATGGAATGCACAGGGTCCCCACGGTTAAGGGCCAAAGTTTGCCCGCTTATGATCCGCGCGCCGTCAAGGGCATTGGCGTAACCTACGCCACCACCCCCATGGGAGCCGACCATACGGCAGGCTATACCATTACTGCCAATATCCTAGGGGTTGGCGGTACGGTGGATCCTTTAAGCAACGAAGGACAAATTGAACTTTCGCGTGGCTTACAGGCGGCTACGGCTGTCATCGACGCCACGGGACTGTGCCTTTTCACAGCCTTTGCGCTCATTGATATCCCTGACGCCATGCAGGCCGTTGTGGACATGGTAAACGCCAAGTTTGGCCTTAGCCTCACCGTAGACGATATTGGCACCATCGGCATGGATATTCTTAATACGGAAATCGGCTTTAACCGCGCGGCGGGCATCACCGAAGCGGCTGACAGGCTGCCTGATTTCTTCCATGACGAGATAGTAGCCCCTCATAACGTTGTGTTTGATATGCCAGACGAGATGCTGGACAAGACTCTTCATAGCTAATTATGAAGAAATAGGATAAGCTCTGTCTTGGAGTCAGTACTTTTGTTGAGTCCAAGATAGAGCCTCTCTTGAGGAGAGCGGAGTAAGACTGCATTATGAAACTGTCGACGAAGATTTTTATTGAGTCTGAGGATGATTATGTCTTGGGACCGGGGCGACTGGCGCTGTTAAAGGCCGTTCGCGACCTTGGTTCCTTGCGTAAGGCGGCTCAGCATTTTGGCATGAGCTACCGCTGGGCTTGGGGGCGTCTGGACGATGCTGAAAAGCAAACGGGCATAACCTTGCTCGCGCGGACTGACAATGTGGTAAGGGGGCGTCCCAAACAACTGACGCAAGAAGCTGTAGAACTCATCGCCTGGGCCGATAAAACCGAGGCCAGAGTGGGCGAAGTCTTGCGCGAGATGGAAGCTGAAATGCCCGAGTTTTTAAAGAACGCCCGCAAACAAACCAAGGGCGGTTCGTCCAATGTTTCTGCTGCGTCTTCAAAAAAGACCTTTGTCCTTGATTAACAAGGCATTGTATTTTTTCCCGTAACCTTTTTGTCTGTCCGTTTTCGGAATATTGAAGCTGGGTCTGGCCTGTTTACTGTGGGGATCTGGGGTTGAGAGAGTTTCGCCAACGCCGTTTTTTGTCAGTATGGGGGCAGCGCCTCGCTTTTCATTTTTAGGAGAACACCATGTCGGAACTAACGCTGATATTAAGCTCCACCCTTCGCAAATATATTGAAGGGTATGACCCCTATACGGGGCATACCATGGAATTCCCTTTACCTGCCACGGTAAGAGATGTTGTTGCATACTTTGGCATTCCCCATGAGGGCGTTCACATTATCATGGTTAATAACGCCCATGGTACCTTAGATACTCCCCTTACAGAAAAAACACGGTTGGCGCTGTTTCCCGCCGTTGGGGGCGGTTAATGTATTCCGCCATGACGGGTTGGGAGTCGCCTTTGCTTTCTCATGCAAGCAAGGGCGCCATAACAAAACAACTCGAACCTTTTTTTGCCTTTTTACCAACGAGCTTGCGGGGCATGCTTTTGGGGCAAATGAGCGTTCAGGTGGCCTTGCCAAGCCCTTCTTTACCAGAATCTTCGAAGGATGAGGCGGCGAGCGCCACTGGCATGCCTGATGACCATAAGAGCTCAGGGATAGGTCAAGAAGGCGGGCAAGACGGCTGTGGCTGCCATGGTCAGAAACAGGGACAAGGCCATGAACAAGGCCATGAACAAGGTCAGGAGCAAGGGCAGGGACACAATGACGCCCAAGCCCACGGACAAACCCAAGGACAAGAAAACGAAAAAGCTGGCTATCGCTTAACCATCAGCATGGAAGGCGCGCGT
Source organism: uncultured Desulfovibrio sp. (assembly GCA_964647835.1). Classification (GTDB taxonomy): domain Bacteria; phylum Desulfobacterota; class Desulfovibrionia; order Desulfovibrionales; family Desulfovibrionaceae; genus Frigididesulfovibrio. The sequence goes on along the minus strand of CAZYJQ010000007.1, from coordinate 38,162 downwards.
ATTGTCGCCATGGCCTTTGGCGTTGAGTTGCGAGATGCCTATTTGTTCTGCATGGCCAATGGCTTGTGGCCTTTACGCTTTGTGCGTAACGCCGGGAGCTTGACCTTGGCGGAACAAGAATATCTCTTGCGCAGTCGGGTGACCATCGTGGGATGTGGCGCCCTTGGCGGTTTTGTCAGTATGTTGCTGGCGCGCGTGGGCATTGGCTCCCTCGTACTTTGCGATGACGATGTTTTTGAAGAAAGTAATTTAAACCGTCAGTTTTTTTGTGATGAAAAAACCATTGGGCGACCCAAAGTGGACGTTGCGCAGGAAAACCTTGGCAAAATCGCCTCTCACCTGCTCATTACTCCCTTTGCTCAACGGGCGACCAAAGAAAATTTGCCTCATATGTTAACGGGTTCGCACCTTATGGTGGATTGTGTGGACTCGGTGGCCACCCGGATTATGCTTGACGAAGCCGCCGTCGCCTTAAAAATACCCTATGTTCATGGCGCTTTGGCGGGCTTTGAAGGTTTTTGCGGCGTTTCCTTTGTAACCGAAGGATTCGGCCTTGTGCGCCAGATGTATGGCGACGCTCCTTTGAACGATGACGCGAAAGTTATCCAAGAGGTTGGCCTATTGGCGCCCACGGCGTCGTCTGTGGCAAGCTTGCAGGCCTTGCTCACCGTTCAAACCCTCCTTGCCAGTTTCCACGGCAAGTCCATTCCTCCTAAACGGCTTATCCATCTGGATTTGCTGGTGCCTAGTCTGACCTTATTCAATATCTGATGGAATAGCTCTCCTAAGCTAGCGTACTTGTGCTACGCCAAAGAGATGTTTCTCAATCTGTCGATGCTCATTCTTTTTTGAGTCCCCCTGAGTTGTTATGGGGCTAAGCCAATAAGGTGCCTCAATTCCTGCTCCACATGGGAATTTCCTTGCATGAGAGACTTTTTCCCTATGGGCATAGTTTCTTCTATGGCGGAGGGACATGTCACCTGTCTGAGTAAGGTGTGCCTTGCCAGAACAGTATTTTATGCTATTGCCGACTTATTCCTTCTGGTGGCAGTGTTTTGGTGGTATGGTCATAAGGTGACATAAAAACTTTACTGTATTTTAGCTGTCCACTATGCTATTGCCAAGGCTTCCTGCTTCCTGTTATGTAAATCTCTTATTGCCCAGCCATTCTCTAATTTCGCGAGGTTTTTGTGGCGCAGTTCCTTGATTTGCAATCTGTTGATACTCTTTTTTCCTATATTGACGCCATGGCGCCCCTTGAGAGCGAGACGGTGCCTTTAGAGCTTGCTTTTAACCGTGTCTTGGCTGAAGATTTCCTTGCCCCAGAAGACTTACCCGGTTTCAATCGTTCCAGCATGGATGGTTTCGCCGTAGTTGCCAAGGATGTTTTTGGCGCTTCTGAAGGCCTGCCGGCTTTTTTGGAATATAGGGGCGAGTGCCCCATGGGCGAGAAACCTTCCATCACAGTGGAAGCGGGACAAACGGCTCGCATTTGGACTGGCGGCATGCTGCCCGAAGGGGCGGACGCCGTAGTTATGCTGGAATATTCACGCTCGGCCGGTGAAAAACATATTGAACTTACCCGTCCTGCCGCGCCCGGTGACAACGTTGTCTTCTATGATGAAGACGCCCCCCAAGGGAAGTTGCTTATTCCTCAAGGCAGCCTTTTGCGTCCACAGGAAATAGGGCTTTTGGCGGCCCTTGGGCAAGGTGAAGTAGGGGTGCGTAAAAAAGCCCGTGTGGCTATTATTTCTTCGGGCGATGAAGTTATTCCCATGCGTGACACGCCGACCTTAGGGCAGGTGAGGGACGTCAACTCCTACACGCTCGCGGCCTTGACTCAAGCGGCGGGAGCCGAACCTGTCAATCTTGGGCTGGTGGGGGACTCCCCAGAGCTTTTGCGTCAAAAGGTTAACGAAGGCCTCGCCACGGCTGATGTGGTTTTAGTTTCTGGCGGTTCTTCGGCTGGTCAACGAGATTATACTGTTCATGCCTTTAAAGATGTGGGGGCTACCATTGTGGCTCACGGGGTCGCCATTAGCCCGGGAAAGCCTCTTATTTTGGGTACAATAGGTTCGAAGAGCGTTTGGGGCTTGCCGGGTCATGTGGCTAGCGCCCAAATTTGCGCAGAAGTGTTTATTCGGCGCCTTCTCAAAGTTTTAGGGGGGCAACGTGAAGGAGGGCTTGCGACCTTTGCCAAACAAAGGGCTATTCTCACTCGTCCAGTGGCTTCTGCCCAAGGCCGCCGCGATTATATCCGCGTTTCCTTGGAGGCGCCACGAGAGGTTGGTGGACTGCCTTTGGCCCGCCCCATTTTGGGCAAGTCCGGTCTTATTACCACCCTTGTGGAGGCCGATGCACTCATAGCCTGCCCAGAATCCTCCGAAGGGCTTTTGGCTGGCGAAGAAGTTTTGTTGATTCCCCTTACTTAATAGTTTGACGAAAACGGAAATCCTTATGGCTCGAAATGTTTTTTTACAATTACGTTCCTTAGACGAGGCCCGCGCCCTGTGGCTTGAAAAATTTCATGCAACCCCCCTTAGGACCGAGATGGTTCCCGTTCAAAAAGCTTATGGACGCACCTTGGGGGATTCTGTTACAGCTCAACTTTCTTCTCCGGCCTTTCACGGCGCGGCCATGGACGGCATTGCCGTTGAAGCGAACAAAACCTTTGGCGCTTCTGAGGGCCGTCCGAAAAGCTTAACCATCGGCAAAGACGCCTTTTGGATAAACACGGGTCACCCCCTGCCCCAGCATACCAACGCTGTTGTTATGGTGGAGCAGGTTATTCCCTATCCATTGGGAAGCCATGGTGGGGAAGAGCGGGTTATGATTGAAAAGGCTGTTTTCCCTTGGCAGCATGTGCGTAAAATGGGCGAAGACATTGTGGCTACGGAGATTTTGTTACCCCAGGGGACAGTTGTCGGAGCCTATGAGCTTGGAGCCCTTGCCGCGGCGGGTGTTTTGCAGGTGCCTGTTCTGGAAAAACCCAAAATTGCTGTTATTCCCAGCGGTTCGGAGCTTGTCCCCCTTGAAAAGGCCACCAAAGAAATATTGGCGAGCGGAAAATTTCTGCCTGAATTTAACAGTGTGGTGCTCTCCGCTCTCATTGAAGATTGCGGTGGCAAACCTCGCGTTTATCCCATCGCCCCTGACGATAAAGATGCCATCGCTTCTGCCATTAAAAAAGCCATCAGCGAAGGTGCGCATATGGTCATTGTGAATGCTGGATCTTCTGCTGGGAGCAAAGATTATACTGCTGAGGTCATCGCGTCTCTGGGCGAGGTCTGGGTTCATGGTATTAAAATAATGCCCGGTAAACCAACGGTTTTGGGCAAGGTGGAAGAGACCCCTGTGATGGGTATTCCGGGCTATCCTGTTTCCGCCATTATCGCCTTTGAAGAGTTGGGCCAATCCTTATTGTGGCAGTGGCAATATCAGCCCGTCCCTCAGCGACAGAGCCTTGAAGCTTTGCCTTTTCAGGGTATTCCCTCGCGTCCGGGTATGGAGGAGTTTGTGCGGGTGAAGCTTGGTAAGGTTGGTGAAGAGTATATTGCCATACCCTTACCCCGAGGGGCTGGCACGGTAACGTCTTTAAGTAAGGCCGATGGCATTGTGCGTGTGCCCGAAGATTTAGAGGGCGTTCAGCCCAACAAGCCTTTCCCTACCCGCCTTATCCGCTCCAAAAAATATGTGGACGGAGCTTTGCTCGCCATTGGGAGCCACGATAATACCCTTGACCTGCTTGGGAGCCTTTTGTGCGTTAAAAATCCTGATTTTTCCCTTACTTCGGCTCATGTCGGTTCCATGGGCGGTCTCATCGCTTTAAAAGAAGGCCGTTGTCATTTGGCTGGTTCGCACCTTTTGGACGCGCAAAGCGGTGTCTATAACATTCCCTCCCTCCAAGAGCACCTCAAAGATGTTCCCGTTATGACGGTGCGTTTGGTGGATAGGGAGCAGGGCCTTATTGTTTTACCGGGCAACCCCAAAGGGATAACCACTGTTGAAGGCCTCTATAAGCCGGACGTGCGCTTTATTAACCGGCAGCGTGGAAGCGGCACACGGGTTTTGCTTGATTATCTTCTTGCTGAAAAGGGTCTTGTCCCTCGAAATATGACAGGCTATGACGAAGAGGAATATACCCATATGAACGTGGCTGTTGCCGTTGTTTCCGGCAGGGCGGATGCTGGGCTTGGGGTGCGCTCGGCTGCCAATGCTTTGGGTCTCGATTTTATTCCCATTGGCAGCGAAGAATATGATTTGGTTATTCCTTTACAGTATGCTGAAGATGAACGGATTCTCGCTTTACTTGAGGTTATTCGAAGCGAAGATTTTGCCCGCAGGGTAGACGCCATGGGCGGCTATGGCATAGAAAAAACTGGGCAGGTTATCTGGACATCTGAAGGATAGTGCTTATATCACACTGTATGACACTTCATCCAAAAGACTCATAAAAAAAGTCTCACACGGACTGATACACTTTTTCTTACCGCTCTTTGCTACTTTTTAACGACAGGATGTATACATGAATACCTTAGCGCAAGCATTACCAAAACCTTTCATCGCTTTTTTATGCGGTAGCTTTCTTTTGATGGCGGCGGCGACCTACGCTTTTGCCAACCCTGCCATGGGTGGGAATAATCCCGCGGCGGCCGCGGAATCATCTTTCGCTGGTATTGACGCTGATAAAGACGGCAAGGTAACCCCTGAGGAGTTTTTTAAAGTATTCCCCAATATGAGGGAAACAGCCTTTACCGCCATTGATAAAAATAACGATAAGATCATTACCCTTGACGAGTGGAAGGCCTTTTATGTTGGACACAGCCAAGATACAGCCAGCCACAGTCAAATGATGGCTCCCGCTGGCGAACAGCCCAAAGAGTCTTCTGACGGAAGCCCTGATTTGGTTATGCCGATCGAAGGGAAATAAACAGACTGAATAAAGAAAAATGATTTTTTTCAAAAAGCCCCTTGAAGCATCTTCAAGGGGCTTTTCTTATGGATTAAGGCCGAACAAGACACCTTGCTAAGACGCCTTGCCAAGAAGACATACTAAGGACTCGGCAGGCCTTGTGCTTCCTCAAGGTGGGTGTGTACCGTTCTGAACGATGCTACTGTGGGAGAGATTTATTTGTAATTGATGAAAGCATACGGGAGGCGAGGTGGGTGTCATAGTATTGGAGGGCACGTTCCGCCGCATATAGGGTATGAGCTTTTGATAGAAGTCCTCGTTCCCATGCTTGTGTAAGGAGCGGTAATAGTTCCCCTTCAACGTCGGCTTCTTTTGCACAGAGAATAATAAAATCTAAAATATCAGGTCTAGGTTTTTTATCCCATATGAGAAAAGCTAGAGTAAGCGCTGTTTCTGGTGTGTTGTCAGGCCACGATTTTTGAAACCCCACATCGCATATTCTTCCCGTGGAAAAATACGCATGTGCGATGACAAGAAAAAGGTCATATTCATCGGCGCAAGATTCTAGTAGAGAGAAGAGAAATGAATGCTTTTTAAGGTAGGCTTTTGACATAAGAGGCAGAGCTTGTGCCAGCACAGCTTGTGCTCCTTGAGTATTACTGTGGCGGGCCATAAGAAACGCCAGTTTAAGCAGGGCCTCAAGGGTGGGGCTTTGTCCTACGGAAGAGGTATAGGCGAGGAGGGCTTCTTGGGTTTTGCCTTTGCGTGCTTCCATATCGCCCAGTTCAATAAAGGCTTGGACCGCCATGGGGTGCCTTGGTTGAGCCATTGACTGAAAACTATGGCGTATTTCTTGTAAAGAGCCTCCAAAGCGCTGGGTGTATCGATAACGCCCCTTTGCGTCACTCAATGTCAAGAAGGACTTTTCCCGTCTCTTGTTGTAGCCTTGTTCCTCTCCCACCATGGCAAGAAGGTCGGCGGCTCTGTTCTTTGAAGTGTGTTTCTCCCTGCATAGCGCTTGCCCCTGTGTGCCAATGTGTTTATAGGCGTCAGAATTATTGAGGATATTGTTGCACAGGGGAAGGATGGTTTCTGGGGTATAGTTAATAAGGTGTTCATTGTGGTTAAAAAAATGTTCTGTGCCAGAGGAGGCGGCTTCCGTCAGCAAAATGGAGCCTGAGGCCAAGCCTTGAAAGGTGCGCAAGGTAAGGCCGTTAAAAAGGTTTTCATTGAGGACAATTTTGGATTGAGAAAATAAATCAATCATTTTTGGCATGGATACATCTTGTACCACGTTCACGGGAAAATGCTTTTGTAGCATGGCGAGAAGATTTGTTCGTTTGGGGCGGTAAGTCGTTGTTCTCCCCACAAAGGTGATATCGTATTGTTTATGCTCTTGGGGGGGGCGGAAGTAATATTCTTGAGCGCAAAGGGGAAGCCAGTGAGCGCGTAATCCTTTTTTTCGGAGGGCTTGCACAGAGACGAGCTGGTCAACAAAGATATAATCGAACGTTTGGCAAAAATCTGAAAGCCAATACGTATTAAGAGAAGAGTCAATGCAGTAAGCAACAAGGGGGCATGGGCAATCGGCGAGGTCTTGAGGAAGGGCGGAAATTCCGCCCCAAATCTCAAGAATAACCATATCAGGGGGGGAGGGCGTAGAGGATAGAGCTTCAGCCAAGGAGAAGGGGGCAGGCAGAGGAAGGTGGGTGACTTCATGCCCGAGTTGGCGAAGTCCTTCTTCAAGAAACATCCCTTTGTAAATAATATTCATGGTCCTTAAGCCATTCCTCGTCATCTGCCTTTACTGGTCGAGAGCTGGGGGCATTCGATGTCCCCGTCCTTTTTTATCCTATTTTCTAGTCTCTGGCTGGCACTTTGCAAGCAAGTAATCCATTAAAAAATATTTGCCAGTTCAGCTTGTGGCAAAAGGGCGTGAAGGCCCCACAAAAGAAGGGCCGCGATGGCGCCCGCCACGGCGTCGTCTGCCATAATACCAAGACCGGTAGGCAGGGATTCCGCTATTTTAACGGGTTTTGGCTTGGTGATGTCAAAGAGCCTGAACAAGATGAAGGCGAGGGCATAGCCAGCGAGGCTTAAGCTTGCGAAGGGCAGACAGGCAAGCCATTGCCCCAAGAGCTCGTCAATGACCACCTCACTGGGGTCTTCTTTTTTCAAGATTTTCTCGGCTCTGGTGGCGGCGAGGGTTCCTGTCCAAAAGACTACAAGGAGAAGTATGACCCGACCCCAAAAGGGCAGTGGCATAAAGAGAAAGGGAGCCAGCAAAAGGGCGAGGAGCGAGCCGCATGTTCCCGGAGCGAAGGGGGAGAGGCCAGCGGGACCGAGGCGGGCGTAAAAAAGGATGAGATGTTTTTTCATGATTGGGCTTCGTGAATAAGCTCTAAGGCGGCTCTGTCTAATATGTTGATATGCGTACTGCTCACTTCGATGACATTGGCACGGCTTAAGGCCACAAGTTCTCTATTGAGGGTTTCGCGCGCTATGCCCAAGAGCCTTGCCAGGGTTTCTTGGCTAACGCCTGTTTCGACTTCTTCAGAATCCAAGCGAGTGTGGCGGTGTAAGAGCCAACCGGCCAACCGCCGCTGGGCCGTCATATTTTGCTGGGCGGCGCCAAGTTTGTTGTAAAGCATGCGTTCACGAATGGACATCATGCGTAAAATATTCACAACAAAGGTGCTACTTTGTTTCAGAAAGCTAGAGATGGATTGGCTTGGGATAAAAAAGGTGGTGGCATGGGTGACAGCAACCACGTCAATGGGAGACTTGCCGTTATGGAAGATAGGCGATTCTCCTACTATTCCCCCCGGATAGATGAGGTGGAGAATGGCCTCTTTGCCTTCAATGGAAAGCTTGGTGATTTTTGTTACCCCTGAATGAACGATATATAAGCCTTCGCCCTTATCTCCCTCATGAATAAGGTATTGCCCTTTTTTCCATTGTTGAAAAACAGCGACAGTATCTAGCCACTCAAGTTCGCTTGTTGAGAGATTGTCACACAAAGAGAAATGCTCTTGTGACAGGCGAGGGATGCTCTTGCTCATAAAAAATTCCATATTAAGGGTTTTCTGTGACTCTTCTCACTGAAAAATAAGCTTATGTCCATAGGATACTACCCTATAGATGTGGGACTGGTAAAGTCCCGCGCGAGCTTTTGGCTGGAAGATGACCAAGAGTGCCCTTGAATTAATTGGAGAAGCGACTCCCTCGGAAATATCTCTTGGAGAAAACTCCTTGAAGTAAGGTGTTTCGTCAAATGTTCTTACTCGGTGTGAGCATGAAGTTGCGATGTGGGACGAGATCTGTTGTCGCTGTATAGGTTCGTTTTAAGGAAGATGGAATGAAAACATTTATTTGCAAGATGCGCGGTGGCGAGAGGGTTTGTATCGCCATTGACAGGCGCGCCGTCGTCCGCGCTTGGGCGGGAAGCACTATCGCAATGGCTCTGATAGGGCTTATGCATTACTTGGTTGTGGCTGATGCCGTGGGGGCCCCGCTCCTTTTGGGCTCTTTTGGGGCTTCGGCGGTCTTATGTTTTGGCGCCGCCGCCAGTCCTTTGGCGCAGCCGCGAAATCTTGTTGGTGGGCATTGTCTCTCGGCTTTGGTGGGGGTGACCATTTGCCAGTTCGTTGGAGCGGAAAGCGTTTTAGCTGTAAGTTTGGCTGTGCCCCTCGCCATCGCCGTCATGCTCTTAACAGGGACCTTGCATCCACCGGGAGGAGCCACTGCCTTAACCGCCGTCACGGGTGGACAGGCTATTTATGGACTGGGGTATGGGTTTGTTGTTATTCCCTGCCTTCTGGGAACTATTATTTTGCTGGTGACAGCCCTTATTTGTAATAATATGAGCAGGCATTGCCAATACCCTTTGTATTGGCGGTAGAAACTCTATGAGCGCAGAGATTTAAGGATTCTTTGTCATTTTTATTGCCCTGAGTCATAAAAAACTTCAAAACTACAATGTCTACATAAGTTCCCCAAGCTATGCTAATGGCTACAAAGCATAAGCAAAACCCGCAAGTCTTGAAATAAAGGGACTTGCGGGTTTTGTCTTTATTTACCGTTCTCTTGAGATGTTCCGAGTTTGTCCTTGCATTTTACTGTGCTAAACTAGTTGAAAAGCGGTCGAGCCAAAGGGGAAAAGTTTAAGGCGAAAAGTCAATGGTGAAAATTTCACGGATGCCGATAGTTCCTCAGGCTACCGGTCAGAGGCAGGCCGTTGGATGACTGATGGAAGAAACAAGGATGAAGGAGGAAAAGAACACTGATTTTGTTTTTAGTTTCCTGCTCTGTTCAGCTGGTATTTTATATTCACGCCATCAATAATAAAGTAAATATGTTCGCCAATATTTGAACAGCGGCGGCAGATACGGTTGAGGGAACGGCAAATAAGAATGGCGTTCATGCCTTCATAGTGCAAGCCGTCGCTCTTGCTGTCTACTTTACCGCAAAAATGTTTCATGACCTCATGCAAGGCGATTATTTCTTCGTTAGTGAGTTGCTCGTCCTTTTGACAAAGCTCGAGGGCGCCTTCTTTGTCATTTAGGCGTAGACAATTGTGGGCTTGTTGAAACATGGTCATGGCGGAGTGGATGAGGGTGGTTATGGCCTGAACGATGGGTCGGGGGAAGCTCTCGTTCATGGTGGCGACCCAGGTGGCTATGCTTACGGCTTCGTCACCGATGCGTTCCAAGTCATTAATCATGCGCAGGGTGCCGATGATAAAACGAAGGTCATGGGCTACGGGCTGAGTGCGAATAATGAGGGACAGGGCTAACTCGTTGATTTCATTTTCCAAGTCATTGATTTCAATGTCTCCGTCAATAACTTCCGAAGCTTGAGCGGCATCGCCGTCTTGGAGGGAGCAACAGGCTTTTTCAAGGGCAATCCCCGCGGCGGCGGCCATGATGAGCAGTTTTGTATGCAACTGTTCGAATTGTGTTTCTTTAATTTGCATTAGCCGAATCTCCCGGTGATATAATCTTCAGTTTGCTTTGAGGCTGGTCTTGTAAACAGGGTTTCCGTGGGGCCGGTTTCAATGAGTTTGCCCATGTAGAAAAACGCGCTGGTGTCAGAGACCCGCGCCGCTTGCTGCATATTATGGGTAACAATGATGATGGTGAGTTGACTCTTGAGGTCGAAAATACTTTCTTCAATTTTTTGGGTGGCGATGGGGTCAAGGGCGCTTGCGGGTTCGTCCATTAAGAGAACCTCCGGGTCAACGGCTAAGGCTCTGGCAATACACAGGCGTTGTTGTTGGCCGCCTGAAAGGCTTAGGGCCGAAGAGTGAAGCCTGTCTTGAATCTCTTCAAATATGGCGGCTCGGCGCAAGGCTATTTCCACCTTGTTGTCGATGACCGTGGCGTTTTTTTCGCCATTAACCCGTAGTCCATAGGCCACGTTTTCAAAGATGGTTTTGGGGAAAGGGTTTGGTTTTTGAAAAACCATGCCCACTTTGCGGCGAAGATTAACCACATCGGTTTGGCTGGTGGTGATATCTTCGCCGTCAAGGAGAATCTCGCCTTCAAGCCTCGCGCTGGGGATAAGGTCGTTCATCCTGTTTAAACAGCGTAAAAAAGTGCTTTTACCACACCCCGAGGGGCCAATGAGGGCGGCTACCTCGTTGGGGGGAAAGTCGAGGCAAATGTCATGAAGGACATGATTTTTCCCATAATAAAAATTAATATGGCGTGTGCTTATTTTATTTTTTTTCTCTGTCATGGCTATTGTAGCTTAGGTTAGGGGTTCTTCTAAAGGAAGGGTAAAGAGCATGGCGGTGGCGTAACTTTCATAAGGGCTTTCGGCCCAAATAACGCCTTTATGCAGGCGGATAATATGCTTGCAGATGGCAAGGCCAATGCCTGATGAACCGCTGTTGCGCTCTTTATTGACTTGATAGAGCCGTTCGAATATCTGTGGCAATTCGCTTTGGGCTATCCCCGGGCCTTGGTCTTTTATGGCGAAGACCATTTCATTATTTGCCACATGGGCGCTAATGACAATGGTGCCGTCTTCAGGCGAATAGCGGCAGGCGTTTTCCAAAAGATTACGAAAAACTTGTGTGAGCATGGGGGCGTTGCCCATGATGCGGGGGGGGGCGGCTATGCTCGACCCGCCAAGGGCATCATACAAATTAGGCTCATTGGGCCCATTGGGCCCATTGGGTTTGGCAGACTTTGCGGATTCGCCGTAGCTGTCACATCTGCCAAATGCATGAGTTTCCCCAAAGGCACTGTCTCTTTCTTTGAACCCGCTCGATTCTTGGCGTATGTCGAGGATATGGGCGCTGTCCTTATTACCGCCACTGCCTTTATTGACTTTGTCCCCCTGAGTATTCTCGTGCTCTTGGTTCTCACTGCCGCTGTCATTTTTGAAGGTGGGAAGATAGTTGACTTCTCCTGTCTCAGGGTTTGCCACCACGTCCCCTTGCAGGCCCGGCATATGGAGGCTAAAGCGGATGTTTTTTTTGGCCGCTTGTTCTGAGCAGAGTTTTATGGCTTCCTGGCAGGGCAGGAAGGGGGAGACGGGCTCCAAGACAATGCTGTCATCAGCTTTTTCTATGCGGGTGAGGGCGAGCAAGTCGTGGATAACTTTGGCAAGACCGTTGGCATGCTTGTAAATGATGGCAGAAAACTTCCTTTGGTCGTCGTTAAGATTGTCCATGGACAACAAGGTCTCGGCATAGCCGCTAATGGCCGTTAAAGGCGTGCGTAGTTCATGTGAGATATTGGCGATAAAGTCTCGGCGCACTCGTTCCAGTCGCATAATGGTTGTGGCGTTATAAATGACCAGCACGGCGCCAACCGATTGATTGGACTGGGAGGCGAGAACGGGCTGGGAAAGGTGGGTTACCAAAAAATTCCCGCCGTATTCAAAATGCAGAGGGTCGACGTTAGCTTGGTTGTCGTCTTTTCTGGTATTTTCTAAAAATTGCTCTACCTTATGTTGCAGGTCGGGGATGGGAATGGCTTCAATAACCTGCTTTTCCTTCGCGCTCTCGACGGCGGGAAAGAGCTCTGCCAAGGCTTTGTTATAGCGGCGGATGGCTCCCGTGGGGCTAAGAACCAAGATGCCTTCATGCACGCTATCCAGAATAATTTCGAGTTGACTTCGCTGGTCAGTGGTTGTTTCTACATACTTCTCTATGCTCTCCGCCATATGGTTCACAGCGTGGGCCAAGGGAAGAAATTCTTTACCCGGAACACGGGTAAGGCGACGTCCCCCTTTATTCGTTGCTATTTCAGCCACCACTTCCGCCATGGAGTTAACGCCTTTTCTCACCCTTTGGGTTATGAAAACCGACATGGCGAGGCAGATGATGGTAGCTATGACAAAGATGATGCTCAGGGTAGAAAGGTGGGTGGCGAAACTTAAGTGGACATCGGCAAGGGGAAGGGCGAGGCGGATTATTTTTCCCTCGCCAAAGGTCACCGCCGTATACACGCTGTCAATGCCCAAGGTATTGCTATAACGGGTGCTCACCCCTTTGCCTTTGCTTCTGGCTTCTTCCACTTCTGGTCTGTCGTTATGGTTATCCATGTCGGCAAGGGCTTGGCGGTCAACATGCGAGTCGAAGAGGGTGGTGCCTTTGCTGTCGATAATGGTCAGGCGGTTGCCGTTTTGCTCACTGCTTTTGAGCAAAGCCTGCAGCTGTTCAGGGGTGGGGTTGGTTTCTAATAGGCTTTTTATAATGGCGGTTTGCTCAAAGGAGTGTTCCGTCACATGGTTGAGATAATTATCATACAAAGCGCTACGCGATAAAAAGGCAGGCACCGCTATGGCGAAGAGGGTAATAAGCACAAACCCCGCGAAGAGTTTTGTTTGCAAGGTTCTTTTAGTATTTACCACGGCTAATCCCCTTTGGCTCGATAGCCAATGCCCCTGATGGTTTCAATCATATCGGCGTGGTCGCCTAGCTTGGCGCGTAAACGGCGCACATGGGTATCAATGGTTCTGGAATAGCCGTCAAAACTGTGTCCCCAAATGGCGTCGAGCAATTGCTCGCGGGTTCGAACCGCCCCTTTGTTCTGGCATAAATCTTCTAAAAGCTTGAATTCTGTGAGGGTTAGGATGAGGGGGGTTTCGCCGATGTTTACCGCATGCGCCTGACTGTCTATGGTTATGGCACCAAGCCTTGTCACTTCATGGTTGGGCGCAGGTTGCCCTCGCCGTAATATGGCCTTAATGCGCAGACTCACTTCACGCAGGCTAAAGGGCTTGACGATATAATCATCGGCTCCCAGCTCCAGTCCTACAATCCTATCGATTTCTTCCCCTTTGGCGGTCACCATAATAATGGCGGTGGCGCTTAAGGCGGCGTCGCGCTTTATTTGTCGGCAAATGCTCAAGCCGTCCATGTCGGGAAGCATAATGTCGAGGAGAACAATTTGGGGTTTTTCGGCCTGAACCAGTTCTAAAGCTTTTTTGCCGTTGCTGGCTTCAAGCACCTTAAAGCCATCTTTTTCGAGGTGATAGGCCAGAAGCTCTCGAATATCTTGTTCATCTTCTACTACTAAAATCGTATGTTTCGTCATGTTTTTATCCCGGGAGCTGGTAGGTTGTGCCTGATTATGGACATTAGTCGCCTTCTACTACGAAGGCGTGAAGATTATGTGACAATTGTGTGACAAAAGAGTCACCAAGACGTCAGCCAGTTGTCATAAAGTTGTAACAAAGGAAAATTATGCTTCGAACAACGGTTGAAGAATGGCCCCGAGAATCTATTGGAAACGAACTTAATCTGGGCTATTTTTTCCTGCTGAGTTTATGTTGGCGATATTTTCTGTGGGAGCGTGCCTTTGACAGGTGCAGTTTCATGAATGGGGATAACGCGCATGGTTGTTTCTAAGACAATAACGCCTTGAGGGCTAGCAAGCCATTTCCAGCATCATGATTATACCCGATGTCCTTAACGGTAACCCTTTATCATGGAGTATAAAAGCATATGAAACGAATAACAATTATTTTAAGCGCTCTTATGGCTTTGGTTCTTTCAGCGCCCCTCGCTTTCGCCGCTCAAAAAGAAATTGTCATAAGCGGTTCCACAACGGTTTTGCCCATTATTCAAAGCGCGGGCGAGGCTTTTATGGCAGCAAATCCTGATATTCCTTTGGCCATTTCGGGCGGTGGTTCTGGAAGCGGCATTAAAGCCTTAAACGAAGGCTTGTGTGATGTGGCGATGGCCTCCAGAGACGTCAAAGACACAGAGGTCGATTTGGGCGCCAAGCGCGGCGTGAAACTGTTTAAGACCACTGTCGCCATTGACGCTTTGGTGCCTGTGGTTCACCCTGACAACCCCGTCAAAGCCCTTACATCCGAGCAGTTGCGTGATATTTTTTCAGGTAAGATAACCAATTGGAAAGAAGTTGGCGGCGAAGATGGGAAGATTGTAGTTATTTCTCGCGACACTTCATCCGGGACCTATGAAACGTGGGTAGAGATAATTATGAAGGGCGAAAAAGTGTTGCCTGCGGCTCTTTTGCAAGCGAGTAACGGCACAGTGGTGCAAACCGTTGGCAAAAACAAAAAGGCTATAGGATACATAGGCTTTGGCTATCTGAATAAGACCTTACAGGGGCTTAAGGTAGACGGCGTTGTCGCCTCGGCTGAAACCGCTCTGGCGAATACGTGGCCCATTGGGCGTGAGCTTTACCTTTTTACCAATGGCGAACCCTCTGGCGGCATTGGTAAGTTTATGACCTTCATGCTTGATCCCCAGAAAGGTCAAAAGTATGTGGCGGAAGTTGGCTATATCCCCCTTGCCAAAAAATAGAGATAGCTCAGAGACGAGGGCATTTGGCGGTTAACCAGATGCCCTCGTCCAAGATTTCATGACGCTGTTTTTGATAGATTTTGGGCATAGAGCCTTTTACATGCGGAGGCGGTGGCAGTGAGCCATACCTTAAAAGAAAAAATAATCAGATGGTGCTTGGCAACGGTGGCATGGTGTTCCCTTTTGTTTTTGGGGCTCATTATGCTTTTTCTCGTGTATGAGAGCTTGCCTGTCTTCTCCTTTGTGTCCATGAAAAACTTTTTTTTCGGCATGTCGTGGTATCCCACCTATGACCCGCCTGAATTTGGGATTTTCCCCCTTGTTATAGGCTCGCTTTGTGTAACGGCGTTGTCCTCCTTCATGGCAATTCCCTTGGGGGTAATGAGCGCCTTATGGCTGTCAGAGATAGCGCCTTCGGTGGTGAGACGTATTGTTAAGCCCCTCATAGAGCTCTTAGCCGCCTTGCCTTCTGTGGTCATCGGTCTTGTGGGCATGGTACTCCTTGCCCCAGTCCTCCAAGATTTTTTCGGGGCCGATACGGGGCAAAACCTTCTCAACGCGAGTATCATGCTCGCTTTTATGAGCGTTCCCACCATTTGTTCAGTGACGGAAGACGCCTTGCAGGCCGTGCCCACATCCTTGCGCGAAGCTTCCCTTGCCTTGGGGGCCACCCGCTGGGAAACCATGAAAAAGGTTGTTGTCCCCGCCAGTTTTTCAGGCATCGGCACGGCCTGCATGCTGGGCATGTCGCGGAGTATTGGCGAAACCATGGTCGTTTTAATGGTGGCTGGGGGCGCGGGTATCATTCCCGAAAGTCTTTTTTCACCCGTTCGCCCTATGCCGGCCGCCATTGTGGCAGAAATGGCCGAAGCGCCTTTTCGAAGCGAACATTACCACGCGCTTTTCGCCATCGGACTTTTGCTCTTTATTTTCACGCTCATGTTTAACGTCCTTGCCATGCATATATCAGAAAAACACCGTCAGGTTTTGACCTAGGTTCTATTGCTCAGGGTTGTCGAAATGGCGTAGGGATTGAAGTTTTCTGCTGACAAAATATACAATCCTCGGGAATTGTTGGACGCAGGCAAAGAGTAGTAATTACAGGGAAAGACAGGAAAATATGCAAAAAAACACTGTTAAACGACGCCTTGGACACCAGCGCCTCATGTTTTGTGTGTTACAGTCCGCGGCCTATATGAATATTGCGGCTTTGCTGGGTGTTTGTGCTTTTCTTTTGTGGAATGGCATCCCCGCCATAAGTTGGGAGTTTTTGACGAGTTCACCCACCAGAGGCATGACCGCTGGCGGTATCTGGCCTTGCATTGTGGGGACGCTCCTGCTTTCTTTGGGGGCGTTATTCATAGCCTTTCCTGTAGGTGTGGCTTCGGCGGTGTATCTGCATGAATACGCGGGGCGGTCGCGTTTTTCGGCCATCATACGCTTGGGCGTAAACAACTTGGCTGGGGTTCCGTCCATTGTTTTCGGGCTTTTTGGCATGAGCTTTTTTGTTATTTATTGTGGCCTTGGCATTTCCCTCTTATCGGGGATATTGACCCTTGCGATTTTGACCTTGCCCGTTATTATTGGAACAGCCGAAGAGGCCTTGCGTCAGGTTCCCATGACCTACAGAGAGGCTTCCTCGGCCCTTGGCGCCACCCAAAGCCAGACCATTTTTAAGGTTATCTTGCCCGCCTCCCTGCCCGGCATGTTAACAGGAGCCATATTGGGATTGGCTAGGGCTGCTGGCGAAACCGCCGCCATTATGTTCACTGGTGTGGTCTTTTTTAACAAGGCTGGTGTGGATTCGCTCTTCGGCCCTGTCATGGCTCTTTCAAACCATATTTACGTTTTGGCGACGACGGGTATGGATATTGATAAAACCATGCCCTTGCAATACGGCACGGCCCTCGTGCTGGTGTTTCTTGTTTTGGGCATGAACGCCATAGCCATTGTTGTGAGAGATCGTATGCAAAGGGCAGGGTAAGAGCGGTAACAAGCGAGATGAACTCAAGGTAAGCTGAGTTTCCATTGCCAATAGCTAGTGACATGCGTATGATTTCCCCTGCGCATGTCTTTTTTTAGGCATGATGAAACAATGGGAGAAAATATGCAGATAGGCTGTCATTTATCCATAGCCAAAGGGTTTAGCAAAGCAGGTGAAGAAGCCGTGAGCATTGGGGCTTCTACCTTTCAGTTCTTTATTCGAAATCCACGAGGAGGAAGTTCTGCCAGTCTTGTGCAAGAAGATGTGGCGGGATTAACCGCAATAATGCAAGAGCAGAACTTCGCTCCCCTTTTAGCGCACGCGCCGTATACCCTTAATCCGTGTTCAGCCAAGCCTGAAACCCGCGCTTTCGCCCTTCAAGCCTTGCAGGAAGATTTGGATAAAATGGCTTTTTTACCTTGTCATCTATATAATTTTCACCCCGGCAACCATACTGGCCAAGGGGTTGAAACAGGTATCGAGCAGACCATAGCCTGCATTAACAGCGTGGAGCTAGCGAACCCTCAAACACGCCTGTTGCTCGAAACCATGGCTGGTTGTGGAACAGAAATTGGAAGCAATTTTGAAGAAATCGCGGCCCTTATTAATGGCGTGGATAATAAGGCGCAAATGGGCGTGTGTCTTGATACCTGCCACATCTTTGCGGCGGGCTATAATATTAAGGACGAGCCGGAAAAGGTGCTGGAAGAATTTGATGCGATAATCGGTCTTGAATACCTTTATGCCATCCATCTCAATGATAGTATGCACCCGCTGGGCAGTAAAAAAGACAGGCATGCCAATATTGGCGAGGGCGAGATTGGCCTTGATGGTTTGGTCAGATTTATTTCTCAAGAACCTTTGCGTTCTTTGCCTTTGTATTTGGAAACACGCAACGACCTTGAGGGGCACGCTCAGGAAATTGCCATGTTCAAAGAGGCTTGCGGTGCTTAAGGCGTGTTGATTATGGTTGATGATGAAGTAAGAGACAGCGGTTGTTTGAACGTACACTGTCCTTAGGCGCCATAGCTTGCATAGTAAAACCCCCATTACGCTCGAGGTGAGTGTGATGGGGGTTTTGGATTATTTATGGGAACTATCCCTTTACATCGCCCTTTGGGGAGGAGGGCTTAGGGTGTATGGAGCGCGGCAAAGGTCAACTTAAGTCCTTCTCAAGGCCCTCTCAAGACTCATTAAAGAGCCATTAAAAACCCCTGGACAGTTGTATTATTTGGAAAGGCTAACCAAAGCGGCTTTGGTTCCCCAAGCCGGTAAGCTCATCGAAACACTACTGCCGTTACCGTTCATGCTCCCTGTTCCCGCTACGGCGGTTAAGCCGTTGGACGAAGCTTGGTATTTACCAAGGTCAATGTTTTCGTCAACGGATTTTTGGCTGAAGTTAACGACGGTCAGTAAACCTTTGCCTGAATCAAGTCTTGATAAAATGGCGATGACGCCTTCATTTTTAGTGGCAGGGCGGGCAATGAGAGTTCCCTTGGATACATTAAATTTTTTACGTTGTTCCATCAGTTTGCCCAGTTGGCTTACAAAAGATTTTTTATCATACACCTGCTCGTCGGCAGGGGCATAGAGCGTGCGCGCCTTGGTTATGGTTTGACCTCCACTGGCAAACATGCCGGAAGTATTTGATAGAGAATAGGCGCCACGGCTGACAAAGTGCGTTTCGCTCACCATGCCCGCTGGCAAGGGGAGGGCGCCCACTAAATCTTGCCCGCCAACCATGAATAAACCAGGTTGCATGGCTTTAAAAAAGATTAGGGCGAGCTGACCTTTGGCAATGGTGGAAACATGCTCTGCTGAAACGCTGGCGTCAGAAAGGCCAAGGGCAGATGCGGCAAGACCCGCGCTCGTTGTATAGAGAACGTTGTAGCGCGTGGATTGGCCTAGTTTGGCAGCCAGTTCACGTTGTGTTTTTTGTAAAAGCTCAAGGGCGTCTTTGTTACCGCCTTGGGCTTCTTCGCTCACAGTGGGCAGGGTGTAGGACAAGCCTTCATGAAAGGCTGTGGAGTGTACCAATCGGCCTGTGTTAATGCCAGAGGCGATAAGCTTGTCGGCTTGATAGCGCAAGAGGCTGGCGTCGCCCGTTAAAAGGGCGTGTTCCGCCGCTGGCGAGAGGGCGTTGTCTGTCACAAAATCAACGTCGGAGTTCAGGATTTGGCGCATATTGCCAATACTCAGGCCGTTGTCTCGTTGCCAGGCCCATCCGCCATAACGCTTGACTTCGCGGCTCATGGATTGCCCTGCCGAAAGAGCTGGTCCGAGGTCGTGCTTGCCTCCGCTGCCCGTTCCAGCCTCAAGGCCATGGAAAGCGTCAAGTTTGAAACCTATGAGAGATTGCCCTTGCATGCCCACTTGACGCACAACGCTACCTGATAAAATTCTGTTGGCGGCCCTTGAGGGGTCTTCCCAGTTAAGGACGGCGAAATTAGGGGTACGGTGATAGCGGTATACCCAGCGGCGAATTTGTCCATCTATGCCGGCTATGGCGGTGGTCGCGGCCCAGCCCGAAGTGTGGGTAGAATCGCCAAGCATTGCGGCGGGAAGTAAATTCTTAGCGCTTAAAGTGTTTACAACTTGTTTGGAAATAGGCGCGCCAGCCCATTTACTGGAGGTGGCGGGGAGTTCTGACCACAGTTCTTCAGGAACTTCTATGAGGCAGTAAATGCCGGGATATTCCCTCACGTTGCGGCTGGCCAGGAAAAAGTCTGGCCCTAAACCGGTAGTGGCGGGAATCATATCGCCACCCACCAGTGATTTGTTGTCAATGGATTTGGAAATAAAATTACGGTAAGAGTTGTCCGTGCCTATGTGCTCGGCAAATTTATATTGGGCAACGTCATCACCATCGTTACTGTCGCTTCCATCGCTATGCCACATGGCTCCGCTCCCCCCTGTGGGGGCGACGAAAATGCCCTTAAGGCCTGCTTCGCGGGCAACGGCCCAAAAACGTGTGTTTGACATGGTGGTTAAGGCGTCACTTCTCGACTCCACAAGCATCATATTAGGGTTGATAAAAAGCCAAGCGTCAGCATAGCCTTTTATGCCATCAGGGGCGGAGGAGGCGGCTCCTCCCCATCCGATGGAGCTCCCGGAAACAATTTTCGCCATGGAAAAGGCTTGGTGGAGCATGGAGCGTTTTTCAAGCTGTTGTATAAATCCGGGGTCAGCCCGAGGGATGGACGTGGCTGTTTCAGTTTCATCTTTGTTGGTAGCTATACTTTTTTCGCGTTCCTGATGCCATGAAGGGCGGCTTACGCCACACCCGTAAAGAAAAGCTACAATGAAGAGACAGATGAAGGATTGAATCAATGTCTTTTGCATGGAAATACTAAATCCTTTTCACCGGAGAAATGGTCATCGCCACAGGAGGGTGGCCCGGTTTGTTGAAATGACGCGAGAGACGTGAGCTAGCAGTAGTTGAGATAGAGGTAAGTCTCGCCTTCTTTGGTTAATACAGAAAAGGTTCCGTTTTCAATAATCCCAAAGCTTTGGGGATGGTCGTCCTTGGGCAGGGTAATGGAGCCGGGGTTGCAGAGGTAATAGTCTCCTGTGCTTTCGGCCAAGGGGATATGGGTGTGGCCGAAAAGGAAAATATCGCCTTCATGCAAAGGGGGCAGATTCGTGGCTGAGGTATGATGGCCGTGGGTGATAAAAATCCGTAAGCCGTCACTTATGAGCCAGGTAAATTCAGAAGCAATGGGAAAATTGAGAAGCTTCATATCTACTTCAGAGTCACAGTTACCTTGTACGGCAATCATTGAGCTGGCGTAGGTATTAAGCAGTTCGGCGACCCCTCGGGGGTCGTAGCTTGGGGGAATGATGTTGCGCGGGCCGTGATAAAGCAGGTCGCCGAGCAAAACAACAGCGTCAGGGCGCTGGCGTTCTATCTCTTTAATAATAAAGTGGGCCGCGTCAAGGGAACCATGTATATCAGCAAAAATCAGAGCTTTCATTGGTGTTTAAGCGCCTTCAGCGGGAGTGGCGGGCTTCGTGCTTATAGCTTTTTCAATGAGCAGGATAGGAAGACCGTTCTCTATGGGGAAAGCAAGCTGGCAAGAGGAGCAGGTCAGAGCGTCGGGCTTTTCCTGTGTGAGTTCACCGTGGCATTTGGGGCAGGCAAGAAGTGTAAATAAAGACGAATCCATGCAAATACTCCCTCATTTTGTCTCGTACTATATACTCGGTTGAGGTGCCAAGAGTCAATATCATTGGAAAAGCGATAATTGCCGTTGGTCCCCAAGAATCTTTTGAATAAAACTGTGCCGGTGCAGAAGGCACGGCCCATGTCGCACAATGGCTTCTCTATGGTGTTTGGTGCCATAGCCCTTGTGGCTTTTAAACCCGTAATGGGGGAAAAACTTGTCAAAGCGACCCATGAGAGCATCGCGCGTCGTTTTTGCAAGAATAGATGCGGCTGAAATACAGGCAACTAAGCCATCACCCCCAACAACGGCTTGCTGATGCGGGAATGGAAACTCCCGAACCAGTTCTTGTGTATCGTGGTCTTGCGTTTGAATCAAGTGTTCTGTGTCTAAAGGTTTTCCGAGTCCTTGTACTGGAGGAAAATAGAAGCTGTGCCACAGGTGGGGGGGCGTTTGGGCGCAAGCTCGCCAAGCGTCTTCTCGGATAAGCAAATTCCCATCAATAAACACAGGGGGAGCAGGAATAACGGAATTCGGGCGGGGGGAGGAAGGAGAAGGCGCGAGGCTTGGGGCGGCTTTTAGTTGCAAGGCGCTGGCTAAGGGCTCAGTGAAATTACGCTGCATGAGAATAAAGGCGCGGCACATGGCTCTAAAGGTGGCGTTAATGATGTTGATTTTGTCAATTTCACCCTGCCAGCTTAGACCGATTCCGTAAGCTTGCGCTTCTTCTAAGATGAGCGGAGCAAGGGCGAGGCGTTTTTTCTCGGTTAGTTTCTTAGAGTCGTCAAGACCCTTCAGGCGATCCCAATTCGTTCTTGAAGAAAAATATACAACGCTCGCTACCACAGGGCCTGCCAAACACCCGCGACCAGCCTCGTCAAAGCCATAGCCATGAGCTTTGTGTGAAGGGGGGGGGGTGGTGGCAGACAGGGGGTTCAGTTTCATGTGATATCCTTTGGAGTGAGAGCAAACGACAGGGCGAGAGATTGGGAGCGAGCCCGTTGCTCAAAGAGACCTTAGTATACGAAGAGGCGTGGCGGGGCGCAAGGATAACTTCTCAAGACGAGCCTTGAGGCATCGTGCTCAATGGCAGATTTATAGCCAGGTGGGTAAACAAGGAGGCAGGAAGAAAAAGGGAAACGATAAGCGGGAGAAGGGCACAAGGCAGGGTTCAAAAGGGCGGAAGATTGGGGCGAAGATAAGGCCGAAGATAGAACTGAAAAAGAACTGGGGAACGACAAACTGGCTAGGAAGCATGACAGTGCCGGGTAAGGCTTGCGATGGGGAGCAGGAAGGGGTCGTATTTAAGCGCGCCTTGGGAGATAGGGGGAGTGAAGGGAAAGCGAGGGGAGTATCTAGAGAGAAAAAGCAACGCAAGAAAGCGCATCATGGGGAAGAGTCTTCCCACGATGCGCTTACAGTGCATTGTGCTGATAAGCCTAGTAAAGATTCTTGGGCTTAATACGAGCGGCTTTACCTTTGAGCTTGCGCAGGTAGTAAAGACGACTACGGCGAACTTTACCTTCGGTGACGAGTTCAATGCGCTCGATGAAGGGGGAGTTCAGGGGGAAAATACGCTCTACACCAACGCCGTCAGAAATTTTACGAACGGTAAAGGTGCTGTCGGTGCTGCCTTTTTGGAAGCGGATAACGTTACCCTGGAAAATCTGGATACGCTCTTTTTCGCCTTCAACAATACGCATGTGAATTTTCACGTTGTCGCCAGCTCTAAAGCTGGGGTGATCCATGCGCAAGTGCTCTTGTTCAATTCTTTGGATTTTATTCATTGTTTTCTCCGATGCCGTTATCGCTATGAAATAAATGTAACTTTGGTATCTAATAAATTCTTAAAGCCAGTCGCCTAATATCCGATCAAAAATAATAGCGCAGGCAGATCGTACAGAGAGATGGTTATAATCTCCGTGCCATCGGATAGGCGGTAAAAAAGCATGGCACATTTTTTTAGCCTCTGGGGCTAATCCGTGCCCGGTTCCAAACAACAGGAGCACTGGATGTGAATAAAGTTTTTTTCTTGCCGCGTCAAGACTTATTTCTGCCGGAATAGGTTCTTTACTTTTCTTGCGTAGGGGAGGCACAACGGCTGTGGTGCCAAACACAAGGGGCGGGCGGCCTGTTTCACTCTCTATCTGGGTCAGAGCCGCTTCGATGGAGGTGACGCCGTGTACTTTTTCTAGGGCGACCTTTCTGTCCGGGTTGCTTTTGCCTCCGGGACCTGTGGTCCAGTGGCGGACAATGCTTGAAAGGAGGGCTTGCTGGTCTTTGAGGGGTGTTACCATAAAACACCCGCCAAGTCCGTATGTACACGAACTGCGACATATATCGTGAATATCCAAATTTGTCAAAGAAACTGCCACAGAATTATTACTTTTATCTAAAACAGGATAATGAACCAAGGCGCAGTAGAGGTTCTTGCCGGGTTTAGTGAGGGGCAGAGAGCGGATAAAATGGCGGTCTTTGTGGCTCAAGGTGGCCTTGTCCATAAGGTCGGGGCGATGGTAGAGCGTTTCGGCGAGGCGCTCTTCATGGCGATAGTCCGCGATGGCCTTATGATTGCCTGAGCGTAGCACGGGGGGGACGTCAAACCCTCCGAATTGTTCTGGGCGGGTGAATTGTTTATATTCGAGAAGGGAGTCGCTAAAACTTTCTTCATTCCCTGATTCTTCGTGGCCCATGAAGCCGGGGAGGAGGCGCGCAACAGCTTCAATGAGGCAGGCCGCGCCCACTTCACCGCCGTTTAAAACAAAATCACCCACGGAAATGCGTTCTACGGGATACATTGCTTCGATGCGGCTATCAATGCCTTCATAGCGCCCGCAAATGAGGGTCAGGTTTTTTTCAGCCGCCAGTTCGGAAACGAGGGCTTGGGTAAGGGGCTTGCCCTTGGGGCTGAGGTAAATAAGACGACCGGGTTGCGCTACTGATGTGGTTGTTTGAAGCGAAGACGGGTATTCAGCGGCAGAAGAGGAGGAATCGGCAGAAGCGGGAGTGCGCATGGCTGGCGTGTCAGACGTGACGGTTGCGTTTGGCTCCTCAAGGGGAGCATACCCCAGACTTTCAATAACAGTGGCTAGGGGCTGAGCCAGCATGACCATGCCCGGCCCACCGCCATAGGGCCTGTCGTCAACCGTTTTATGGGGGTCTGTGGTGGTGTCGCGCGGGTTATGAAAAGAAAAAGAAAGAAGGCCAGATTCCACCCCTTTTTGCATGAGTCCCGTAGAGAGAGGGCCAGAGAAAAACTCTGGGAAGAGGGTAATAAGGGAAATATGCATGGCGTTTATTCGTCCTTTGACGAAATAATAGAAATAGGGCTAGCCGAGGGCGCTAAAGAGTCTTGGGATGTGTTGTTTTGCGAAGCGCCATTTTGAGACGCGTCATTCAAGGGAGAGTCCGAGGAAGTTTCGGCAGTCGGCTCTTCCGGTGTGTCTGCTTGCAAGTAGAGGTCAATAAGACCCGGTGGGGGGGTGATGATGATGTACTCTTCATCAAGGTCAATTATGCTGACAAATTCGGGTACCGCGGGCAGAAGGATGTCCCGCCCGTCATCACAGGTGATAGTCCAAAGTTCCTGACCAGCAGGGGCGTCAATGGAGGATAGCTGGCCAAGGTAGCTGTCGTCATCGAGGTTTTCAACGAAAACATCTAAATCGAGCAGGTCAGTTTGGTAAAATTCGTCTTCATTGAGTTTGGGCAATTTTTTGCGGTCTATGAAAATACGGTACCGCCTATATTGTTCTGCCTCCGTCCTGTCCTTAACCCCTTCAATGGTGACAAGGGCCATTTGGTGGTGCATGCGAACGCTGCCAATGGTGATAGGTTTGGCGTTTTTATAGTCGAGGCTGTCGTTTGACGGAGGAGCAAGGAGCGCTTCACCCAGAAGAGTCTTTGGTTTTTCCGCGTCAGTGTGCAGGGACATTTCGCCGCGAATACCATGGGGTTTGGTGATGGTGCCCATAAAGATATATTGGGAATCGTGTGGAGTCATAGTATATGCGGACGCGCGAACAGGCGGGTTAAGAGTGGAAAGACTGCGTGAAGGATGAAGGCTTGATAATAAGCCTGGAAGGGAGCTATGGGAAATAGGTAAAGCTAAGGACATGAACGGGTGCGTCAAGCGCACCCGTCAGCTTCTATTCTATGATTTCTAGAACGGAACGTTTTTTGAGTTTCGTAGAGGCAGCGCTTAATATTGTGCGAATGGCTCTAGCTGTCCGACCTTGTTTTCCGATTACTTTGCCTAAATCTTCTTTGGCTACACGGAGTTCAAAAACAACAGTTTGTTCTCCGCCAACTTCGGTGACCTGGACCGCATCGGGGTTATCAACAAGAGATTTCGCAATGAATTCAACAAGTTCTTTGAGCATGTCACACCTCTTTTGGTCCGGGATTCGACTCCCAAAACCGTTATGGTCGCAGCACTAGGAAACTGCAAAAACAAGACTTAAGCGTCGTTTTTAGCGGATGCTTTGAGCAAGCTACGAACCGTGTCAGAAAGCTCAGCCCCACGGGACACCCAGCCCTGAATTTTCTCTTCGTCGAGAGAAATGGTGGCGGGGTCTGTCATGGGGTTATAAAAGCCAAGAAATTCAAGAGGGCGTCCGTCACGACGGTTGCTGCGCTGGATAGCAACCACACGGTAAAAAGGACGCTTCTTGTTTCCATTACGGGTTAATCTAATTTTTACTGCCATATACCTCTCCCTATGAGTTAGAATAGTTATAGTTAGCTAAAAGTGCAAGTTTTTTTAAAAAAACTTATTGTGTCATAAGCTCTTTTGGATGAATCGTTACAGTTGTGCGCAATTGTATGCGATAAATTGTCTAGCGTTTGCTTTTTTTCTTACGCTGACGTTCAGCTTTACGTTTTTGGCGAAGTTTCTTTTGGTCTACGGGGGCAGCCGTTCCCTTACCACCCATGCCGGGCATGCCCATTCCCGGTAATCCCATGCCGGGCATCCCCCCCATACCGGGAAGGCCGCCCATGGCTCCCATGGCGCTCATGTCCATATCTCCAGCGCCTTTGGGCATTTTCCCGCCCTTGCCGCTTGAGAGGTTTTTCATCATGGTGCGCATGGTTTCAAATTGTTTTAAAAGCTGGTTAATCTGGGCGACGCTGGTGCCGCTCCCTTTGGCTATACGCTGTTTGCGGCTGGCGTTAATAAGCTTGGGGTTACGCCGTTCGCCAGTGGTCATGGAGTTGATAATGGCTTCAACCTTAGCCATCTCTTTTTCAGGGACTTGCATGTCTCCAAGCTTTTGGCGAAGGCCTCCCATACCCGGGATGAGCTTGAGAATGCTCTCCAAAGAACCAATTTTACGCATTTTGCGCATTTGGTCGCGAAAATCTTCAAAGTTGAAGTCGGCTTCTTTGAACTTTCTTGTGAGTTCTTCGGCCTCTTCTTCATCAAAGGTCGACTGAGCCTTTTCAATGAGCGTGAGCATGTCGCCCATGCCCAAAATGCGTCCTGCTATGCGGTCGGGGTGGAAAGGTTCAAGTTCCGTAACCTTTTCGCCCATACCTACAAATTTTACGCTTTGTCCTGTGACGGACTTAATGGAGAGAGCCGCGCCGCCTCTGGCGTCGCCGTCCATTTTCGTCAGCACAACGCCCGTGATGCTTAAATCGTCATTAAAAGCCTTGGCTACGGTAACGGCGTCCTGACCTGTCATGGCGTCTGCCACAAACAGTACTTCAGCCGGATTCACACTGGCTTTAATGTCTTTGAGTTCCTGCATAAGCTCTTCGTCAATGTGCAGGCGTCCCGCTGTGTCCAGCAAGATGATGTCGCACCCTTGCTCTTTGGCCGCTTCAACGGCGTTTTTCGCAATCTGAACGGGCGACATGATGGTCGTTGAAGGGTAGCAGGGCAGGTCAAGCTGTTTGGCAAGGGTCTGGAGCTGGTCGATGGCGGCAGGGCGGTAAATATCCGCAGGAACAAGGTAAGGCTTTTTCCCTTGGGAGCGTAGATAGTAGGCTATTTTTCCCGAAGAGGTTGTTTTACCCGAACCTTGCAGGCCCACCATCATTATAATATGGGGCCCTTGACCGGAAAGATTAAGTCCTGAAGTCTCTCCGCCAAGTAGGGCGATGAGCTCTTCGTTAACTATTTTGATAACTTGCTGGGCGGCGTTCATGTTTTTGTCAACAGTGACGCCAACACAGGCTTCGCGCACGCGCTCTGTAAAGTCTTTGACCACCTTGAAGTTGACGTCGGCTTCTAAAAGAGCCAGACGCACTTCACGCAGAGCCTCCTGGATGTTGGAATCATCCAAAGTAGCCCGTCCGCTCATGGAGCGGAAGACGGAATTTAATCTATCAGAAAGGCTTTCAAACATAACGGATTCCTAGGGTACTCTATCCATTCGGCAGCTGTTATCATAAAAATTACGCAAAGACAAAAACTATTATGCGAGTTTGAGAGGAATGTCAAATGCTCTGTAAGTATTTTGGGTAAAGACGATAAAATTCTGCCAAAAGGTAGAGCGAACCGCAGATAAGAATGGGGTAAGTGTTTTCGCCAATGGCCTCGGGAAAACGCTCTTCTCGAAACCGAATGGCCTGCGCGAGGGCGTCTTCAAAAGATTCAGCGGTTTCCCCGGGTAACCCGATGAGATTGGCCAGTTCTCTGGGGCGCATGCTTCGGCTGTTGTTACCAAGGGGGGGCACAAAAATAGGGCCGGTGGCAAGGGCGCGCAGGTGGGGGATAAGTTGCTCCGGCTGTTTGTCAGCGAGGCAGGTGAAAATAACCGCGGAAGGGCCAATGCCTTTTTTAGCAAGGCTGAGCCCGAGGGCGGACATGGCGTGAGGGTTATGCGCGCCATCCAATATAAAAGGCGGAGTTTGAGCCGTTCCTGCAATCTGCTGGAAACGGCCGGGAATCCAAGCACGTTTCAGCCCTTCAACGAGGCTTTCTGGGCTGGGCTGGATAGTCGCCGTACTGGAGTTTTCTTGAGTGAAGAGGGGGAGTAAATGCCTCAAAGCCGTTAAAGCGAGTCGGGTGTTGCTTTCTTGAAAATGCCCGTGCAAAGGTAAATCGTCCGTGGAGAAAGTGTCTGGCAAAGACGAAAAATCTTCATCGGCGATGATAAAAGGCGCATGGTATTTTTGAGCTCTTTGCTCCAGCGCTTCCAAGGCCATGCTTTCTTGCAGGGCGGTTATCACAGGAACCGCCGAGCGGATGGCTCCGGCCTTGTCCGTGGCGATTTCGCGAAGGCTGTTGCCGAGCACGTCCATATGGTCAAGGCCGATAGGGGTGTATATATGCAGGTCGGCAGCAATGGCGGTGGTAGAATCCCAGGTACCGCCAAGACCCGCCTCAATAATGGCTATTTCCACACCTTTTTGACTAAAAAGATGAAGGGCCATGGCGGTGAGTAGTTCAAAATAGGTAAGTTTTTCGCCGCCATAACCCATGACAACATTGGCGCTTTCAACCCAGTCGTCTTCTGAAATCCAGTCGTTATCCACAAGGATGCGCTCTTGCAACGAGACAAAGTGAGGCGAGGTAAAAAGCCCGACCTTGACGCCGTGGTGCTTGCAAAGGGCCGAGAGCATCGAAGAGGTGGAGCCTTTTCCGTTGGTGCCAAGAACTTGAACAACCCTGAACGAAGGACGGGTAAGCTGCATACGCTCTAAGACAGCGCTGATTTCTTCCAAACTCGGATTGATGTGGAATACACCAAGGGTGTCCATATAGTGAGTAAAGGCCTCGTAGTCGCTAAACTGAATGGTCATGGCATGCTGTCTTTGGGGTAAAAAGGTTTTCAGCCTGTTTGTTTGGGAACATGAAATCGCACCAATTAACTGCTTGGCTGATTAGCATGTTTATGAGCCTTACGCCAGAGTGAAAAGGGTTGATTCTGGATTAAAATTCGTTCGCAGTGATTAAAAGCGCCCTTTGCCAGAGTCTGTCATAAAAAAGCCCTCCAACGGGAGGGCTTCATAGCGTTCTAAGCAAAAACCTTGTTAGAATTTATACTGGAAAGATAGCTGGGCTTTCCAGGCGTCGTCAGTTTTGTGATGACCGTTCGTGCTAACATTGCGTTTCCACGTGCTCCTGTCGAGATCCATGTTGATGTAGCCAAGCTCAAGAACCGCAGCCAGGTTTTCGTAAATCTGATACTTGTGGTCGAAGTTCACTTCAAAAGCGTGGTCTTTGTCAGTGAGGTAGAAGTCACCCATGAAGGGTAGGCTCCTACCGCTCTTTTTAATGATATCAGCATCGTTGGTACCTTCCATATACACAAAGCGAATGGTGTGGGTGAGGTCTTCGATGAAGCTCATGTCGGCGATTTGGATACCAACGCCCCATAATCCCGTACCGGAATAACCGAGAACCTGGTCAGAGCTGATACCGAAGCCGCCATCAAACCCGAAGGAGGTAGGGGCAAAGGTGGCGGAGTTGCTCATGACGGGCAAACGACCGAGCATACCGTCATCTTTTACGTCATCCCAATCATCACCGGTTGAGTACCATCCAAAGATGCCGGGAGTACCCCAATCCAGTTTGTAATCAAGATTAGCCGCGACGAACCAACCCTCAGTGCCGACACGCATATCCTTATGGGTGCCAGCTTGGTCAGTTATATTGAAGTTAGCGGCCTGCATGTGACCATACATGGCGTCAATGGCAAAGGTGAGAGGATCCCAGAGGTCCACAGCGATGCCAATTCCAGCCCACCAGGCGGAGGTGCGTTCATTGGAGTTGTCTTCGAACTCATTAATCCAGCCGGAGTCTCCTGGTTTACTCCAAAACATGCTATCGTCAAATAGTCCTGCGTGGAAGCCGGAACCATCGCCTATGTTAGCCCACATACCCCAAGGGGTGATGGTAATGCCGTCAAGAGTAATGGGAGCGATAAGACCGAACATATCGGTTTCGTCGTCGATACTTCTGTTGTTACTGAAAGTACTGTCGCCATCATACTCATCATCATTATTGTAGGCGTTGTATGGACGCATCCAGAAAGCGGTGAGGCTGAAGGTATCATCAATCTTATAGCTCGCTACGATACCGGCAACGTCGTCGTCAAAGATAGGGCTTCCCATACCTGTGGCCATGGGAAGAGCAAGTCCCTGAAGACCCATGCGGATACGCAAGTCAGTGGAAGGGACCATCCAGTCAAGGTAGGCGTGCTTGGTTTCAACGTTTACGCCATCAGCGCCCACACGACCGCCGGAGCCGCGTCCTTGGTTATCGCCTTGACCCCAATGAATGTCGCCAATTTCAAACTAGAGAACACCCTGAAGGTTTTCAGAGGCGATGAAGTTTATCTGAGTACGAATACGTTGGGCAGCGACACCGTTGTCGTTGTCACGCAGGTGTTTTAAGTGTCTGGTGTTATCAGCCCAACCAAACACAAAGTCCCATTGGCCTTTTACTTTCACGTCGATATTACTTTCGGCGTGAGCAACTACTGCGCTGCTTACCAAAAAGAAAGCAGCAAGAAGTAGTGTTGTAATACGTTTCATAGTTTACTCCTAAATGAAAAGTTAAAAAAGAACGCTATGGTTAAGGTGGAGAAACTTTGTAAAAACAGTTGGTTAGTACAAAATGTTTCCTTATATATCTTTCTTGAATATCCACACATTCAAGAGGATATGTGGTTCTTTTGGCAGACTCATTAGGACGGCGGAAGTATCTGTGTAATGGGGTGCCCTTTGGTGCCGATTAATGTAATTCTTTTGAGCTTACGGGATATTTCTCGCCTACTTTGTATCCATAGAGATTGCTTCGACAGTATTTTTCAGACAGCACATTCTCTGTTTTTTCCTTTACCAGCTCAAAACCTAAGGTTTGAAACATCCAGCCGTACCCGTTGTTGTTTCTTAGGCATTATTAGCTGTGAAACCACATGTCGCGCGAACCCGTTATCCGCCTCCCTTCCGCGTTTCTTGAAAGTCCAAGCGCTGAAAGAGAGAACGAGTTTGTGTTAAGACATAGCTGAAAAGCCATATGGCCGTGTTCTCGTCGATGGTCATGACGAATTATGAACTTACGGCTAGTTCTTTATTGCTATGTTTTTAGTCAGAGCACGATGTTAGTCAGAGCAAGATAATGAATAACCGACTATCAGATTTGATAATCAATTGAGAATAGAGGTTTCCGGAGGGCAGAGACCCTTGGAAGGAGGTGAGGTGAGATTGAGATGAGCTGAGGTAGAGTATGAGCTGAGGCTGAATAAGGAGCGAGGCGAAATTGAGGTGAGATTGAGATGAGCTGAGGTTGAATAGAGGCTAAAGCGAAAACAGGGCAGAAACTTTTATCGTAACAGTGAAATAAAAATGTTTTTTATTATCTGCCCCCTGCATTGCAGCAGGGGGCAGTGTGCCTAAACTGTTTGTACGTTAATTCGTTTGGTTTGCCAAGTCTTCAGTGAGAAGCATGGCGCGCGCGGCGAAGGTCTCGTCCAGTCTGCGTACAGGGAGATTGACGGGCGCTTGGTGAGCGTAGTCAGGGTTCTCTCTGGATTTTTTGATAATATCAATGAGGTCGTCGCAGAACTTGTCAAGGGTGTCTTTGTTCTCTGTTTCTGTGGGCTCAAACATGAGGCACTCAGGAACAATGAGGGGGAAGTACACCGTCGGGGCGTGGTAGCCGCGGTCCAAGATGCACTTGGCCAGGTCAAGGGTTTTCACATTGACGTCTTCAAGGTTAGAGGCAGAGGCTACAAACTCGTGCATGCAGATTCTGTCATAAGGAATATCCAAATGACCGCGCAGACGTACACGCATGTAGTTGGCGTTCAGAACGGCATAGGTTGTAGCGCGGGCCAGACCTTCTTTACCTAGGCGCAACATATAAGCCAAGGCTTTGAGATAGGCGCTGAAGTTACCGAAGTAAGGGGTCATTTTACCGATGGACAAGGGCAGGTCAGTGTTCAGGCCGAAAGTGCCGTCGTCTTTTTTAAAGACACGAGGACCAGGCAGGAAGGGAACGAGACGTTCGCTCACGCCAACGGGACCGGAACCGGGACCGCCACCGCCGTGGGGGGTACCCATGGTTTTGTGCAAGTTCAGGTGAACAACGTCAAAGCCAACGTCGCCTGTTCTCATGCGACCCATAACAGCGTTAAAGTTCGCGCCGTCATAATATAAGAGAGCGTCAACCTTACGCAACATCTCAACGATTTTGGGAAGGTTTTCTTCAAACAAGCCCAAGGTGTTGGGGCAGGTCATCATAAGGCCGGCAACGTCGTCGGTAAGGACTTCGGCGAGTTTCTCAGGAGAAACGATACCGTTGACGGATTCGACTTCAACGATTTCATACCCTGCGAGGGCGGCGGAGGCGGGGTTAGTGCCGTGGGCCGCGTCGGGGCAGATAATCTTGGTTTTTTTGTTGCCTTTGTTACGGTGGTATGCCGCGATGAGCAGGATACCGGCGAGCTCGCCCTGAGCGCCAGCCATAGGCTGGAGGGTAAATTCTGTCATACCGGTAACTTCTTTGAGAAGTTCTTCGGTATTCCAGATGGCTTCCAAAGACCCTTGGCAGTTTTCAATACCGCCAGAAACGTAACCGTTCCAAGGGTGAAGGTTTGCCAGTCCGGGTTGCGCCACGCAATACTCCGTAAACTTAGCGTTATATTTCATTGTGCAAGAACCCAGCGGATAGAAGTTGGTATCTACGCTGTAGTTCTTTTGGGACAGCAAGGTAAAGTGACGCACAACGTCTAGCTCGGCAATTTCGGGCAGACGCACGCGGTCTTTACGCAAGAGTTCCTTAGGTAACATGTCGCTGGCGGCTTTATCAGCCTTGCGGGGTAAAACACCAGTACGACCGGGAACGGATTTTTCAAAAATAGTACTCATATTGCACCTCACAATACAGCAGCCAAGGATGTGGCTAAGGTCTCAATTTGCTCTGGGGTGGTGGTTTCCGTGCAGGCGACAAGGAGGGTGTTGTCCATACCCTTATACATCTTGCCAAGAGGAATACCGGCCATGATACCTTTTTTGGCCAATGCGGCGACGGCGTCGTCGGCGGATTTTGGCAGGGTAACGGCAAACTCATATCCATAGGGCTGATCGCAGGCCAGAGATACGCCGGGGATTTTTGTCAGCGCGGCGGCGGCTTCGCGAGCCCGCTGCATGGAGAGAAGGGCGACTCTTTCAATACCCTCAGGTCCAAGGAGGCTGAGGTGAATGAGTGTGCGCAGGGCGCACAGAGCTTGGTTTGAGCAAATGTTGGATGTCGCTTTTTGACGGCGGATGTGCTGTTCACGAGCCTGCAAAGTGAGAACGTATCCTACGTTTCCGTCAATGTCTTTGGTTTGTCCGACGATTCGTCCGGCAAGCTGGCGGATAAGGGATTTTTTGCAGGTAAGAATGCCGAGGTAAGGGCCGCCAAAGGCCATGGGCAGACCAACGCTTTGGCCTTCTGCAACGGCAATGTCAACACCCATGGCGCCGGGGGTTTTCATAACCGAGCACATAACAGGGTTGACCACCATAAGGAGCAGGGCTTTTACGGCATGAGCCTTGTCTGCAAGGTCGGAGTAGTCTTTAATTCCACCAAGGAAGGAGGGGTTTTGAACAATGACAGCGGCGACTTTGTCGTTGAGCTTGTCAGCTAAAGTTTTTTGGCACGCGCAAGCGCCGTTGAGAGGAACAGTTTCGATAGTAACACCGAGGTTCGCCGTGAGGGTGTCAAGCATGGTGCGATATACAGGGCTTACGCCTTCATCCACGATGATGTGGTCGCGCTTGGTATGGCGAACTGCCATAAGGGCCCCTTCAAACATGGCGGAACCGCCGTCATAAATGGAGGCGTTGGCCACTTCCATGTCCAGCAGACGGCTGATGCTGGTTTGGTATTCAAAGATAGTTTGGAGTGTCCCCTGGGCCGCTTCTGGCTGATAGGGGGTATAAGAGGTGTAGAATTCGGCGCGGCCGCTTAAAGCGTCCACAGCCTTGGGGATGGAGTGGCTGTAAACACCGCCGCCCATAAAGTTAATGGTTTTATGGTTTTTTTCTGCTACGTTTTCAAACCATGTGCATACCTCTTGTTCAGAGGCACCTTCGGGGAGGTTAAAGCTTTTGGGCCGCATGTCGGCCGGAATGTAGCCAAAAAGATCATCAAGGGTTTTGACGCCTATCTCTTTGAGCATTACCGCTGTTTCGTCTTTGCTATGCGGAATAAAAGGCATGCTATACCTACCTTTTTGTAGTTGTGCCTGAAAGGCAGAAGGGTTACGTAAAAATACGAAAATGTCTTATTTTTAGGTTAGAGAAGGGGCACAAGGAGAAGGGGTTTGTGGCTGGAATCAGCCACAAACCGAAGGGCAGAAATAATTATTCGCAGGATTTGTCGTAATCTGCGGCAGAAAGGAGCCCGGTGGGCTGACCGGACAGTTTTACACGAATCATCCAGCCTTTTTCATAGGGGTCGCCGTTGACAATTTCAGGGTCGGCGTCCAGGTCTTCGTTGACAGCGATAACTTCGCCTGAAACGGGGCTAAAAAGGTCGCTGGCGGCCTTTACCGATTCAATGGAACCGTATTCGTCACCAGCTTCGAGGGTGTCGCCAACAGCAGGCAGGTCAACATAGGTAATGTCGCCTAGCTGATCTTGGGCAAAAAAAGTGATGCCAACGAGGGCTTCGTCGCCTTCGATTTTGGCCCATTCGTGGGAGTCATGATACAGACGGTCGGTAGGGGTGTTTGACATAGAAAACTCCTTATTTTGCAATCTTTAAAAGGTACTGATTGGAATGTTTCCATGGGCATCTTGTTTCTTTACAAGATACTAGCAAATTTATTTTGTTTTGGTAAGGGTTACGCCCAGTTTTGCTATAACGTCAAGCAGGGTTTTGGTGTTTATTGGTTTTTCAATGTAACCAACCGTTGAACCAAGGGAGTAGGTATCTTGAACCTCTTTGGAATTTTCAAGGCCCGAAATCATGATGACGGGGGTTCGTCCTTCGGGGGGGATGTCATATTCAGCTTCAATCTCACGAATTTCGCGCAGAGCGTCTTGTCCGTCGAGGTTGGGCATGAGAATATCCAGGGTGATGAGATAGAAAGGCTTTTTTTGACGCAAGGCCGTTGTGAAGGCAAGAATACACTCTTCACCGTCAGCGGCTATGCTGACTGAACCATAGGGTTCCAGAGTTTTTCGTAGTAATAGACGGGTTTCACAGTCATCATCGACAATCAGAAATCGCATACGCTTCCTTACTATATAGTGCCGTTAAATAAAGCATACGTTACCTGATGAAAAGACTCGGTATGTATCATGAAGCCTGCTTTTAACTATATAGGGGCAGGGGGGCTTGGTCAAGGAGTCTTTGGGTTAAAGTTGTTCGGTTCATGCGAATTATAATAATACGATTATAAAACAATGTGTTACATGTATTTTATTCGTGTTTCTTTTTGTTGGAAAGGGGGCAGGGGGAGTAGTATATGCTGAGAGAGTGTGATAAAAGCTGACCTATGACCATTTATGCTCTGGATGAACACGATGAAACCCTTTTTCCCGACCCCGCCGAAGCCGACCCAGACGGGTTGCTTGCCATTGGCGGTGGGCTTTCGGAAAAACGCCTTATCCATGCGTATATCAACGGCATTTTCCCTTGGTATAGCGAGGGGCAGCCGGTTTTATGGTGGTCTCCCGATCCTCGTTGCCTTTTATTCCCTCGCCAGTTTCATCTTTCCCGTTCTCTTGCAAAGCTTATGCGTAAAAATGTATTTTCCTGCACCTTTGATAAAGCTTTCGCCGCGGTTATCGACGGGTGTTCGCAATGTCGCCCCGAAGGGACATGGCTCATAGACGAAATGAAGGAAGCCTATATTAGGCTGCATCTTTTAGGGCTCGCCCATTCTGTTGAGGTGTGGCATGAAGGCGAGCTTGTGGGGGGCTTATACGGCATATCGCTAGGGCGGGCTTTTTTTGGTGAATCTATGTTTTACAAAAAAGCGAACGCCAGCAAAGTGGCGCTGGTTCATTTGGTGGAATTTGCCATAAGTCAAGAGTTTGTGTTTATTGACTGCCAGCAGGAAACCGACAACCTTTTGCGCTTTGGCGCAAGGGCTATTCCGCGCCGCGACTTTTTACAGCTCCTTGGAGAATCCCTTGAGTTTCCCACCCTGCAACATTCATGGACGGCTTTGCAGGCTCATTTACCCGACAAAGTGAATCATAAGTTATGAACGATAGAAGAAATTTTTCCCTTGAAACGGCCTACTCTCCGGCTGGCGACCAACCTGAAGCCATTGATACCTTAGTTGAAAATATCAATCAGGGAGTTCGCGATCAAATCCTGCTGGGAGTAACGGGATCCGGTAAAACTTTTACCATGGCTCAAACCATTACCCGTTTGAACAGGCCAGCCCTTGTGCTCGCGCCCAATAAAACCTTGGCGGCGCAGTTATATAACGAATTCAGGGGTCTTTTTCCGCATAACTCCGTTGAATATTTTGTAAGCTATTATGACTATTATCAGCCGGAGGCCTATGTTCCTTCATCGGACACCTATATTGAAAAAGACTCCGCCATCAATGATAATATAGATAAATTACGTCACGCCGCGACTCATGCTCTCCTTACCCGCCAAGATGTTATTATCGTGGCTTCGGTCTCGTGCATTTACGGGCTTGGTTCGCCTGAATATTATGCCAAGTTGCTGGTGCCTGTTGAGGTGGGACAACGGGTCAGCATGGATGAAATTATTAGCCGTCTGGTTGATGTGCAATATAAGCGCAATGACTACGACTTTCACAGGGCGACCTTTCGGGTGCGAGGCGATGTGCTGGAGATTATTCCCTCCTATCAGCATGAACAGGCGTTGCGTATAGAGTTTTTTGGTGATGAAATAGACGCCATGTCCGAGGTGAACCCCCTTACGGGCGAAGTGGTAAGGCGCATAGGTAAAACCGTTATTTATCCCGCCAGTCACTATGTTTCTGATAAAGATAACCTCTTGCGGGCGGCTTCGGACATTCGTGACGAGCTTCGTGAGCGTTTGCAATTCCTGAAAGGTAATAACCTGCTTGTGGAAGCCCAG
This sequence comes from uncultured Desulfovibrio sp., assembly GCA_964647835.1. GTDB lineage: Bacteria > Desulfobacterota > Desulfovibrionia > Desulfovibrionales > Desulfovibrionaceae > Frigididesulfovibrio. The sequence continues at coordinate 1,295 of CAZYJQ010000007.1, read as the reverse complement.
AGACTCGAACAGCGCACCATGCTTGACCTTGAGATGATGGAAGAGATGGGCTATTGCAACGGCATTGAAAACTATTCACGCCATCTGGATGGCCGCGCGGCGGACTCGCCGCCTTCATGCCTTTTGGACTATTTCCCCGAAGACTTTTTACTTTTTATCGACGAGTCGCATATTACCGTTCCCCAAGTCGGCGCCATGTATAAAGGCGACCGTTCACGCAAACAAACCCTTGTGGATTTTGGCTTTAGACTCCCCTCGGCCCTTGACAACAGACCCCTTTGTTTTGAAGAGTTTTTAGAGCGCATTGGGCAGACGGTTTACGTTTCCGCAACGCCCGGTCCTTGGGAGAAGGACAGGGCCATGGGTCTTGTAGTGGAGCAGATTATTCGGCCTACGGGACTTGTTGACCCTGAAATCGACGTGCGTCCTGTGAAAGGCCAGATGGATGATTTGTTGGCAGAGTGTCGCATAAGAGCCAAGCGGGACGAGCGGGTGCTGGTCACCACCTTGACCAAGCGCATGGCCGAAGATTTAACGGAATTTTTGGGTACCATGGGGGTTCGCGCCAAATATCTGCACTCGGATATCGACACCCTAGAGCGCATGAGCATTATCAGCGAATTACGCAAAGGCGAGTTTGATGTGTTGGTGGGCATTAACCTTTTGCGAGAAGGGCTTGATATTCCCGAAGTTTCCCTGGTGGCGATTCTTGACGCCGATAAGGATGGTTTTTTACGCTCGGCTGGTTCGCTTATCCAAACCTGCGGGCGGGCGGCTCGAAACAGTCTTGGGCGTGTTATTATGTACGCCGATACGGTTACCAAATCCATGCGCGCCGCCATGGAAGAAACCTCGCGACGCCGTGAGAAACAACAGGGGTATAATGAGTTGCACGGGATTACTCCCGAAACCATTCGAAAGGCCGTTGATACGCCCTTTGACTCGCTCTTTGGGGACGCCCCTTCGGGTAAGGGACGAGGTAAATTTGGCGGAAAAGGCGGTAAAGATGGCGAAACTTTGGAAATGCAGGTTCAACATGCTTCGCCTAAAGAGCTGGGAAAGATGATTCAAACCCTTGAGCGACAGATGCGTGAAGCGGCGAAAGAGCTTGAGTTTGAACGGGCGGCGGAGTTGCGTGACCAGATAGTCTTTTTGCGGAACCGACTCTTTATCTCAGGTACGGGCGAGGTCGTTTAAGGCGAAGGTATTGAGTTTTTTGAGGGACGCTGTCCCTCAAGCTCCCTGCAAAGGGTATGATACCCTTTGAACCCCATGTATGTTTGTTGTTATCGTTT
>CAZYJQ010000006.1:0-55890 GCA_964647835.1 uncultured Desulfovibrio sp. | reverse complement strand
CATGAATGCCCGCGCTGGTGGCGTTAAAGTCCCTCCCCACAAAGGGATAGTTGTGGGGAATGGGAAATTTCAGCTCTTCGGCGAAATAATCGGCAATTTCGCCTATGACAGTGGTATCCGCGGCATTGTCATCACCCGTCAACGACAAGTACTCAACAACCATGCCTTCCAACGGCGTGTTGCCCGTGCGTTCGCCAAAACCAAGCAAAGTGGTGCTGACGCCACTACAACCGTTGAGCCATGCCGTCGAAGCGTTAATAAGCACTTTATGGAAGTCGTTATGCCCGTGCCATTCAAGCCACTCACCCGGAACGCCCCCTTCATCGGTAAAGGAGCGCACAATCTTTTGCACTGAACGGGGTAAAGCGGCGCCGGGATAGGGAACCCCATAGCCCATGGTGTCGCAAAGGCGAATTTTAACGGGCATTTTACTTTCTTTTGAAAGTTCCATAAGCGCTTTGGCAAGGGGCACGCAAAAACCAAAAATATCGGCTCTGGTAATGTCCTCAAAGTGACAGCGCGGTACTATTCCCCACTCAAGGGCTTGCCTGGCCATGCCGAGATACTGGTCAAAGGCCTGCTGCCTGTTCCAGCCGAGTTTTAAATAAATATGGTAGTCAGAAACGCTGGTAAGCATACCTACTTCCTTGAACTCCATATCTCTGGCAATTTTCAAATCGTCTTTGGTGGCGCGAATCCAGCCCGTAATTCTGGGATATTCAAAATCAAGGGCGCGACAGGCTTCAATGGCCTCCCTGTCTTTTTTGGAGTACATGAAAAATTCGCTGGCGCGGATGAGTCCCGTGCGCCCGCCAAGGCGGTGCAACAACTCAAAAATCTCGGCGATTTGCTTCACGCTGTAGGGAGGTCTGGCCTGTTGTCCGTCGCGAAAAGTCGTGTCGGTAATAAACATGGGGTCAGCCGGCCTTGGCACTAGCAAGACATCATCAAAAATAGTACGACAGACCTTGTTATAAGGGAAAAAATTCCGCATAAGTTCAGGGTTTTCTTTCTCCTGAAGGGGAATATCAAACACCACAGGACGGATATTAAGCAAGCTCATAGGAAACCTCGTTTGAGTACTCAAAATGATGTCGTTAGTTTATTGCGCCAGCCCATCCCTTTAAGACGGCGACAAGTTACTCGCTGACCCCTGACGATAAGAAGTCGTCAATCTTGCCCTCGAATGTTCTCACTGCCTTGCATTGTGAAAGTTCAAGAGCATTGCCCAGCGCTTCTTGGGCTCGTTCCACTTTTCCGGCCTCAAGAAGGGAGTAACCTGCCTCAACATAAAGACAATACCGTTTATCACCGTAAACGGACTCTAGAAAAGCTTCATAGCGACTATCAAAAACCCGGCGAAATAAGGCCTCTTGATCGAAAAGCAGACGGGCAAGGGGCCTATGGCTATCCTGCCCAGAGAAATATTGACCGAATAAATCCATGGTGGCCCGCATCAGCATATCGAGGCGGTTGGCCTCATAAGAAATGCTGAGCTTGGTTTGTTTTTCAATTTCATCAAGTTGTTCAAACAAATGCACGCACTGGGGGCAATGCTTGGTAAACTTATCAAAGCGAACCACATAGGCCTGTTGCAGGCGAGTATCTTCAGTTAGCTTGACGCTTTCATGAAAAATATAGCCAAGACTCCAATCCAACAAAGCCCCAGGGGTATCGCTTTGGCTGGAAGACTCGAAAAGCGTATGCGCCTTGTCTTTTAAATACCACAATAAACCCTTTTGCGAGGGTTCCCCGATAAGTGAACTAAGGATTGAATAAGAGAGTGAGCCTGCGGTTTCCAGCCTATCAAATTGTTCATATAAGATGTCTGCCGCCTGACAAAAAGACCACAGAAGGCTCCTCTCGTCCTGCTCAATTGTATTACTGGTTTTGGGCATAATCTCTACTTATCACTCAACTTCAACCGCCATGAACTCTTGAAAAAAAGGACCATGAATCCAAAGAACGTCAATAGCTATAGTAAACGTTTCAGGCGATTTCGCCAATGGGAAAAACCGTAAAAAAAATTATGACCTTAGCCTCTGCCTCAGGTAAACTTCGGAGGAGAAGGAGCGCTACAAAAATTGCCCGTAGTAAAGGGTATGGCGAACAATGAAGACTGGAGGAAGAAGAAAACCACGGTCAAGACAAGGAGCTGTGCGTTTCAGACAAATATCGTTAAGAAACCGGCAATAAATCAGAAACAATAAAGGTTCAGGCCTGAGCGTATTGAGGATTAAGTGAAGCCGCCCGTTCCAAAAAACACAAGTGTCCTTTACTGGCCCCCAAAAAAGGAGCGCGCAGGAAAGGGGTGCCCCCAAAGAGCAGGCAGGCAACACCGAGGAACACGACGGCAGGGGATGCGGGGAAAAACACAAAGAGGAGTCCCGTGACTGGCAGAAGTCCAAAAACACCAACAAAGGGAGGCGAGGCGAAAACGCCCTCGTCATCCTTCAGCCAGAGCTCTCTAAAACACTACCAGGGCTCGCAGAAAAAGAAGACGAGCCTATCACTTGCCTTCGGCTAAAAGCGCGGTGGCAACGTTAATGTCATACAACTCTAGCGGGTTGGCGCCACTGCCCCTCTCGGCATACATTTCAGCGGCAGCCTTCAAAACTCCGTAAGGCAACCAGCCATGACGATCCCATAATTCAGTATTTTGAGCATGCCACAACCGAAACTCCGGCCCATCCTCACCAGCTTGAACATAAACACGAACCGACCTATCGGCAGGGTTAGGGTAATAGTAAAGTCCTTTATCGTCTTTCACATTTTCGTCCTTAATAATAAATTTTCAGGGTTTCGCTTTGTAAAGCCCTCCTCCTTGTGACAAAAAAAACAAAAACTTACAAGGATGAAAATCATTATCACACTGAAAAGAAAGGATGCATAGCTCTTTCTCATTGTGCCACAAACTCATCCTTTCCCATACTCAAAAACCCCTCCCCGTTGGGAACTTGGGTTGACACAGCACGAAATTGAGGCTAATTTAACTAATGTGCTAGACATATCAGTATATTTGTCTGTTCCCTGACTAGCATCACTTGCTTTGGAAGTAATTTATCCAAGAGAAATTGGATTTTAACTTACACACACAACTTAGTTTGGAGGTAAGGCAATGGCGAAACATTCAACTCCGAAGCTTGATCAACTCGAGACTGGCCCCTGGCCCAGTTTCGTTTCCGACATCAAGCAACATGCCGAACACAGGGTCAAAAACCCCGACGGAGTAAAGTACCAGCTTCCTGCAGAATGTCCTGACGACCTTCTGGGAACACTTGAACTTTCTTACACAGATGGCGAAACCCACTGGAAACACGGCGGTATCGTTGGTGTTTTCGGATACGGCGGTGGCGTAATCGGTCGCTATAACGACCAGCCTGAAAAATTCCCAGGCGTTGCTCATTTCCATACAGTGCGCGTTAACCAGCCTGCTGCGAAGTACTACAACACGAAATTCCTTCGCGACATCTGCGATCTTTGGGATATGCGTGGTTCTGGCTTGACCAACCTGCACGGCACCACCGGTGACATCGTTCTTCTTGGTACCCAGACACAGCAGCTCGAAGAAATCTTCTTTGAACTGACCCACAACCTGAACGTAGACCTTGGCGGCTCCGGCTCCAACCTGCGTACCCCCGAAGCCTGTCTTGGCCAGTCCCGCTGTCAGTACGCTTGCTACGACACTCAGGACATGTGCTATGACCTCACCATGGAATATCAGGACGAACTTCACCGTCCCGCGTTCCCCTACAAATTTAAGTTTAAGTTTGACGGTTGCCCCAACGGTTGCGTAGCTGCCATGGCCCGTTCTGACTTCGCCGTTGTAGGTACCTGGAAAGACGACATCAAAATTGACGCTGACGCTGTAAAATCCTACGTTGGTGGCGAATTCGCCCCTAACGCTGGCGCTCACTCATCCCGCGACTGGGGTAAGTTTGACATCGAAGCCGAAGTTGTTGATCGCTGCCCAACCAAATGCATGAAATGGGACGGTTCTAAGCTGACCATCAACAACAAAGAATGTACTCGTTGCATGCACTGTATCAACGTTATGCCTCGCGCTCTCCACATTGGTAACGAGCGTGGCGCTTCTATCCTCGTTGGTGCTAAAGCTCCTGTTGTTGACGGCGCCCAGATGGGTTCCCTCCTCATTCCTTTCATTAACGCCGAAGCTCCTTACACCGAGATTAAAGACGTTATTGAAAAGATTTGGGACTGGTGGATGGAAGACGGTAAAAACCGCGAACGTTTGGGTGAAACCATCCGCCGCTTGAGCTTCCAACGTCTCTTGGAAGTTACCGAAATTCCTGCTCAGGCCGTTCACGTTAAAGAACCCCGCCACAACCCATACATCTTCTTTAAAGAAGAAGAAGTACCTGGTGGCTGGGAGCGTGACGTTAACGAATACCGCGAAAGACACCAGAGATAAGAGGGGTATTATATTATGACATTCGTATCTGCCGGGTACAACCCCGAAAAACCAATGGAAAACCGTATCACTGATATCGGTCCTCACAAATACGACTCCTACTTCCCCGCTGTTATTGCGAAAAACAAGGGCAAGTGGCTATATCATGAAATCCTTGAGCCAGGCGTACTCGTACACGTGGCTGAAAGCGGCGACAAAGTCTACACCGTTCGTGTAGGTTCTGCTCGTCTCATGAGTGTTACTCACATTCGTGAAATCTGCGAAATCGCTGACAAGCACTGCGATGGCTTCGTGCGTTTTACCACACGTAGCAACATCGAGTTCATGACCGATTCCGAAGATAAAATGAAAGCTCTGAAAGCTGACCTTGCCAGCCGTAAGTTCGACGGTGGTTCCTTCAAGTTCCCCGTTGGCGGCACTGGCGCTGGTATCACCAACATCGTTCACACCCAGGGTTGGGTACACTGCCACACCCCTGCAACAGACGCCTCCGGCCCTGTTAAAGCGGTTATGGACGTTATGTTTGAGCACTTCCAGAAGCATGATATGCCAGCTCCTGTTCGTATCTCTCTGGCTTGCTGCATCAACATGTGTGGTGCCGTACACTGTTCCGATATCGGCCTTGTCGGTATCCACAGAAAGGTTCCCATGATTGACCACGCTTGGGTTGACCGCATTTGCGAGATCCCCCTTGCCGTTGCATCATGCCCCACCGCCGCTATTCGTCCTACGAAAGTTGAACTTGATGGTGAAAAAGTTAACTCTATCGCCATTAACAACGACCGTTGCATGTTCTGCGGTAACTGCTACACCATGTGCCCCGCCCTCCCCATCTCCGATGGTAAAGGCGGCGACGGTATCGCTATCATGGTCGGTGGTAAGGTTTCTAACCGTATCTCCGTTCCTAAGTTCTCCAAAGTGGTCGTTGCTTACATTCCTAACGAACCCCCACGTTGGAAAACCCTTACCGACACTGTTAAGCACATTGTTGACGTATACTCTGCTAACGCTAAGAAATACGAGCGTCTGGGCGAATGGGCCGAACGCATTGGCTGGGAGCGCTTCTTTAGCATGACCGGTCTTGAGTTTACTCACCACCTCATTGACGACTTCCGCGATCCGGCTTACTACACCTGGCGTCAAACGACCCAGTTTAAGTTCTAGTCGATCGCCTCTGATTTTTCCCGGGGTGCCTGTTGAGTGTTTATTCCTTCAGGCCCTCGGGAGAAATTGGGCGCTTTCCCCTCATATTGGGAACGAAAGCGTAACCATATAACCTGCAGAATTTCTGCACAAATGACGATCTCAAAAGGGGATACGCGATGACTGACGAACAAAAAATTGTTGCTGACTGGCTTGAAAGCAAAAGTGCAAGCAAAAGTAAATTTTATTTCAAAGATTTTCTTCCTTTGTTCCCTGATCAGGGCCCACGTCAAGTAAAGAAAATCCTTACTTCTATGGTAAACGCTGAAATCCTCGAATTTTGGTCTTCTGGTAGCACCACCATGTACGGCCTGAAAGGTGCTGGCAAACAAGCCGCTGCTGAACACGAAGATTAGTCACTTTTTTTGCATTCAATAATGCAAGATACGAAAAAGGCTCGTGAAATTTCATGGGCCTTTTTCGTATGTAAAAACCTTCGTCCCGACCGCCCCCCCCAACCCGTCCCAACCTATCCTAATCAGCCCCAATCCGTCACCAATCCGCTCTAGCCGTCCTAGCCTATCAACCTCACCCTAGAATACACTTCTCTTGCAGACACTTCCCCATCGCTTCGCATAAACGAAAATCGATTCCACCAGCCTTCTCCTCTCTATGCTAATTGCTCGGCCTATCTTGCCTATCCTACCCTTCTGTCCCTATCCTTCACAAAAAAATTTTTGTCAGCCCTTAGCAAATAGACCACAAACCTCCCCAGCCAGATATCGACAGTAAGCCTATAGTTTGGTAGTTTACAACACGGGCAAGGCTCACCCTTGGCAAAAGTATTTGATCATACCTAGGAAACCTCACAACAAAGACATCTGCAACGAGGCAAGCGCTTAATAAACCAATTCACCTTGTGTTCCTGAGCTAGCCATTACTTCTATTTCTCGGTATCCCTGCTAGCCTGTTGCCCTCTTGTGATTGTTGTTTCCAATTCTTCTTGCCTTTGCCCGTTACAGACCTTCATACGTACAATTTCGCGAAAAAATTTCATCGCAGCCACCTTTAGCAAAGTACCAATGCCCATGAACCTCACCCTGCCCAGCCTTCCACGCATCCTCATTTCCGGTCTTTCTGGCGGCGCTGGCAAAACCACCGTTTCTCTTGGACTCGCCCGCTATTTTGCTACCTTACCAAGAGATTCCGCTCCTACTACAAGCTCCGCTTCCAAGAGGACGGCAAATGATTCGGCGCCCCACTCCCCCTCCTTTATTCCGCGCCCCTTTGAACTCCCTTGGGAACAAGTCCGCTCCCTCATGTATTCGCCCCGCTCTGTTCAGACCTTTAAAAAAGGCCCTGACTATATAGACGCGGCCTGGCTTGGCCTTGCGGCTGGCTGCATCACCAAAACCCTCGACCCTTATTTCTCAACGCCACAAGAATTAGTGCGCAACTTCACCTTCAATTGCCAAAACGCAGGGCTCGCCATCATCGAAGGCAACCGAGGCATCCACGACGGACTCGACGCTTTTGGTTCCTGTTCATCCGCGACCCTTGCCAAAATCCTCGGCGCTCCTGTCCTCCTTGTGGTCGATTGCACCAAAATGACCCGAACTGTCGCCGCCCTCGTGCTCGGATGTATCCAACTCGACCCTGAAGTCACCATTGGCGGAGTTATCTTGAACAAGCTCGGCACCAGCCGACAGGAAACCCTCATTCGCCAAGCCATCGAGCATTACACCGATGTGCCAGTGCTCGGCGCCTTGCCAAGGCAACGAAAGCCCCTCCTAGTCGAGCGCAAACTCGGCTTGAGCAGCATCACAGACACGAGTTCTGCAGAGTTGGACACCATAGCTCGTCTTATTACCGAACACATTGATACCGAGGCCATTGGGCGCTTGGCTTCCACTACACAAGGCCATGCTTCAAAGAGCATAGACAGCGCCCTTTCCAGCACTCCTTTAAATACTTGCTCCAGCCTTCATGATACTCCTGCGCCAAAGAAGTCCTCGCCCTCTTTGCACACTCCTACCCCGCCAGTGGAGTACTTAGTCCCCCATGACTCTGCTTCCCTCGCCGACACCAGCCACTGTGCGCCTAATACTATCGCACTCGCTCCCTCTTCTTGCGCCGCCAACACTCAACGTGTAAGGCCCACCATTGGCTATATATATGATGAGGCCCTCTGGTTCTATTATCCCGAAAATCTGGAAGCCTTGCACCAAGCCGGAGCGAATCTTCTTCGCCTTTCTCTTTTTGACTCGCTGGGCTGGGATAGGATAGACGGGCTGTACAGTGGCGGTGGACATCTCGATACCCATATCCAGCCCCTCAGCCAGAGCCCTCAGCTCAAAAAACTGTTTGCTTTGTCCCACGGCGGCATGCCCATATATCTCGAAGGCTCAAGCCTTGCCTTGGCCTGTCGCGAGCTGGTCATCAACAAGGTCACCTATCCCATGGCGGCTATATTCGACGCCTCCATGACCCTCACCCCCCGCCCACACGGCCTTGGCTACACCAAGGCTCATGTAAGTTCCTCAACTCCTTTTTTTGATGAAGGAGCCACCATCAGCGGACACCAATTCAATTACTTCCGCTTTGAAAGCGCCCGCCAATTGCCCAGCTATCTGACCCTCTCCAAAGGGAGAGGCCTTTTTCAAACGCCTCCGGCGAACCCTCAACGGCCCCCCTCCCAAGCAGAACAAATCCACCTCAAAGGATTACCCTGCACCAATTCCTCAAGCTCCGCCAACAAGGAGAGATTTTTTCATCAGCATGATGGCCTAGTCTACCAAAACACCTGCGCTTCCCTCTCCTATCTTTTCGCTCCGAGCACGCCCCAATGGGCACCCCGATTTGTCCAGCTTTGCCACGAATATCTGGCTTAATGCCCCCACAGAGGCGACTTTGCATGGAGGTGTAGCACTTATTAAGGCGAATTAAGGCTCTGCCCCATACCCCGCCAGGGGATGATCCCCAGGACCTTAAATAACAAGTATCTCCTGTGAGACAAGCAGAAAGAGTATAAAGAGTCCTGAGCTTAATGCGTAGCACTTGCTACTCGCCACTGAGCACTTGCCACTTATTTATTAGTTATCTGCCGAAACAAGGCGACCCAACCAGACTCACCTCGCAGAAAAAATTATCCATAAAGACGTGCCTGAGAGCGGTTTTACTCCCTCTGCAACACACAATCTACCGCTCTGCCATGAGAGTTGTGCCCTTTCCCTCATTCCTCAAGAATAATTAAGCAGTTTCTGCTATTTTCCTCTTTTTTTTTGGATAAATTTGATATATACTGAAATATTTTTCATCTTCCTCCGTTTCCACAACAAACAAGCGGAGATACAGCCACCTTTCCTGACGAAAAAAGTCTTCTTAGCGCTCAAACGAACATTGACAACTTGATGGTAACAACCTTTCAACACAAACGTAACACACTGATTTATAAGATTTTATAAAAACAAAAAGGTTCTTCCTTGGACCCCATTCAGCACCCGTGAGCTTGAGGAGGCTTCATTGACATTCAAAAAAAAAATGCTTAGTTTTTGCCACGCCGCAAGAAAAGGCATCGTTCTTTTTTCCTGACCTTTTCTTACAGCCCCTTTTGCGTGACCGATTCTCTAACTTAACAACATCGCAAGGAGCGATATTGCTTCAGGTACGCAAAACCTAACTTGTTATGCAAAAAATTAATTCTTTTTCAGATAGTGCCTTTCTTCCATGCTCAGTACAGCGCCCCTTTCATCTTCTCCTTTGGGTCTTTTCTGTTTTCTGCCTCTCTGGTGCGCTTTTTCTCCACGGTACGGCTCAAGCCGCCACTTTGCACGATAATGATTTTATCCAACCCCTGCTCAGTGGCCCTACGAGCGAACCATCCTTTCAGCTTCCTCTGCCCGAGCCATCCTTTGACCCCCTGAAACCTTCCTCTGCTCTCTATGGGCATGAAATGCTCAAGATTGTCCATAAACAAGTCAATTCTCCCCTTGACCCCGCTTGGAATGACCTCATAGCCAAGCTCGTCAGTGATGGTTTTGATAAGACCGTTATCGTCGGTTATTTTGAAGCTTTGGGCAAAAATTCTTACTCTCCCATATATATGGGGCAGAAGGTTGGCGAGCTTCACGGCGTTCGCTCTCAGGCAAAACGCCCCCCAGTTGACCGGAGCATGCTGTATTCTTCGCCAAAAGCCATCAGAAAAATGACCATTGGCGAATGTGTTCGTTTTTTAGAAAACAACAGACACCACTTTCGCAACATTGAATCGCGTTATGGCGTGGCGAGAGAGGTTGTTTTAAGCATAGCCCTCATTGAAACGGGCATGGGAAGAAACCTTGGTGGTGAATCAGCCCTGCGGGTGCTGGGAAGTATGGCCGCCACCGCGACCCCTGCCATGCTGGGCCGCAACGGTAACAAGGACCAAGTCGTTTCCATCGACCGAACCGCCCTTAACAAAACCCTTAAGGACAAATCAAGCTGGGCCTACCGCGAGCTCACCGCTATTTTGCACTACGCTCAAAAAAACGATTTAAACGCGGCCCATATTCCCAGCTCCATGTATGGCGCTGTGGGAATTTCTCAGTTCTTGCCCTCAAACCTGAAGAAATTTGCCGTTGACGGCGATGGCGACGGACGTAACAATGTTTTTGAAACCATTGATGCCCTGTATAGCATTGCCAAATACCTTCACGCCCATGGCTGGCAAGAAGAAAACACCGCCGCCCAGACAGAAGCGCTCTATGCTTATAACCGTAGCACCATTTATGTTGAGAATGTTTTTGCTGTGGCTTCCAGAATAGCGGGCGGAAAACAAGGGCACATCGCCCTTGACAATAACCCCCTTAAAGAGATTCCTTCGGTGCACGCGAAGAGTTATTCGAACTTGTATACATCTAGCTAGAGTTCATTTTCCAATTATGGCATTATCTGTTTTACAACAAGAGCCTCCCTGTGCTATAGAGGCTTGAAATTACGATTAACCAGCTCAACTTTGCACTCATTGCAATAGTCTTTCACGATACAGTACCTATTCACCGAATATACATCACCACGCTGAACACGGAACCGACCCTTGTCGGTTGTTCGTGTGGGTGAGGGAGATTCTGCCATGTTCTCTGCGTTACTACCCAAAGGAGCACCATTTTTTGAGCTGCTCATCAGGCAAAACGTCATTCTCAACGAAATGGGTCAGGCCCTTGACGCCATCATCAATCAAGATAAAGATCAGATTGATGAAATGCATAAGATTATCGCCTCCCTTGAAGACCAGGCCGATAAAATATACTACACCATCACCAAGCATCTTTCCCAAACATTCATCACCCCCATCGACCGGGAAGATATCCTTCGCATTAGTAAAGCCCAGGAAGAAGCCATTGACCATCTTCATAATGTTACCAATAGGCTTTACATTTTTGAATTTCCCAAAATCCGCTTTCCCATGAAGCAACTCACCAAAACAGCCATTGAAATGCTTGAAATGACAAGCGTTATGCTGACAGGGCTGTCTAAAAAAGAAGACGCCCATAAAACAAGGGCATTTAGGGCCTTGCGTAACGAAAGTGAGATGCTTCTCAGCCTTGGCATAGCTGAACTTCTTGACCACTCAAACCCCTCGTCCAATGACACGCTCTCCATTTTTAAGTGGTACCAAACCTACGATAAAATGGAAAATCTGTTTGATGAAGTGACCCGACTTTCTGAGTACATTGAAGAAGCAGTGCTGAAAAATGTTTGAGATTCCTCTCCTTCTTATTATCATCATTATCGCGGCCCTTGCCTTCGACTTTACCAACGGAGCCCACGACTGCGCCAACGCTATCGCCACGGTAGTCTCCACAAAGGTTTTGAGCCCCAAATCCGCCATTATCTTAGCGGCGTCGCTTAACTTTATCGGCGCTCTACTCGGCGAAGAAGTTGCCCTCACCCTTGGGAGCGGCATTGTCAACCCTGAGGTGGTCAGCGGGAGTAAAACCCTTGTTCTCGCAGCCTTGGTGGGCGCCATTACGTGGAACTCCATTACCTGGTATTTCGGCATCCCCTCGTCCTCATCCCACGCCCTTATCGGCGGCCTCATGGGCGCGGCCTTTGCCCATATCGGCTATGAGTCGCTCAACGTGGCCTCCATCATGAGCAAGGTTGTGGTGCCTCTCTTCGCTTCGCCTCTGGCTGGTTTTTTCATGGGCGTCCTGCTTATGGGGGCCATAAGTATTATCTTCTTTAAAGTAAACCGAACGCTGGTTAACAACTTTTTTAAAAAGTCACAGATTTTTTCCGCCTCAATCATGGCCTTGAGCCACGGCTTGAACGACGCTCAAAAAACCATGGGTGTCATCACTCTAGGGCTGGTTATTTTCGGCTATATCCCCGGCGACAACATGCATATCCCCACTTGGGTTAAGATAGCCTGCGCCCTTGCCATGGCGGCTGGAACCGCCACAGGGGGCTGGAAAATCATTAAAACAATGGGCCAGAAAATTTTCAAACTCGAACCCGTTCACGGATTTGCCGCTGAAACATCCGCCGCCGCGGTCATCGCTTGTGCTTCTGTCATCGGCGCGCCCATCAGTACAACCCACACCATTACGGCCTGTATTTTTGGGGTTGGTTCAACCAAGCGCCTGTCAGCCGTGCGCTGGGGTATCGCGGGCAACCTGCTCATCGCTTGGGTCCTCACTATTCCGGCGGCCGCTCTGGTCGGTGCCATTAGTTTTTATATCATTGACTATATCGCTAGCTAATGGTGAGATAACATTGATACAGTGTAAAAGAGCGGTAACCCCGCTCTTTTTTTGTGCGCGATATTTTTTGAGAAAAAGGCACGGGGGAGGCACTTCTTTTGGCACCATCCGCCAAAGATTTTTTTTTGAAACCGCTTGCGCCCTTTATTGAGCGAAGGCGCTATGCCGGGTGAAAACAATTATGCCCCTAAGCTTACTTCCCTTGAAAAGCATCCGAAACTATTGGAAAAAAACCAAGCCCCTTAAACCCTTTACCTTTTTACGCATTATCCCTTAACATAGAGCAGGTTTCAGCCGATAAAGCTTTAGGATGAATTTAAGGCAAGAAGCACATGTGTTCATCGATGCTTCATAAGTCACAGGAAAATATATGGTATACCGCTCTTTTTTCTCCCTTGTGGGAGCCGCAGTTTTCAGCATACTGTTCTTTGGTTCAATGCCCAACGCCAAGGCCGCGAGGCTCTATACCAACACCAACCCGCTGTTCGAAGCCTGCGTCCAACGCTGTGAAGAACAAACTCCATTAGGAGCGCTGACAAAGCGTGGATGCTATAAGGGCTGCGCTGAAATTCGCCGTACCGCCAACATACCCGAGTCCTACCGCTCCATGGCCTCCTGCATTGAGGACATGAATGAACTGGAACTCGTCAAAGACCTCGTCATTGAAAAACATCAGGCGCGGTGCGATAGGCAAACCTCCCACATACATAAACGCAAAGGATGCAGAGACGCTGTGGAAGTGTATATGCGCGCGGCTACAGTCAACAGTATTTGCTATAACCAGCAGCCCAAAGCCATAGCCAAGCAGACACCGCGCACAAGCCTGACCACCCGCTATCCCGCTGTGACCACCCATACTTCAAGCCGGCCTGTACATACAGGCCAGCCTGCGTATTCTTACGGCACGCCTCAAGGCAACGCCCTCTCCATGCCCCCTGTGTTTGATACGCCAAAATACAGCCCCACTCCGGAAAAGGCCTCAAAAAAGAGTGCCCAAGCGGTAAAGCGACCCACCCCCGTGACGCCTTCTGCCAAAGCTCCATCCTCGAAAACAGCGGGAAAGGCTCCTTCTTTGGCACCCCCGAAACAGGCGACACCACCAAAAACCACCCAAAATTCTAAAGCCGTTCCCGTTATTACACCCAGCACGGCAACCATGGGGACAGCCACAACAAGCGCGCTCAAAGATCTGGCAGAAACACCTGCCACGGCTCCTTCAGTTCCGCCAATTGCACCAGTTTCACCAGTCCCTGCGCCTCTCGCCCCGGTAACCACCAAGGCAACACCTGCGACCAATGTCCCCCCCATAAGTAGCGCCAGTGAGCCTGCTATCTCTACAACTCAGGAAAGCACGCCCAGCCCGCATCAACCATCGGCTCCCGCTCCTGCTCCAGAGCCTGTTATCAACGCCGCTACAGCCCCCACGGCTCCACCTGTCATTGCCCCGCCCACCGCCATTATGCCGGATTTTACAGCGGTTCCCCCAACACGCCCAGCCCCCAACGCCAGCGAAGTTCAGCCCCCGAGACACCCCCAGAACACAGGACAAGCCCCTGACCTATTGCCACGCCTACAACCTACCTCTCCCCAAACAACTAGACAGGCAGGGGGCGCCACGACGGGCGGTATTGATAGCCCCATGCCCCAACCCATTCCTGCGCCAGCCATATAATTTCTCGATCCCTTTTCAAAAAATTTCAGTCTGCTAAAGCTTTTCAAAGGGCGCTTTCCTTGAGAAAAGGCGCCCCTCGCCATTTTTATAACAACTCAAGCAATCAGGCCTACGCATAAGAGTTGCAAACACCTTCAGGACAGGATAAACTACTTCATCTTTTACCAGTAAATAGCCACCCTCGGCCTTTTCCGCTGAGAACGGATATTCTTCTTTGAACAAGACCAAGCGAGTAAGTATGCAACACCTCTGGTGCCCTTGGCGCATGGAATATATTCTGGGGCCCAAGCCCGATTCCTGTGTTTTCTGCATCCCCGACCACACCGATGAGGACAGGGAGCGACTTATTCTCTACCGTGGGCAATGGAATTTTGTCATTATGAACAAATATCCATACAACAACGGTCATCTCATGGTCACACCGTACAGGCACTTGATGAATATCCTCGACCTGACCAAAGAAGAAGCGGACGAGCAATACGAGCTCACAAGACGCTGTGTTGCTATTTTACGCGAAGCCTTTAGTACCCCCCCCGGCTTCAACATCGGTCTCAACCTTGGTGAGGCGGCGGGCGCTGGCATTAGAGAGCACTTGCACATGCATATTGTCCCCCGCTGGGTGGGTGACGCTTCCTTCATGGCCGTCCTTGACGAGGTTCGTGTTATGCCGGAACACCTTGACCAAACCTACGCTAACCTTAAGCCCTTTTTTGACAAGCTCGCACAACCATAAGCCTCGGAGGCCAGCATCATGCGTTTTATTAAAGCAGTCATTATCCTGATTCTCTTTATGATGGGATTACTTTTTTTGACACAAAACCAAGAAGCCCTGTCAACTCCTCTTGTTCTTAAGTATGATCTGTACATTGACGGGTTATCATGGCCCACTCAAGCTATGCTGGCACAGGGCAACCCTCCGTCAGTGCCTTTTTATTTTGTTATCCTGCTGTCTATGGCTGCCGGGATATTCCTCTCCACGCTGTTTTTCTTCCTTGATAAAATGCGCCATTGCGCTGACAAGGTTCGTAGCCGCCGCAGCATCAAAGTTCTTACCAACGAGATTAAACGACTGCATGCCGCCATGGAAAGAAAAGACGCCTTGCTCGCGGCTTCCGCTGAAAAACCCATGCTTGAAAAAGGCGAGGATTCTTCCAAAGAAGCTGAAAAGCCAGCGAGCTAGCCTAAGCTTTTCGCTAGCATTATCATTACCATTTTACTGGCACCCCTTTATGTAATCCCTTACCCTAAGGGGTGCTCTCCTTTTACCGCATGAGCTCACCCAACGAATCACCCAAGCTGACTCCCATGTTTGAGCAGTATCTGTCCATCAAAGCTGACTACACAGATACCCTGCTCTTTTATCGCATGGGGGATTTTTATGAGCTCTTTTTTGAAGATGCCGAAATTGCCGCGCGTGAGTTACAAATAGCTCTCACCTCGCGTAATCCGCAATCTCCCAACCCTGTGCCCATGTGCGGCGTTCCCCATCACTCGGCTGAAACCTATATCAGCCAGCTCCTTGATAAAGGTCACGCTGTCGCCATATGCGACCAAATAAGCGATCCCAAAGCCTCCAAGGGCCTTGTAGAACGAGCCGTCACCTTGGTCAGAACACCGGGAACAGCCGTTGAAGACGCCACCCTCCACGCCAAAGAAAACAACTACCTCGGCGCTCTGTATTGGGATGAAAACGCCTCTTCGGGCGGTTTCGCTTGGCTGGAATATTCTACCGGCGCGTGGACAGGTCTTGCCAGTAAGCGTAAAAATGAACTCTGGCAATGGGTTCAAAAAATGAATCCCAAAGAACTCTTGGTCCCGGATTTGCCCGCCGACAACTTTGCCATCCCGCGTAGCATTAACCTTGAAAACATTGGCCTTGTGCGCCTGCCCGTCCGTTCTTTTTTCGATATCTCCGCAGCCACCACCCGTTTGCAAACAGCTCAGGGCATTCAAGAGCTTGGTGCCATAGGCTTAGAGGATAAGCCCGAACTGACCCGCGCCTGCGGAGCCATCTTGGGCTACCTTCTCCAAACCCAAAAACAAGAACTCAAACATCTCGCTCCTTTCCAGCCCCTTAACCTAGGAAAATATCTCATCTTAGATGAAATTACGGAAAAAAACCTCGAGCTTTTTAGGCGTTTTGACGGAAAAAAAGGACAAGGGACCCTCTGGCATGTTCTGGACGCCACCCTCACCCCTATGGGGGGGAGACTTTTAGAAGAACGCATCCGCTACCCCTGGCGTCAACTGCCCACCATTGAAAAATCTGCCAGCGCCGTTAGTTACTTTTTTGAAGACGATGGCAAACGCACCGCCCTGCGCCGGGCTTTGGACAATGTCTATGACCTTGAGCGCCTGAGCACCAGAATTTTTCTAGGACGCTCATCCCCAAGGGACTTCATTGCCCTGCGCCAAAGTCTTTTAGCTCTGCAATCGGTCCACGCCGCCCTGACCATGTCCTCGAACCCTAGCGGGCATGAAGCAACCAGCCCTGTTCATACGCAAGAAACGGGCAATACGGGGAAGGGTGACGGTGCAGAGGATAGGGCAACTACCCGATTCCACGACCTTTCCGGTGATATAGCCAAACCAGAAACAACCAGCGGCACCCATCTCCCCCAAGAGGCAGGCTTGCCCCAAGACACAGGTTTGCTCCAAAATACTGACCTACCTCGGCCCATTTCCGCTGAATCAGCCAAGACGCCCGAGGCCCTCGCCTACCTGCTCACTCATTGGGATAGCCTTGAAGACATTGCGCATCTGCTTGAGCGGGCACTGGTCGATTCTCCCCCGCCCCAAATTACCGACGGCGGTCTGTTTAAACAAGGGTACCATGCCGAACTCGACACCTTCATAGATCTTGCCGAGCACGGACAAGACAGACTCAACCAGCTCCTTGCCACCGAGCAGAAAAACTACGATTTACCGAAGCTTAAGTTAGGGAACAACCGAGTATTCGGCTATTATTTTGAACTCTCCAGAGCCGCAGGAACCTATGTCCCTGAACATTTTGAACGCCGCCAAACCCTCGCTAACGCCGAGCGTTATGTTACCCCGGCCTTAAAAGAGCTGGAGCAAAAAATTTTCGAAGCGGCGGACTCTCGCAACCAGCTTGAATATCGCCTCTTTAACGAATTGCGCTGTCTCGTCTCCGATGCAAGGCCCAGAGTGCTTTTCATGGCCTCCCTCCTCGCCCAGTTAGACTTTTGGCAATCGCTGGCTGAAGTCGCTCGTAAAAACCACTGGACAAGGCCTTGCTTGGACGAAAACACCACTACGACCATACGTGATGGTCGTCACCCTGTGGTGGAGTCCCTTTCGCCAACGGGCGGCTTTGTGCCCAACAATATTCACCTTGACGAAGAACGACGCCTTTTGCTTATTACCGGCCCAAACATGGCGGGTAAGTCTACCATTTTGCGCCAAATAGCCATTATTACCATCCTCGCCCAAATGGGCTCCTTTGTCCCGGCCTCTGCGGCTCACCTTGGCCTTGTCGATCGCATTTTCTCCCGTGTGGGGGCGTCTGACAACCTCGCTCAGGGGCAGAGTACCTTCATGGTTGAAATGATGGAAACAGCCCGAATCTTGCGTCAGGCCACTCGCCGAAGTCTGGTTATTTTGGACGAAATAGGCAGGGGAACCAGCACCTATGACGGATTGGCTCTGGCCTGGGCCGTTGTGGAGGACCTGCTCAAACGGGGCGACGCCACCATTCGAACCCTCTTCGCCACCCACTATCATGAGCTTACCAACCTTGAAGGGCGCCTTTCTGGTCTGCATAATATGAACATCGCTGTTACTGAACAAGGCGGCGAAATAATCTTTATGCACAGACTGGTTCCCGGCCCCTCTGATAGGAGCTACGGCATCGAGGTGGCAAAGCTGGCGGGGGTTCCTTTGCCTGTGGTCAATAGGGCCAAAAGTATCCTCCGCGCTTTGGAAGAAACCAAGAAATCAACTGGAAGCGATGAGGCGAAAGATGTTATAGAACAGATGCTGCCGGGCTTTACGCCAACCCAAACAGCACCACCAGCGCCCCTTATGCCTGAGATTATTGAAGAAGTGCCTCACCCCATGGTGACCGCCCTTAGTGATGTGGATACCGACAGTTTAACGCCACTTATGGCGCTGAACCTTATCAATGAATGGAAACAACTTTGGGGAGAAAAGAAAAATGACCGTGAATAACCAAACCCCTCTCATAAAAATGAAGCCGGCCGTTAGCTATGGTCTCTTGCTGGCCCTTATCGCCCTCCTGGGAATGGCCAGCGCCTGTGGTAAAAAAGGGTACCCCCAGCCAGATGATCCCGAAAGGAAATTTAGCATAGCAGCCGCGGAAGCGCGTGTTGAAGGTCATTGCTTGATTATTCAGGCGCAACTTGAAGGCGCCTACGCGAATATAGAGAGTCTAAGACTGGATGTCGAAGGGTCGAGCCTTGAAAAAGCCTGCCTCCCCTGTCCTTTCGTTCCCAACGAAACCGAATTTTTTTCACGTCACGATGTTACCTTTGATATTCAAACGGGAGCACTGTCCTTCTCCTATTGCCCCAAGCCAGCAGAAATCTACCGCTGGAGACTCTCTGGCATAAGTCGGTACAGCTCCATCCCCCACGCGCAATCAGCCGTCAATGTGACACAGATGGTTCAACAAGAAAGCCGTGAAGCCACAAAAAATCAGTAGATTGCTCATAAAGCCGTAAAAGGGCTGGACAAACGCAAACGGCAAGATGACGAGAGGGCATGGAAACATGCCCTTTTTTCGTTGGTATACAGAACAATGTTGTTTGTGCTGAGAGAAAGTTTCGTTGGATAAAAGAGATGTCAGAAATTAATAAACAAAAAAAGTTTATATAAATGAATTTTTTTTGTTGACATTTATAACCATGATTGTTTATAAAGAGAAACAAGAGGACGTCATTATGATTATACCCTTTGATGATTTTTTTGACAGGCTGAAGCAAGCCACGGGCATAGATACGCAAATGGCCCTATCGGAAGCTCTGGGCATAAACCGCTCGGCGGTCACACAGGCAAAAAACCGTGACGCCGTTCCCCAAAAGTGGGTTTTACGTCTAGCCCGTCGCTATACCATCTCAGCCGACTGGCTGGAATTTGGCACAGGCCCAATCCACCCTGTTACACAGTCCGCTTCACCCAAAAAGGCTCCCTTGCCCTATGGGGAACTTGTCGATGTTCCCAAGGTCGCAGCCACCGTTAGCGCTGGCGGAGGGTCATACGAAAACGAAGCTTTTCCCATTGGCTCCCACCCCTTCCCCAGACAGTGGCTTTCTAAGATGGGTAACCCAAGCACCATGGTTTTTATGGATGTCGTGGGCAACAGTATGGAGCCCTCCATTAACGATGGCGATATGGTTCTTATTGATCAAAGTGGCACAAGCCTAAGCCCTCATGGAATTTTTGCCGTGGGCTTTGAGGACACGCTGTATATCAAACGCGTTGAACAACGAAGTGGCTATATTATTTTGCACTCCGACAACCCTGATTATTCTGATATGGAAATCGGAGGAGATGAGCTCGACTCGTTCAGAGTGATAGGTAAAGTTATCTGGCTGTGTAGAGACTGCCGTTTTTAAGTACTCAAAGCCCTGCTTGCTCTGGCTTTGCTCCCAAGATCCAGAGAAAAAAGCAGGGCTAAAAACACGAAGTACCTAGCACTCATTCGACACCGAACCCTTGGATTGTATCACTGCTGATGTTTGCGAGTAGACCACTGAACCTGAGTTTCCATCATCAGCAAGGGGCAAAGTCACCCCAAAGATCGCCCTTAGAAAGGACAAATTGATTGCTAGCGGATAGAGTTACTAGTGGGTGGGTACTGGCGAGTGAGTACTGGCGGTTAAGGCCCATTTCACAGTGAGATAGTTTTTAGGATACAATATTTTCTTGGAGTATTTTTCTGACGTAATTTTTTCCAGAGGGCCCTTTCTGGAAGACTGGGTGGTTTGTACCCAAAGCAGGGTTGTCACTGATGGCCCTCTACAGAATGAAGCTAGCATAAATGCTTTTTTTTTCACAACACCGTTGCACTTTATAAACATTTGGAGACTATCATGCAAAACCGTTTTTGCCTTTGCGGCCATCAAATCACCGTTATTTACTCCACCTGCCGTGGCCAGTGGAAACCTTCATTTTGCGCCAACACCGCGACATCTCAACAAAAGCTTTCCCGTATTGTAACCTGCCCCAACTGTGGCGAACCCTTGCACATTAATACCCTTCGTTAACACTACTGCATAGATGCCTTTTCTCTCCTTGCAGGCTGGTCCACTATGCCGTATATTATACCTCGTTTTCGATTTCCTCGAAGACGAGGTAATTTTATCATGAGGAGCATACATGCCCGCTTCAACGAAAGAAATTCTTAAAATAGCCAAACTGGTCCGTCTGGACTTTTCAACCAGTCCCGATGCCCAACAGCAACTAGGCAAAATTTCTTCCCAAATAGATGATGTCCTAGCCTACATGGCAACCCTTGAAGAAGTTGACACAAGCCAAGTCGAACCGATGTATTCCCCCCTTCAAGAGTGGGCTACACCACGTGAGGATGTTGCCTCCAAAGGGCATAACGCCGAAGCCGTCCTTTCTAACGCCCCCGAACGAGAAGAAACTTTTTTTGTTGTTCCCCCTGTACTATGAGGCTTGTCATGTCTACTGCTATTACTACTATCTCTCAGGCTCAAAAGGCCCTTATCTCCGGCGAAAGTACCCCGACCAAACTTGTGGAATCTACCCTAGCGGCCATCAAGAAAACTGACGCCGTCCTCCGGGCAAACATTACTGTTTGTCATGATGAAGCCTTGCTTCGCGCGCAAGAACTTGAATCGCTCATTGGCACTCCCGAGGGCAAAGCTATGCCGCTTCTTGGCATTCCCCTGTCCGTCAAAGATGTCTTTTGCACAAAGGGCATTAGCACTACCGCGGCTTCCAAGATGCTCGCCAACTTTACTCCCCCTTACAGCGCTCATATTGTCGAACTGCTTGAAAAAGCTGGTGCAATTATCGTTGCTAAAACGAATATGGACGAGTTCGCCATGGGCGCGAGTACGGAATTCTCATCTCACGCCAAAACAACGAACCCTTGGGATACCACCCGTGTTCCAGGTGGCTCCAGCGGTGGTTCAGCGGCATCTGTGGCCTCTGGTCAAGTCCTCGCCTCCATCGGCACCGATTCCGGGGGTTCCATCCGCCAACCGGCCGCCCTATGCGGTTGTGTCGGCCTTAAGCCTACCTATGGTCGTGTCTCTCGTTACGGAACCATTGCTTACGCCAGTTCCTTTGACCAAGCCGGCCCCATGGCCTCATGCGTGGAAGACTGCGGGATTTTATACGATGTTATCGCGGGCTATGACCCCAAAGACCCCACGGCGTCTTTGCACCCTGTTGCTCCCTTTACCCAGACGCCTACTCTTGCTGACCTCTCCGGTGTTACCATTGGCTTAATCAAAGAGCTGTGGGATCTCGACCTCTCTTCAGAAGTCCGCAAAGCTTGTGAAGATGCGGTTGCATCGGCCAAAAAAGCTGGCGCCAAAATTGTTGAACTTTCTCTCTCTCACTTACCTTATAGTGTGGCGAGCTATTATATCCTTACCACGGCAGAAGCCAGCACCAATATGGCCCGTTATGACGGCGTACGTTTTGGCCTGCGTGCTGGAAGTGAAGATGACGACCTCATCGCCATGTATACCAAGTCGCGTACAGAAGGGTTCGGAGAAGAAGTTAAACGCCGTATCCTCCTCGGTACCTATGTCTTATCCTCAGGCTACTATGACTCTTACTATAAAAAAGCCGCTCAGGTTCGCCGCTTGGTTCATGACGATTTCGTCAAGGCTTTCTCCAGTTGCGATATCCTGATGGCCCCTTCGACTTCACGCACAGCCTGGCAGTTCGGCACCTTTGCCGATAACCCCTTGGAAGCCTATAAAATGGATATCCTTACCCTTGGCGCTAACTTGGCGGGTATTCCCGGCCTGAACCTCCCTGTGGGCCTTGGCGAAGAAAGCAAACTTCCCGTTGGGATTCAGCTCCTTGGTAATCACTTTGCGGAAACGCAACTTTTGCGCATCGCTCAAGTTCTTGAAAAAGAACTGCCTCCCCTCGGCAAACCTGAACTCTAGCCGAATCCTGCCTTGTTCCCATAAAGGTTTATCGCTTTTATCTTCAAATGGCCTTAGAGGTGTTCCCGTAACACCCGAGGCCATTTGTTTTTCTATTCCTCTTCCCCATCTACCTGACGTACACCACCCGGCACCTAGCTGGCACCCAGCAGACACCTACTGCACTCCCTTGACCATGTAGATTTGCCTTTTTATTCTCGTTATAGCCTTCACTTGTACTAAGCATTCACCTTTGCTCCACGTCCCCCTCGGCTGAAGCAGTCACTGCCCTCAACTCGCTTGTTTCTTTCAAGTCGCTTGTTGCCTCCCCTCACCCTCCTCAACTTTATAACGACTCCTCGAAGGAACCCTCACGTTCTCCTGCGAAGTATCTCTCAGCCCATTACCTTTCCAAGGAAACAATAAAGGCCACCCCTTTTAGCGAGTGACCTTTTGTCTGCTGCCTATGAGCCATAAGAGTAGCTAGTAGCTCATAAGTCACAAGTTTTTCTGAAGAATAAGAAGCGAAAATCGTAAAGAGTCACCAAGAATTATCACAGAAGGACGGCTAGAATTATCACAGGGGGCAGCAGAATTAGGGATTCTACAGAGCCCCACCGCGATGCGGAGTGCGTCCTTTGCGATGTTTACTTAGCCCACTTAAACACAAAATTTTGCTTTAAATCAGGATGCAATGAAAAGTGCACCGGACAGGTGAGGGCGGCGCGCTCAAGGGATGTTTTTTGTTTGTCAGTGTAA
The DNA here is from genome assembly GCA_964647835.1 of uncultured Desulfovibrio sp. GTDB lineage: Bacteria > Desulfobacterota > Desulfovibrionia > Desulfovibrionales > Desulfovibrionaceae > Frigididesulfovibrio. The sequence goes on along the minus strand of CAZYJQ010000006.1, from coordinate 33,024 downwards.
TCCTGGTCAGGCATAGTGAAGACAACATCGACTTGCACAATGCGACGCGGAGAATCCGAGCTCATGACTTTGGTAACCTCTGAAGTCATCCCATCAATGCTGATATGATGACTTTGAGCATATATACCCATAATAGTAGAGGCGCAGGCGCAAAGCATGGTGGCGCACAAATCCGTGGGAGAAAAAAGCTCTCCCTTGCCCATATTGTCAACGGGAGCATCGGTATGGATGACAGAGCCGCTCGCCAGATGAGTACACTCTGTCCGCAAGTTGCCTAAATATTTGACTGTAGAAAGCACTTTCATTTTTTCTCCTTCTGGGAATATGGTGTTACCAAAGGGGGTGGCCACCCTTGCCGCAAGCGCAGAAACTGACTATGCCTTGCTGGGGGATTGAGCTACCTGCTGGTATGGCGCTTCTCGCCGCCATAAATACATGGATAGACATAGTTATTGAAATGAAAATATACTCGCTCAGGACTTTTCATACAAGCCCTAACTACCAAGCGAATCTTTTAAAAAGCCACCTTAAAAGACACCTTCGTGACATTCTATCCCACCTTACGCCGAGCCCAACTCCCTGCCTTTCACCACAATACAAAAGCCCACAACCTCTATATTCAAATAAACATCTAAATCATATATATAGGTTTTTTTGCTGAAGCACCTCATGCTACCTGGTGTTCATTGACACTCATTGGCAATCACGAGGCAAATCCATCAATACATGCCTGGCGACGGCTAACCCACGGCTGTTAGACGAAAAGGGCCAGAGGCACTTCCTCGAAACTCATTTTCTCCTTTTCAAAATAGCACCAGTAAAGATGCTTTAACCGAAGCACTGACACTAATTCTAGCTTATTTGAGGGAGAGTCGTTGTGGGATTTACACGCTAACCCAAGGTCGAAAAAACAAACAATAAAGACAAATAAACTCTTTATAACAAAAAAAGCTTGCCAAAACTCTTTTCTTTGAGTAGATATCTTTCTTGCGCCTGGGTAGCTCAGTAGGTAGAGCAAGGGACTGAAAATCCCTGTGTCGGCGGTTCAATCCCGTCCCCAGGCACCACCGAAAGGAATTTCAGCGAGTTATCTGTATTAAAGAAAACTCGCTGTTTTATTTTTAGGCCCGTCAAAACTACGGATACCTTACTCACTCTGCCCTTCCCTTTGTCGACCACTTTTCCTGTGCGCCAATACTCCACCCCAAGATTCATAGGATGAAGCACATGTGCTATTTATAGACATGTTATGATATTGAACACATCTAGCCCATCAACTCCTGTTCAGATATTGAACATACTGGTCCAGCTTTCCCTAGCCTCCTTTTTCATCGTGCTATTCAAGGCACTTAGAAAACATACAACTTATGTCAAATCTGGCATACATATTGCCATTGCAGTTTAGTACGGTAACAGTCACCCTTCTCACCATCTCCTTGTAATTGCCTTATGCAGTAGCACAAAACGAACAGTCTTTATGCTGTTTTTTAATAGAGTAGATGCGGGCTAACGGCTTCCCTTTGCTATGCCTACCAACCTCCCCAGCCCAAGGTAACTTCTTTACATTCTATCTTGGTTTCGGTTGCAAAAGCATATTTGCAAGGGCAAAGGGAAAGTCCTTCAAGTATTTCGAGCTCAATGCCCTTCTCACTCTTTAGCCTATATAAGGCACTGGCGAAGATCGCATCGCTGGATTGAGCAAATTACCGAGTTTAATTTCTTTCGCTGGCATATGAATAAATGCTGATAGGGCCCTAGGCTATCCAACCCCCAGAGACTGTGTAGCCTTGTAACTCTGCAACCCTGAGAAGCCAGACAAAAAAGGCTCTGTTCCGCACTCACAATCGCAGGCCTTTCTGGCATCAGCTTCCCCATTGCGCAACAAAAGAAGTGTCATTTACCGCCCGTTCAGCCCCTACTTGTTATTATTTGCGTATTGCGCGCCAACATATTTCTTGTTTCGTGTTCATTACCCAACTATTCGGCCACTCAACCATCCAAGCATGGCAACGATGTAACCTGAGGAGGACACTCATGTCATTAATCCAAAAACGCTTTTACATTAACGGAACGGAATACAATATTATGGTTCCGCCGGAGGCGATGCTTTCGACAATTTTGCGCGAGCAACTTGGCCTCACCGGAACCAAGGTTGGTTGCGGAGATGGTCAATGCGGAGTGTGTTCGGTTCTTGTCGATGGCAAGGTGATTCGCTCCTGCGTTACGAAAATGCGGCGCATTGACGAAGGCTGTAAAGTCACTACCATTGAGGGTATCGGCACCCCCCATGATATGCACCCCCTGCAAAAAGCCTTTGCTCTGCATGGCTCTGCCCAATGCGGTTTTTGTTCACCGGGTTTCATTGTTTCCGCCAAAGGGCTCCTTGACGAAAATCCTTCCCCTACCAGAGAGGAAGTGCGCGACTGGTTCCGCAAACACCGTAACGCCTGCCGCTGTACAGGCTATATCCCCATCGTGGACGCAGTTATGCACGCCGCAGAAGTCCTGCGTGGTGACAAACCAGCCTCGAGCCTTGATTTTGTCATGCCAAGCGACGGTCGTGTTTGGGGGAGCAAATACCCAAGACCAACGGCCCCTGCCAAGGTTACGGGAACCTTGGACTACGGCGCTGATATTGGTGTAAAAATGCCCGCCGATACTCTCCACCTCGCCCTTGTTCAAGCCAAGGAGCATCATGCTCTCATTAAAAATATCGATACAGCCGAGGCTGAACAAATGCCTGGTGTGGTAAAAGTTATTACTGCCAAAGATATTAAAGGCTCCAACCGTATTTTTGGTCTTGTGAACCACCCCAACCACAAAGGCGACGGCTGGGAAAGGCCTATTTTGTGTGATACCAAAATATTCCAATACGGCGACCCCGTTGCCATTATCTGTGCTGAAAGCCGCGAACAAGCCCTTGCCGCCGCTGACACGGTAGCGTTGGATTTGGAAGTTCTGCCAGCCTATCTTTCCGTTGAAGAAGCCATGGAAGACGACGCCCTGGAAATTCACCCCGGCACTCCCAATATTTATTGGACACAACCCCTCATTAAGGGCGAAGACCCAGAGGATATTTTCGCAAGGGACGACGTAGTCACCGTAAGTGGTGAGTTTCGCAGTAGCCGCCAACCTCATATGGCCCTTGAACCCGACTCAGCCCTTGCCTACATGGGTACGGACGGGCTGCTCCATATTCACTCAAAATCCATCGCCGCTCACTTACATGGCCTAATGATTGCCGCGGGCATTGGCCTTGAACCAGAAAAAATTGTTATTGTTACCAACCCCATGGGGGGGAACTTTGGCTATAAACTCAGCCCCACTACCGAGGCCTTTACCGCCGTGGCGACCTTAGCCACTGGTCGTCCAAGCCATATTCTCTATAACTACAAACAGCAGATGAATTACACGGGCAAGCGCTCGCCCTTCCACATTAAAGCCACCATTGGCGCGGACAAAAAGACCGGACGCATTGTGGGTCTTAAACACGACTACTCCGTTGACCACGGCCCCTACTGCGAATTTTCCGACATGGTCGCCATACGGGGTATCCAATATATCGGTGCCTGCTATGACATTCCCAACATTCGAGGCTTTGGTCGCGCTGTAGCCACAAACCATGCTTGGGGCACAGCCTTTAGAGGCTTTGGAAGTCCTGAATCTTTTCTTGCCGGGGACCAGCTTGTTGACGAACTGGCCCTTGCCCTTGGTGAAGATCCCTTCGAATTTCGCGCCAAAAATTCTTATACCGAAGGCAGTTTCACCCCCGTCGGGCAAAAGCCAGATGTCATTGCCTTCCCCGCCATGATTGAAAAAATTCGCCCCCGCTACCAAGAGTTTAAGGAACATGCCCAAAAAGCCTCCACCGCTGAAGTGAAATTTGGCGTTGGGGTTTCCTTTGGAACCTATAACTGCGGCGGTGACGGCATAGACAGTGCCGAGCTCTGGGTTCAGCTCGATGAAGACAACGGCATTACCGTTGGCGCGGCATGGAGCGACCACGGTCAAGGATCTGACATGGGCGCTGTGGGAACAGCCCACGAAGCCTTGCGCCCCATGAATATCCCCGTGGATAAAATACGCTTCTCCTGGGCGGACTCTTCAAAACATCCTGTGGCAGGGCCCATTGGGGCAGAACGCTCACAAGTTGTCTTGGGCGGAGCCATCAGAGTAGCCTGTGAAAATCTCATGGAAGCGGCCAAAAAAGCCGATGGCAGTTTTATGGATTACGCCGAAATGAAGGCCAACAATATTGAAACCCGTCACCTTGGTTCCTATAGCACCGACGGTGTGCCATGTGCCCCTGACACGGGCCTTGGAACCCCCTTTTCCGTATTCCTTTATTGCATCCATTTGGTTGAGGTAAGCGTTGAGGTGGCAACGGGCAAAACTAAGGTCGAGCGTATGGTTTGCGCCGTTGACATTGGTAAGGTCGGCAACCAGCTACTCACTGACGGGCAAATATATGGCTCCCTCCAGCAAGGTGTGGGCTTTGCCCTAAGCGAACAGTATGAAGATGTTGAAAAGCACAGCACCCTTATCGGCGCTGGCTTCCCCTTCATCAATATGGTTCCCGATGATATCGAAATCCTTTATTTCCAAGATAACCCACGCCAATACGGCGCTTTTGGCGCGGCTGGCGTTGGCGAAGGCATCACCTCAACCCCGCATACGGCAATCTTAAATGCTATTAAGAATGCTTGTGGAGCGCGCATCACCCATATCCCCGCGACGCCCGACAAAGTTCTTGCGGCTATGAAACTATAAGAGAGGGGAAAAGCAGGAGGACACAGAAGGGAAGGTTCTGCCTTCCCTTCTGCTTTTGGCCATTTCTTCTGAACAACATTCCTAAAAGACGAAACGGTGCTCACCTTCCAGCCTGCGGTTACTTTCATTGTATTGCTGTTTGACCCATTCCGCCTTTCTTACTGTCGTTGTTTTTTCACTCCTTCCTGCTTCAATAGAGCCCTGCGCCTATTCTCGTCCTCAACCTTTGCTCTCAACCTTTAACTGGCCTTTGCCCTAACCTATGCCTGACTGGCCCAGCCTCTCTACAGTCCCGTACAGTCTCTGCCTCGTTTCTCCCCTGTTTCTCCCCTGTCTCTCCTCGAGTCCTGTTTCCAGCCACAAACCATCATCCTTAGTACTTCCTTGTTAGGGGCCAGGCCTGCGACTAAAAGTTCATTGACACTGTTTCTTGTCCATATGGGCCGTTAAGGTATACCCCTGTGCCCTCCTTCTTGGAATTTTCTGTTTGCCTGAATCACAAGATTTTTTACTTCGGGTTATGACTGTTTGGATTCATTTCACTTCTGTCCCCTCCTATTGCCTTGATTTTCCAGCTATGGTAACAATTTTAGAAGAACAGGGGCAGACCGTAACAAAGGGTAGAGAAGAATGCGCCATGCCACAGACCAAAACCTGAATGAGAGTATTTTCGCAAGTCGCGAGCGATTTCATAAGGGTCTCCCTTTGGACGACAATCACCCCATCCGTTCCGATATTCTCGCCTCCTGGGAATACTGCAAATCTTTGGGAGTAGACCCCCAAGCCACCACTTCCCGCCTCACCCCGCCAGCAGAATTTCAAGCTCTCTGCCAAAAGAATAAGGCCCTTTTGGATATCGCCATCCCTGCCGTTAATACCTTTTACGAAAACATTCGCGGTTCTGACACCAACATGCTCCTCACGGATATTTCCGGCGTTGTTCTTTATAGTCGGGGAGACGGAAGCGGCTTTAGCGGATACCCTTCCTGCGCTTTGCGCGGTCTGGACGGCTGTTGTCAAATTGAGGGCACAACCGCCATGAATCTATGTTTAAGCGAAGGGCACCCTGTTTCTGTGACCGGAGCCGAACATTATAAATCTATGTTCGACAACTGGCACTGTAGCGCTGCCCCCATTCACGCCCCCTCTGGCGCTATTATTGGGAGCGTCGGTCTTGTTATTCACCGCCAAAGCCTTCACATGCATACCTTCGGCATGACCGCCACCCTTTCAAGCGCCATTTCCGAACAGATTAAACTCCGCATGCTCCTTGAAGACCACCGCTCTATTCTTGAACTTATTAACGAAGCTGTCATCGTCATTGATAACAACGACTGCATTAAAGAGATTAACGCCTATGCCTGTAAGCTTTTTAATACCAAGGCCCCTCCCCTTGGAAGTAAGGTCAAAAGCATTATCAACAACAAAGAGATTCTGGAAAAACTTCGCCAAAAAGCCCCCGTCTGCGACGCCGACACAACCTTCACCCTCAATAACGGAACCCAGTTGCACTGTAGTCTCTCGGCTTCGCGCACCACTGACGGCGGCCTTATCATTAACCTTCGCGAACAAAAGCGTATTCAGCATTTAGCCAAAGTCTTTTTAAACGCTACGGCGAAATATCATTTTGACGACATCCTTGGCGAATCCTTACCCATGCGGCAAGCCAAAGACCTCGCCCAAGCCGCAGGACGACACGATTCCTCGGTTCTTATTCTGGGCGAAAGCGGCGTGGGCAAAGAGCTATTCGCTCAAGCCATTCATAACGCCAGCGCCCGTAAAAAAGGGCCCTTTGTAGCCATTAACTGCGGCGCTATTCCCCGCGACCTCGTTCAGTCGGAACTTTTCGGCTATGAGCAGGGCGCCTTTACAGGCGCTTCCCGCGAAGGGAAAATCGGCAAGTTTGAAATGGCGGACGGCGGCACCTTATTCCTTGATGAAATCGGCGATATGCCCCTTAATATGCAGGTCAACCTCTTGCGGGTTTTAGAAGAAGGCACGGTTACCCGCATCGGGGGCAAGGTTCAGCGAAAGGTTGATGTCAGGGTTATCGCCGCCACCCACCATAACCTTGTGGAAGAAATCAAAACAGGCGCCTTTAGGCGAGATCTTTACTACCGCCTCAACGTTATTTGCATCGCCATCCCGCCCCTTCGAGAACGCATGAGCGATGTTGCTCTCCTTGCCAAGGTTTTCCTTGAGCGCTACCAAACTATGTTTCACAAACAACCCCTCAGCTTTGACTCGGCGGTTCTCGATATTTTAGAACAATACCCCTGGCAAGGAAACGTAAGGGAGCTGGAAAACGTCATTGAGCGCGCCGTCATTGTGGTTCAAGGGTCAACGATTCAAAAACAAGACTTGCCCCTCAACCTTTTAGCCCGCGTCCCCCCTGGCCAATACGCCATGGAGTCAAGCCCAGAAGGGCACTGCGCCCCAAAGTAATAGAGCATTTACGCCACTAACCAATGCCTCTTTACCAGAACAAGAAGACCCCGAAGCGCCCTCCCCATACCTCCATACCCGCACCTATAAGGAGCGAGAAAAACTGTTCATAATCCAAACCTTGACTGAAACTCAAGGAAACCTGCGAAGCGCTGCTAAAATCCTCGGTCTTTCCCGAGGGACAATATACTCTCGCCTCAAACAATACGGCCTAAGACCAGAAGCTTTTCGCTCGTAGGAAAAAGGACGTTATTATGGACCAAAACACCTTGCAGACCTTTGAAAACAAATGCACAGCCGACAGCCCCCCAGCTTGTCAGGCGGCCTGTCCTCTTCATATGGACGCGCGTGGGTTCATTGGACATATTCAGAAGGGGAAATGGGGAAAAGCCCGCGAGACACTGGAAAAAACCCTTCCTTTTGCCCCTCTCATGGCTCTGCTGTGCGACCACCCTTGCGAAGCCGTGTGCCGCCGCGCTGAAAAAGGCGACGCTCTCGCCATAAAGGCGCTGGAGCTGGCCTGCCTGAACACGGCCCCACCGGGCAAACCCAAAAAACGCCTCCCCTCAAAAAATCAAAAGGTGGCTGTTCTTGGTTGTGGGCTGGCTGGCTTAACCGCTGCCTGGGACTTGACTCTCAAGGGGTATGACATTGTCCTGCACCACCAAACCAAGAACCCGCAAGATTTTTTACACGAAAATGGTCATCGTTTCCTGCCCTCTGTTGTTCCTGACAAAAACCTTACTCCTCATGAAAGCTTTGTCGCTGCCCTTGCCGATACTTTTTCCCTCCTTGAATCGTACGGCGTAAGATACCAACACACCGCCCACCATCCCCATATCGAGACCTTGACACAAAACTTCGAAGCTCTTTTCATTGATGTGGAAGACTACACATCCCTCACGCCGGGCGAGCCAATCAGCGAACTCACAGGAGCCGTTGGCGAAAATTTTGCCCTTGTTTATGGCGGACAATCCCCATCAAGCGCCATGAAAGCCCATGAAGGAAGGCGAGGAGCCACTACCATAACGAGGTTTCTTGGCAAATCGTCCCCCCTCGCCATGCGTGAAAAAGAGGGGCCCCACCAGACGGATTTATTTGTTGATTTTTCCACTGTCCGTACCTCGCCTCGCGCCATAGGGATCCCCAATGGGCGAGCTGATATTTCGGCAGATATCCCCAGATATGCTGACGGCTCATTTTTTACCACCGAACAAGCAAGCCAAGAGGCCGCCCGTTGCCTTCAATGCGCCTGCAATCATTGCGTAAAAAGCTGTACCTACCTCACCCACTATGGGGATATCCCCAAGCACAACGCTCGAAAAATGTTCGTCAACCTTGGCATATTTACAGGCTACCGCCGGGCCAACCAGCAAATCAATTCCTGCGCCTTGTGCGGGCAATGCGAAACACTTTGCCCCAACGATTTCGCCATGGGCGAGCTATGTTTGCTTATGCGTAAGGATATGGTTAAACAGGGCAAAATGCCCCCTTCTGCCCACGATTTCGCATTGCGCGAGCTTGCATGGAGCACAGCCCCCAGCGCCACACTTTTTTGGGGAAAGTCCGAGACTGAGCCTTGCACACATGTTTTTTTTCCTGGTTGTCAGCTCAGCGCGGCAAGGCCAAATCAGGTTCGCTTCATTTTCCGTCATTTGCGACAAAGCTTCACCCCAGACACTCTAGACACCCTAGGTCACCAGAAAAACACTTCACCCAGCATGGGCATCTGGCTTCGCTGTTGCGGCATTCCCACTCATTTCGCGGGACGCGACGACCTGACTCAAGCACAGGTAGACGCCTTACAAGGCCAATGGCAAGCCCTCGGTAAACCAAAGGTTATCGCCGCTTGCGCCTCCTGTTTGCGCTTTTTCCAAGAGTATCTGCCCCACATCCCCATCATCTCCCTCTGGGAAATCCTCGATAAAGAAGCCCCCCTGCCAGTTTTACTCAATCCTCAGGTTTTGCCCCACCCCCCCACCATTCTTCAGGCACCATGCACGACCCCTGTTCTGCAAGGCATAATTTTGGCTGGCAAAAGGCCGTGCGAAATTTATTTACAAAGCACGGCGTAGCCTTTGAAGAACCTAGGGATACCGCCGAAACAACAGCGTGTTGCGGATACGGAGGCCTTGTATGGAACGCCAACCCAAAGCTCGCGGAGCAAATGGTCAAAGACCGAGCCGAGGCCCTCCCCTCTACCCCCCTTACCTCGTGCATTATGTGCCGGGACCGTCTTGTTGAGACAGGGAAAGACTCCCTCCACCTCTTCGACATCCTTCTACCTCCTGAAAAATTCCTTGAAAAATGGCTTGCCAACACCCCCATAACCACTCCTGTCAGCGACCTTTTCCACCTCAACGCCAACAGCGCTCAAGCCAATACCACCCTTGAAGAGCTACAGGCCGTTTCTCGCACAGCAGGGCCAGGATTTTCCCTCCGAAGAGTCACCCGCATCACTCTCAAAGAGGCCTTTATGACAAAAGAATATGAGCCCAGCCCTGGCGCCGTAAATAACGCAGAAACACTGGCGAATCCAGAGAGTCGAGGGAGTTCGAACAACGAAGGCAAAGTTGGGGACGCTGAGAAATTTGGCAATTTTGGAAACCCTGCTGACCCCGACAGCCCTAGTTCCCCAGACACCCTCGGCAACGCGGCTATTACTGACCCCCCAACGCCACCAGCCTCGCCTATCAAGCTTGTCATTACGCCTGAGGTGCTCCTCGAAGCTGAAAAACAGCATATTCTCGCCCAAGATATGGAAGAAACCATTCGGCAATCAGAAAAAGAAGGTACCCTTTTCATAAACAACGACGGTTTACACCGAGCCCATAACAGGCAGGGAAGCATAACCTTCTGGGTGGAATACCGTAAAGAAGGCCATTCACGCGTTATCCTGGACGCCTATTATCATCGCATGACCATCAGTAAGGCGTAAGAGGAGGTATTTATGAGTTTTTCACCTCACCAGCCCACTTGCGACAAACAATGGCGCTGTGAAACCTGCGACGTTGAGCTTATTATGGCCAAAGCCAAGGTGGCGTATATGGGAGCGACCTTTGACATCCAACTCCCCTGCTGTCCTTCCTGCGGGCAATTTCTTATTGATAAAACCCTCGCCGAAGGAAAAATGCGCGAAGCCGAAATGCTTCTTGAAGACAAATAACGCCCTACCCAAAGACCCGACATTTTGTTTTCCGCCTGTGCCAGCAAAACATTATCCCTAGCCCATCCCTGAAACCATCCTGAGACCATCCTGAAACTATCACGGGACTATCCCTGCCATTGCACCACTGCCCACTGACAGTCAGCCAACACGACGCCACAAAAAAACAACAAAAAAAGAAAGTGAACAAAAAAATGGTCTTAGTTCAAAAATTCCCGTTCGACCTTGAAAAAGTCATATGGAGCCTTATTTATTAAAGAACACACCTCACACCCCTCCAAGCATATGTCAAAACTGACAAGCCCTTCCAGTTCCCTTCCGGCATCAGGCAATGCGCCGTGTCACCCGTTTTATTCCTTCGTTCCTCTGTCAACGTCATAACATCCTCATAAGAATTGTGATTTTTTTCTTTTGGCTAGACATTATTTTTCATTTTAGCTAATAAGCAACTACAAACGTGGTCTATGCAAAGCTTGCAATATTAAAAACCACTAAAAGGAGATTGTTATGAGCACTCAAAACTCTGACATAGTTATTGATGACGGGCGAAGTCGCCTGTCGGATTTATGGAAAAAAGAGGACTACTGGGCTATCTGGCTTGGGGTCGCCATCTTTGCCTTTGGTTATATTGTTTTCGTACATGGTTTTTCTGACCAATACAGCAAGGAGTTTGCTGAGGCGAAAGCGGTTATCCAGCAACATGAAGGCATTCCTTTTAAAACTATCGCGGTAATCGAAGCAGAAGCGACCCTTAAAAAGCAAGCTCGCAACGAAAGCATAGGCAAAAGCATCCGCGATATTTTTGTGCGTCCCGGTGGCTGGTCCAACAACCCCTTGGATTCCTTCTACAGAAGCTCGACGGATGAGCAAAAACTGCTCTTAGAACAGGCCAAAGTCCTTGTGACAGAAAGCAAAGACATGGCTAACATGGCCTTTGCCGCGGCTGTTGAAGCCGAAGCCCTCGCCAAGGCTGAAAACTATACCGACGAAGCCCTCAACGCCACAGCCGTTGAAAGAATCAAAGCCTGGCAAAACGCCAAAAAAACCGTAAAAGAACGTGAAGAAGCCGCTAAGTCAAAAGATAAAAACATCTTTCCCTCCCTTTTTGCCTCCTTCCTCTTCTTCGCCGTTATCTTCGGCATCGGCAACGCCTTCATGGGCATCAAAGTTGCCGGCTTTTTCAGAGGATTTATTTTCCTCTTCGTCATCTGTCTCATCGCCTTTATGATGGGCAACCAAGCCTGGATGAAAAAGTACGGAGTTAGTTCCGAAGCATGGTCCATCTTCTTGGGAATGCTCATTGCCAACACCATCAGCACACCTCAATTTGCTAAAAAAGCCCTTCAAACAGAGTTCTTCATTAAAACCGGTCTTGTCTGCCTTGGCGCTGAAATACTCCTGAGTAAAATTCTCGCCATTGGTATTCCCGGTATTTTTGTCGCTTGGGTGGTCACCCCAACCGTACTCATTTGTACCTACATTTTCGGGCAAAAAATTCTTAAAATAGAATCCAAAACATTGAATATGACCATTTCCGCCGACATGTCCGTTTGCGGAACCTCCGCAGCCATCGCCACCGCCGCCGCTTGTCGCGCCAAAAAAGAAGAACTGACCCTGGCTGTTGGTTTGTCCCTTGTTTTCACCGCCATCATGATGATCGCCATGCCTGCCTTCATTAAGGCTGTTGGCATGAACGAAGTTCTGGGCGGAGCATGGATTGGGGGAACCGTAGACGCCACCGGCGCTGTTGCCGCGGCTGGTGCCTTTATCGGGCCCACAGCCATGCAGGTAGCCGCCACCATTAAAATGATTCAAAACGTTCTGATCGGCTTTACGGCCTTTGGTGTGGCTGTCTACTTTGCCACCAAGGTCGAAGCCAGAGAAGATGGCGCCAAAGTCGGCGTTCGTGAAATTTGGGACCGTTTCCCCAAGTTCGTCCTTGGATTTCTTGGCGTCTCCATTTTGGCCTCGTCCATTTCAGGCGGCCTCGGCGGCGATTTGAGCAACGCCCTTGTTGACGGCGGCCTTGTCAAAGGCCTGACTTCCACCATGCGTACTTGGTGCTTTGGTCTTGCCTTTACCTCCATCGGCCTTTCCACCAACTTCCGTGAACTGGCTGTTTATTTTAAAGGCGGTAAACCCCTCATCTTGTACGTTGTGGGCCAATCCTTCAACCTTGTTTTAACCTTGCTCATGGCTTACATCATGTTCTTCCTGGTGTTCCCAGAAATTACTGAAAGCCTGCTTGTGCCATAATCTTATGCAATAATCTCCAGGCACCGCTCAGGCGGTGCCTGAGGAGGTTTACTATGAAAACAACCCAACAAGCGCCTGATAGAAATGAGCTTCCTCTGGCAACCAGAGTGCGTAGCTTTGTTGTTGCCGTAGCGGGTTTAGTGGCGATTATTTACCTTGCCCAATACCCCATAAGGCTCATCCCCGCTTTCAACACCTACTCTGAAGTGGTGGACAAAAACGGTTTTAACCCCGGCGCCCTCTACTACACCGACGTTCACGTCACAGCCGATTCAGCCGAATTTGTTAAAATGGCCATTGACCGAGCCATGACAGAACCCGAAAAGTACAGGAAAAGGGCCCCTTCAGCAGAGCGCTAATACACGCATTAAAGCCACCTGCCACCGCGGGTGGCTTTTTGCATGGAGCCTTTTAGAATCATCCCCTTGGGCTGTTAGCCAAGAACAAAGGGCCTATTCCTTATGGAATAGGCCCTTTGTTTATCTAACTTCTTATGCCTGTCTTATTATTTCTGTCTGATTCAAGCTGACTCACTCCGCCTAGCCCTATGTGACTATGTCACTGACCCTTAAGCGGTAGTCTCTCCCTCGTCTGCCCTTCGTACCAAAATAGTCTGCAAGCGGCTGATGGTGGCCTGCATTTGTTTCAAGTGTTCACTGGCTCCAGAGCTTAAATAGGCTTCAAGTTCATTTAAAAAATGCTGTGTATAGAGAGCGTACGAATCCTGCATTTTCGATTCTTTAACCTCGCAGACTAAATATTCGCGTAGGCGTGAGATGGCGTCCAGCGCTTCGCCAAGGTCGTGAACAGGCGTTGACTCGTGGGGGCTTTCCATTTCCCATGCCAGATACTCCAGAGCTTTTTGGCAATCATCTTGTGGTGTTCCCTTAAAGGGAGAGCGTAAAATATATTTTACGACATTACCAAGACAAAAGCCCAGATATTTACTTATTTCAACGGGTTGAACTGGGTATATATTATAATGAGCAGGTCGTTTAAATGCAGTCATCGTTGAGCCTCCATGGTCTCCTCTTGTCCTTCTCTATATACGCCTCTGCCCACCAATAGCAAGGTAAGTGAGGAACGACCATAAACAAATGCCTAAAACAAACAGCCACATAAGCCAGCGCAACCAAACCCGCATGACCAAAACCAGCGGGACCAAGCCAAAGAAAGCAAGGCTCCCGAAGAAAACAACAGCCCAAACGAGTCAAGCTAATCAGTCAGCCCCACCCAGCCCGTCCCCCCCTCCTTTTGCCTCTGCCTCAACGGGTGACTTGCCCACAGCATTAGCCCAATGCATTGACCTAAAGTTTTGACCCAAAGCCTTGCCCCTATGCTTCGGTTCATGATTTAGCTCATACCCACTGTTCAATGAACTGGTGTAATCATTTGCGCCTCCCCTTCGCATGACTTCTTAGGGCAGTTTTGCTTCTCCCACGGGTCAAAAATATTCCTAGAGCCATAAAGCTCTGGCCTGCCCTTGAAATCGGACTATCAAACTCTTTTTTCCACGTTGTTCCCGTCAAAGCTATTTACAGAACCTCGAAAAAACAGTAGTTACTACACCATAGGTGGATATTTTTCCGCTGTATACTTTGTCCTTGGTTCAAGGTGTACTTTCTGGCGCTCAACCACATTCAGCAACATAATAATCTTTGGGGCTTTAATGAGATACCTTTTGCTAACAAGCTAATGGTCTCATCCCTTACAGCCCAATCACTGTAACAAAAGAGAGCTTATGATTGAGTTTTGTGAAATAGGATGCCTTCTTTGTGAACAACCCTCTGCCTCCAAAGCGGACTCTGCTCAAGTCAAATGCTCTTCCTGTGGCATTAAGATGTTTCGTATCCGACCCAGCGAAATCAATCCGCTTTGCCCGCATTGCCGATACCTCTTTGCCACCCAAGTCATAACACAATCCCTTCTCACCCATGAGTCTACAAACCCCACAACGATTCTCCTGGACTCTATGGATTACCCCAATCTCAATATTTGCGGCAAAGAGTTTCTCTATCTCATCTGCGGCTCTTTGCTCACGGCCTATTCCCATGTGAGACAAGACATTGACCTGAAAACGGAATTAATCAACGCAGAGAAGATAACCAGCCAAATTCCCGGTGGTTCTTGCGCCCTGTGGAGCAGTTTTGGCACAGCCCTCGCCGCCAAAACCTTCATAGATATGCTCGCTGATTTGCGAAGCCCCAGCAAAATTAAACGTAAACTCTCCCGTCATTTTCTCTTTAAAGCTCTGGGGAATATCGCTATAAACGATGCCCACAAAGACATTATCCGTTGCTGTCGCAGTAATGCCATTATTGTCCTTTTAAGCGCGACCGCCTTCGTTCAAGAGTTCTTCAATATACCCTTAAGTCTCCCCCTTCACCCTGTCTGCTCCTTTAACGAGTTACCCAGAACCTGCGGTCAGCCATCTTGCCTGTTTTATCCAAAACTTGAGTCTAAGCCTTGCTCTGCCTCTACCGTGAGAAATTTGCTGTTAGCCTAAGCCCCTTGACTCCACTCTTTGCCGTCTCTTTTGATTCCTCATACCTGTAACTGCCCCATGCCCGAGCGGTTCCCGTGTCTGAACTGTTGGGCACCCGGGCTTCCCCTTGTTTAAGCTCCTGCGTCTATTTGTTCTTGAGTTTGGTAGGCCAACGTTGCAGTCAAGCTCTCAGAATGGACAGTAAAATGGCGTGTGACGCCTTTGTTCCATCAGGTCTGTTTACCCCTTCCCTTGCTGGCCAACCATACGAACAAAAAAACACCCTTTACCCCACCGCCGCTATTCAGCTTTTTCTCTTTTACTGCCAAAGATTCCCGCTATGATACTATACAGCAACGGCACGAAAAAAATGGCGAGGAAGGTGGCAAAGGCCGTCCCCCCCACAACACTTGTGCCCAGTGACTGCTGGCTTGCGCTGCTCGCCCCTGTTGCCAAGGCCAAGGGAAAAACACCTAAAATAAAGGCCATGGATGTCATAATAATGGGGCGTAAACGCATTCGCGCCGCGCGGGTGACCGCCTCAACAAGGGGAACGCCTTGTTCTGTAAACATGCTATGGGCGAATTCCACAATAAGAATGGCGTTTTTGGCTGAAAGCCCCATGACTGTTAAAATGCCCACCTGAAAATACACATCATTGGGCATACCCCGTAGGGCAGTGCATACAATAGCCCCAAGGACGCCAAAGGGCATAACCGTCAAGATGGAAAAAGGAACGGTCCAGCTCTCATAAAGGGCCGCCAGACTCAAAAAGACGATGAGAAGCGAAAGCGAATATAAAACGCCAACTTGCGACCCCGCCTGAATTTCCTCGTAGGAAAGACCCGTAAAACTTAAGCGAAACCCTTCAGGCAACTGCCCTACGGCAGATTCCATAATCCCCATGGCCGCGCCCGTGCTTACACCGGGAACACCGAAGCCCAGAAATTCAATGGCAGGATAGCTGTTGAAACGGACTAATTTAGGCGGCCCCATAATCCATTCGCCTGAAGCGAAGGAGCTAAAGGGAATCATTTCGCCATCAAGACCCCGAACATGCCAACGTTTAAAGTCATCCGTGGAAATGCGGGCATCGTCTCTGCCTTGGACATAGACTTTTTTCAGGCGCCCTTGGTGGATAAAGTCATTCACATAGGCACCGCCCCAAGCTATGGAAAAGGCGCTGTTAATTTCAGCGAGACTCGTAACGCCGCCATGGGCTTTCTCATCATCAATCTGGATAAAATATTGAGGTTCATCAGGCAGGTTATAGGTCCAGGCCGCGGCGATTTGAGGATTTTGCCATGCCATGCCTAAAAGCTGTCCCCGAGCGCCCATGAGCGCTTCGTGGCCTAAGTTTGTTCTGTCTTGCAAGAAGAAGTTGAACCCGGCCGCGTTACCCAATTCGGTAATAGACGCGGGAACGATAATCTGCACCTTGGCGTCGGGAATAGTGGCAAATTTGGCCGTAGCCCGCTCTGCCAAAGCAAAAACACTTTGTCGCCATTCTTTACGTTCGCCATAGGGCAATAAGGTTAGCCAGGCATTGCCCACGTTTTGCCCTTGTCCTGCGTAGCTATAGCCAGAAACAGCGACAATGGAGAACACCGTGTCTTTCTCTTCTTCTACAAAGTATCTGGCTATTTCAGCCACCACCGCCTGCGTGCGCTCTATGGAAGAGTTAGGCGGAAGCTCTATCATGCAGGTCATAAGTCCCTGATCTTCGTTAGGCAAAAAGGCCGTTTGCAGGCGAGGATACAGAAAAACAATGAGCGCGACCACACAACAAAACACCGCAAGATAGCGTTTTTTTCTTTCAAGGCTATGTGAAACAATACCCGTATAGCGCTGTGTCAGACGCTGGAAAACATCGTTAATACGAGTAAAAAACTTCCCCTTTGACTGGTTTTGTTTGTAGGGCTTGAGCAACATGGCGCATAGGGCTGGTGTGAAGGTAAGCGCCACAAAAACGGACAAGAGCATGGCACCGATAATAGTGACGGAAAACTGCCGATAAATAACGCCCGTAGAGCCCGAGAAAAATGCCATGGGGAAAAACACCGCGGAAATAACAAGACCTATACCCACTAACGCGCCCTGCAGCTGATCCATGCTCCTGCGCGAAGCCTCAACAGGCGAAAGCCCTTCCTCAGCAATAAGGCGTTCCACGTTTTCCACCACGACAATGGCATCGTCCACCAAAAGCCCAATGGTCAGGATAAGGGCGAAAAGGGTAATGATATTAATGGTCATGCCAAAGGCAGTAAGAATAATAAAGGTACCCAGCATCACCACAGGAATGGTCAGACTGGTAATGATGGTTGTGCGGATATTTTGCAAAAAGAGCCACATGACAAGGGAAACCAAAAGGATGGCTTCGATTAAGGTCATGACGATGGCCTCAATGGACCCCCTGACAACGGGAGCGATTTCGTTGGAAAAAACTATTTTGGTACTGGGCGGAAGCTGTGGTTCCAGTTCTTTGACCGTTTCACGCACGGCTTTGGTGGCGTCTAAAATATTGCCGCCCGGCGCAAGGCGCAAAGCCATGGTGGCACCGGGGCGACCGTTATAGGTATTGGTATAGCTGTAACTTTCACTGCCCAGAGCAACCTCTGCCACATCGCGTAAACGCACCTGCGAACCGTCCGCCCTCACCTTCAGCAAGATATTTTCAAACTGCTCGGGCGTGGTAAAACGACTTTTTGAAATGACAGAAGCATTCAGCTGCACCCCTTTCCTGGTGGGCAACGCCCCCAACTGCCCCGCTGATATTTGAATATTTTGACTTTCAATGGCTTCCACAACATCGGCGGGAACCAGTTGATACTGATAGAGCGCTTCGGGGTCAATCCAAATGCGCATGGCGTATTGGCTGGCCCACACCATAACCTCGCCCACCCCATCGGTTCGGGCGAGGGGCTCTTTAATATGCGAAACAAGGTAGTCCGCCAATTCGTCATAGGGGACGCTTCCATCTTCACTATATAAAGAGACAATCACCATAAAGCTCATCTGATATTTGGTAACAGAAACCCCTTGGGCCTGAACTTCCATGGGTAACATGGGTAAAGCCAGTTGAAGTTTGTTCTGCACCTGCACTTGAGCAATGTCAGGGTCTACACCCTGATTAAAGGTGATGATAAGGGTAAAGTTTCCCGTAGCCGTGGTTTCCGAAGACATATAGCGAAAACCGTCGATGCCGGTCATGTTCTGTTCAATGACTTGCACAACGCTATCTTGGGTATTTTGAGGAGATGACCCGGGATAAAAACCCGAAATCATAATGGCGGGAGGAGCCACGTCGGGGTATTGAGTAATGGGAAGATTATAAAGTGACAACACGCCACCTAGCATGATGCCAAGCGCTATCACCCAAGCAAAAACAGGTCGGTCAATAAAAAATCTGGACATATATTTTCCGCCAGCCTTGGTTATTGTATACGAGTGTCCTTAGGAGTTATGACAAATTATTTTCGCCTTCGATGCCCTCTGGATTCGCCAACATCCTCTCAAGTCCTTCAAGAAGACTCGCGCTTTCCGCCATATAAGAACGTTTCATCCTACCGGGCCACTCTCGTGTATTCTTTTAAGGCGACAAGCTTGCTTACTTGCCGACCCAGTCAAACAGGCTCACCCGAATTGGTACAACCGAATTGAGCTTAAGCCCGACCTCTCCCCAAGCCACCTTACTAAAACCCTGCCCTGCCTACCCTTTCTAACTCTGGTGAAAAATCGTTAAAAACCTCGTCATTGCCTTTACTTCGGGGGCTGTTCAAAGGCTTCCCAGTCTTCGGGCCTGTCAGAAAAGTCAAAAAGCAGTTGGATATTTTGAGCGGGGTGCGGGTCAACTGGCGCGGCTTCCCTCACCCTCAAATGCCCTTCGGTTACTACATTTTCACCAGACACAAGACCATCAAGAACAACCCAGACATTGCCAAGGGATTCACCCAACATAACCGGGCGCAATTCAGCCGTACTGTCGTCTTTCACTACCCAAACCTGCGTTTGTCCTTCGGCATTGCGAAAAACAGCCTGTTGGGGCACGAGCTTGTAGGACTGGCTTTCTTTATCCATCAGGGTCGCCCGAGCGAACATTCCCGGCACAAGGGCTCCTTTGGGATTAGCAAAAACCAGACGAACGCCCAAGGTATTGGTGCCCTCTTTAACATGGTTGTCGATAAACTGAATAGTACCCAAGACCGGGTAGGCTTCGCCACCATCGGGAACCAGCCCCGCCACAACGGATGCCAAAGCCTTCTCCCCTTTACCAAGGAGCTTCGCCACCTGCGTCACGGCAGGATAAATGTCCACATGTACGGGGTCTATTTGATGGATAGTCGCCATGGGAAGAGGCTGATCAGCCACTACCAAAGCTCCCATGGTAATATCGGATTTGCCGATTTTCCCGTTTAAGGGAGCTTTCACCGTGCAATACCGCAGGTTAAGACGGGCGGTATCAAGTTCCGCCTTGGCCTGTTGCCAGTCATAGTGGGCGTCTTCATATTCCTGACGGCTCACGGCCTTGTTCACCATGAGGGTTTTGCGGCGGTTAGCGAGGTTAGCGAGGTTTTTTTCACGGGCAAGGGCTTTATCCAAAACAGCCTGATAGGGGGCGGGGTCAATTTCATAAAGAATGTCACCCTCCTTCACCAAGCTACCTTCCTCAAAAGCTCGCTTAAGGATTATTCCCCCCACCTGCGGACGAATTTCAGCGGTATTATAGGCGATGACACGGCCCGGAAAAGTTTGCTGGAGGCGGAGTTCTTTCTCAAAGACCTGAAAGACTCCCACCTTGGGGGCTTCACCCTGAGGAGGCTGTCCCGAGCCAGAGCACGAAACACAAACAAGACACAAAAGTGCGATGGAAAAAATACGGATAAGGACTGCCATATACAACACCTATAGCTTGCGTTAGATGTTTTAGCATAAGCAAAGACAGAGGGGCAAAAGAACAGCAGAGAACGAGAGCGGGGATAAAGGCTCGCCACGATGTATCGGGGGAATATCTACAAGACCCCGATTTCCTATACAATGCGCACAGTTTCAAGGACAAGTCAAGTTTTCTGCATTGCTCCTACACCCCCCTTATCCCCCGATTTCCCTCAATTTCCCGCAATTTCCAGTGGAGCTTAAATCGAGGTAGTAACGAAAATTCAACTGAACAATCTACAAGTTTGCCTGGCGAAACACCTGATAAAGTATCTGGTAAAACATCTGGCAAAAAACGGCCTGACATATCCCCCCATCAGACAAAGTCTCAGGCAAAGCATCGGCCAAAACATCAGGCAAAGCATTGGCGAAATAGCTACGAAATGCAGCCGAAGCATCCGCTGTATACATGGCGAACCATCTCCATGATACTTAATGGTACTCAATCAGACGCTGAAGCAGACCACCTGACAAACCACCAGGCAACCCAGCACACGCATCTGAGCCTTGAAACGACATAACAGATCCGCAAAACACGTAAGTGAGAGAGGGAGGGAACTTAAGGATATACACCAAAACATTACCAGAGACGCCAAGCCAAACGTGACCCGAAATTAACCCAAACGTAACCCGAACACCGATGAAAAAATAATCCGCAATACCCTCTGCAATACAGCCCAGGACACCCGCCAAGGTACCGCCTGCGCCTTTCACTCTTATTCTTTCTATCCAACAAAAAAAGAGGCGGAGGAAATCCCCCACCTCTTGTTATAGTATGGACAGGTATGTTTATATCCGATAAAGCCTACTTGCTGTTAGCCATATCGTAAACATATTTTACGGAAGCGTCGAAGGCCTTGAGGGCGTATTCAATGTCTTCCATCGGGGAAGTTAGAGGGGGCAACCAGCGGAACACTTTGGGGTTGTTAAAGGAGTGCATAATCTGGATGCGGAACTCGTTGGAGAAGTAGCGCTCGACTTCAATGGCCCAGTTGGGACCAAATTTGTCTTCAAGGCCTGGGGTGGTAGGTTCAAACTCAACACCGATTAGGCAACCGCGTCCACGGATTTCTTTAATGATGCCAGGATATTTTTCCTTAGCTTCTCTCATGGCTTTTTGGATAATGGCGCCTTTTTCATTTGCAGCACTAACCATGTCGTTTTCTAACAGATACTGCAAAGCGGCGATGCCGGCGGCGCAAGCATAGGCGTTACCTTGATAGGTAGCGGTGTGGTGGAATGCGGTTTCAGGCGTACCGTAAGCTCTGTCATATACTTCCTGCTTGGCTACATATCCGCCAAAAGGCATGATTCCGCCAGAGATACCCTTTGCGAAGGTAATCACGTCGGGAATGACGTTTGACCATTCGCAAGCCCAGAATTTACCCGTACGACAGCAACCCGTCTGAATTTCATCACAGACAAAAATGGTGTCGTATTTGTCGCAGTATTCGCGCGCAGTTTGCAAGAACTCGTCGCTACCAACAAAAACGCCGCCTTCACCTTGCACTGGCTCACAAATAAAGCCCTGATAAATGCCCGTTGAAAGTTCTCTTTTAAGAGCTTCGACGTCGTTATAATCAATGTGGGTTACTTCATTGAGCAAAAGATCACCCTGATAAGCTTGCCAAACCTTGCTACCGCCCATGGAAACGGCCCCGGTAGTTTTACCGTGGAAAGCGCCCACTGTGGAGAGCATTTTCGTTTTCTTGGGGTTATCGCGGTGAGCGATTTTGCAAAGTTTTACCGCGCCTTCAACGGCTTCAGCTCCGCCGCCTGTGGTTTGGGTTTTGGTAAGCTGCTGACCGGGAGTGGTCAAAGCGATGTTGCGATAAAAAGCACTGGCGATGTTGTGATAGGACACAGCGCCCATGGCGTAGCATTTGGCATCAAAGACTTTTTGAATTTGTTCCCATATGAAAGGGTTGTTGTTCCCAACAGTCATAACGCCCACAGCGCCCATCATGTCAACGTGTCTATTGCCGTCAGCGTCCGTAAGGCTCGTGTTTTCAGCTCTTACAAAATACTTGGCCCCTGACAATTCCACTTTTAACTTGTTGGAATAGGTTGTTTGGAGTTTTTTGACTGTTGCAAAGTCCATTTTGATGGCGTCATCCACCGTGTAAAAGTCCTTGTAAATATCCTTGACCTTTGTCATACGAACCTCCTTGATGGGCCGTGTTAAATGGTGGTAGATAAAAGACTTTTTATTCAAAAGACAATAGAATGTCTTATGATCTCAAACGGGAACATGAGGAACCATGCTGCGACATGGAAAACATGGAAACAATACAAAGTATATTCTAGACTTCCGCGCTTAGCGCAGTATAGGAGACGAATTGAGGCTGGGGGGACGGTCAGAAACGAGTAGAAACGGATAAGATAAAAGACCCGTCACCATGGCTAAACCTTATCCCCCTTCTCTCTTTAATGTCAAGGGCAAAAATTAAACTTTATTTAGTGCCACAACAACATTCATGTGAAACCAAACACAATCTCGACCAAATCCAGCCCTACCCCCCTCTATCCTCGCTTCTCCCACCCAGAGGTTTTTCTTTTCTCGTTTCCACCTCGAAACCCTTCCAAATTCCCTTGTGCTTGGAGCCATATAGAGCTATAGTTTTTAGATGTTCCTCTGCGGAATTCGGGGGATATTCCAGCACCTTTACACTCTAGAGTTTAATGAACCTGACTGCACCCAACTCATCTTTGCGCAAAGCCTCGCCCTCCCAAGCAGTAATTAGACGCAAGCAAGGCCACAATGCCCTTGCGCCATCGGCGCTTTGTTCCCACCTGCCCTTGCCTTCATCTGTGCGAACCGCCTGTTCCCACAAACCCTTGCCCCAGAACAAAACTCGTCCATCAATAGTGCAGGCCGTTGCTGACCTTACCAAGCTTCGCCCAATGCGCTCACCCCTTATTACACGGTTTTTGTGCGCGGGTTTATTGATGCTGGGACTAGCCCTTTCGGGATGCGCCGGACACCAGTCCCTTCTTTCGCCCCTTGATGACGCTTTGAACGACACCGCCACCGAAGAAGCGGCGGAACAACTGTTACAAAGCGATAGCCAAGGTGCCATCCCCGCCCCCAATATTCCACCGGAGCTGGCTCAACAAAAAGGCACTCAAAAAGCCCTTGCTCTGCAAACAAGCGATAGCCCCATAGCCTACACGGTGCACTGCGAGTCCCCCGACGACCCAGCCCTGGCAAAGACCTTTCTGCAAATTAACAGCTTAACCAAAATGCAGGAAACCCCACTGTATTCAGCCACATCGCTGGAACAACGGCTGGAAACCGCCCTTAAAGAAGCAAGAGACATCCTCCACGCCAACGGCTATTATACAGGGCAAGCGCATGGTTCCATTGAATTTTCAGGCGGTGGAATCAACGAGGGGAAAAACGCTCACATGTCCAAAAACGGAGCAGACCAAGGCAAGCCGCAAAAAAACGCTCAAACGCCAAAGACATCGCCCCTTAAAGCTCAAGTGACTGTCAGTTTTTCTCCTGGTCCCCAATATACTTTGGGTAAAGCCGTCATCAGTCACACAGAACAACCAAAGGTAGATGCCGGTTTACTACCGCTCCCTGTATCCTTGGAAAGTCTAGCCCATACAGATGGGGACTCTAATGGGGACTCTACCCTAAAAAGTCCAACAAAGGTCTCTTTACCCGACCAACCATCCCTTCTCTATGACTTTCACCCTCAGGACGCGCCCGCCTTGCCACGCAGTCTTGAAGACCTGGGACTCGACCCATCCGGCCCCGCCTTGGCGGATAAGGTTCTTGACGCCGTTGACAGGGTTCAAAAAGATTTTCGCAACAGCGGCTATCCCGAAGCTAAGACAACTAGCACTCAATACTTTTTAAATCATCAGACCCAAACCCTTGATGTGGAAATTCACGTTTTGCCCGGGCCATTCATTCGCATGGGTGAACTTTCCCTTCCCCAAGGAGCCAGCGTTGATGAAAGCTATTTACTTGCCAAACAAACATGGAAAGTTGGTCAACCGTGGAATCAGGATACAATCGAATCCTATCGCGACGCCCTGCGCCAAACGGGACTTTTTGTCTCCATGGACATCAGCCCTGCCAAACAAGACCAAGACTCTTCCCTGCGACCCATTGAAGTAAGGCTCACGCCCGCGCCCGAACGCACCATTGGCGGCAGCCTTAAATATGACACCAGCTTCGGGCCGGGGGTGCAAGCTTTTTGGGAACATCGCAACCTCACGGGTCACGGCGATTCATTGCGCCTCGAAGCCCCTGTCTGGATGGATATGCAGGAAGTTACCGCCAAATACCGCTTGCCGTATTTCCTGCGCGACGATCAGGACTTCATCGCCCAATTGGGCTTCCTTAATGAAGATGTCGATGCCTATAACCTTCAAGCGGTTCGTCTGGCGGCTGGCTTGGATAGACGTCTTTCCCGTCATTGGAAAGCCACCCTCCAAGGAAGCGCTGAAAGCGGTTCCCTCAAAGACCCCAAAAAACCGCGCGAAGAATATCTCATGTTCGGCCTACCCTTCACCCTGGCTTTTGATAGCACCAACAGTATCTTAGACGCCACCAAAGGCGGCCGCGCCACCCTCGGCCTCGCCCCCTACACAGGCGAATATCGTGATGATTTCACCGTTTTGCGAAGCCGCCTTGACCTCCAGCGCTTTATCCCCCTGGCGGATGAAGATACCCTTGTTTTAGCCCTGCGCGGCACCCTTGGAACCATGACAGGGGCCGATGCCGGAAGGGTTCCGCCTTCAGTGCGATTTTATAGCGGTGGCGGTGGTTCTGTGCGAGGCTATGAATACCAATCCCTTGGGCCTCGCAACTATCGAGACGACCCCTTAGGCGGCTCCGCCCTTACGGAAGTTAGCATTGAACCCCGTTGGCGGTTTTCTGAAACCTTTGGTGTCGTGGCCTTTGTGGACGGCGGCATGGCCTATGACGAGGTTGACGACCTAGGTAAAGACTTGCGTTGGGGAGCGGGCCTTGGCCTGCGTCTCTACACCCCCATCGGCCCTGTCCGTGTTGACGTGGCGACCCCCCTCAACCCAAGAAGCGATGATGACCCGGTTCAGTTTTACATGAGCATAGGACAAAGTTTTTAATGAATACACGCCCGCGAAAAAACCAGCAGAACCAAGCTACCGCCCCTGACTCCAAAGGCTTCACAAACACCAAAAGCCTTAAAGATTCGAAACATAGGGGTGAAAAAGGCTGGCGGTTTGTGACCCGTCAACTCGCCCGTATTTTCCTTTTTTTACTTGCCGCCCTTGTTCTTTTGTTCGTGGTTTGCCTCTTGGTCATACGCTCGTCATGGGCCGAAAAATATCTGACAACTGAAATTCCAGCCCTACTCAACCCTCTCCTTGCCGAACAAGGCCTCTTCTTAGAACTCGACCAGTTGAGCGGCCCCTTGCCCAATCGTCTGGCCTTAAGCGGGCTTCGCCTCCATGACCAAAACGGTCTTTTCCTTGAAATCGATGAAGTTGAGACACGCCTTGCCTTAAGTGAACTCCTGAGCGGCGCTCTCACTGTCGATGTTTTTCAGGTGGTAGCCCCCACCCTGCACCGCCTGCCCGATGTCCTCCCTTCCGCCCAAGAAGAAGAGGAAACGCCCACGCCCGTCACGGGCCTCGCCCTTGATTTACCCATTGATATTCGTTTAAAAAACATTGCTATCAATGGCGCCTCCCTCCCTTGGGCCGTAATCGGCCTTGACGGTGTTTCTCCAAACAATCCTTTACCAGCCAATCCTTTACCTGATAATCCTCTGCCTGATGATGACAATGCCCTCGCTAAGTCGGATAATGAACCCATTGAACAGGCTGTTCAAGGTGGGCAAGATGGACAAGATGAACTGGCAGAACAGCAAAAAAACCATGGGCAGGCTCAGGCAATCCAAGCCGCTTGGAAACAAACCCTTGCCACGCCCCTGCGCCTTGACCTTGATGCCTCGGCAGAACTTTCCAAGGGGCTTCTTAACGCCTCTTTATCCTTACGCGCTCGCGACAACGCCCATTCGCCAAAGGGACTGTACGGCGAGAATTTTGATTGTACCTTCGCCCTCACCCCTGCCCATTTTGCCCTCATAGAAGCCGACCACAACAGCGCTGATATTTCCGCTAATTTAGCCCTTACCCTTGGCGGAACCTCTTACACCCTCAACCTCGGAACCTTCGTCGAGCTGACCGAAACCACCGCCCGTCTCACTGACCTAACCCTTGAAGGGCTGGGCCTTTCTCTGCGAAGCTCCGCCGAGATTTTACTGGCGACAGGCCAACCCACAGCGAGCCTCGTCTTCACGGGCTCCCATATGGACGACCTCATACTCCTGTTAAGCGCTCTCTCGGGGGAACCCGCCGAGCGTCTTGAAGCCCTTATCTCGCCCCTTGAGCTTAACCTTGAGGTCAAGCATAGCCTTCAGTCCCTGGCCTTTAACCTTCACAAATTCCAACTGGGCGGCGTTCATGTCAATGGACAAGCCTCCCTTGGGAATGTTTTTTCTCTTGCACACCAAAGCGATATGGACAGACGACTGCCCACGCCTGAGCTGGCAGACAACAGCCAAGCTCGCGACTCCCAAAATTCAACAAATGCCAAGGCTTCTGATGACTCAGACAATTCAAGAGAAGCAGAAAAAGTAACCCCACCCTCTCAAGACTCCAAACCACAGGATTCTTCTAACCAGCATGGGGCGGAACTGGCTATGCCCAAAGGGCCTCTCACAATTCAAACGAAGCTGGCGCTGGAAGTAGCGGCCCTTAAAGCCCTCAGCCCTGATGTTGAGGGATCTTTGCGCGGAACTGTGGATGTTCAGGGGAGTCTCGCGGACCTGCAAAGCAATGTGATCCTCACAAGCCCTAACCTCACGACCACATCGGGTGATTTGCACGATTTTAACGTCAATCTCACCGCCTCCCTTAAGGAGGACAAGGTAGGGCAAAAAAGCTTACAAGGAGCCCTTAAAGCTACCGCCACCCCTAACCCCCTCGGCCCTACCAATATACGCCTTGACTGGGACGCCTTCGTTCCGCCCACGGATGATTTAGGTCTCTTTAGTGCGCCAGTGACCGCCTCCATACAGCAATTGCAGATAGATATCTTCGGCCTTGACCTTGAAGGCGCCGTGAGCGCCAGGTTGAGCCCTCTTTTTTTAAACCCGTCTCAAAGTCCAACGGCCCAGAACGCCTCAATGACCGAGGATGTCTCAAGAACCGCCACTGCCGATGTAAAGGCCTCGCAAAGAAATACACCTAAAATCGAAAGAGACAGAACAGACACAGACAAAAGCACGGTGAGCAACGACCAAGCCATTACAAAAGGTAGCCACAACAAGTCCAAAACCATGGAAATTCTCTGGCCAGACGGACTCGCTTTAAAAGGGGACATTCAAGCCTCGGTCAAAGACTGGAACCCTCTCTCCCTTTTTGCCCAAACACCCCTTTCAGGTAAAAATACCGTCCTCAAAGTGGGCTTAGATCATAAAGAAAACGGACAAGAGGCTAAAGTTTCCGCCATGAGCGATTCTTTCAATGCCCCTGCCCAAGGCTTTACCCTCACGGGTCTTGACCTCAAAGCCAGCGCTTTCCTCCCCAGCCAACAAGGCAAACTCCCCTCCATCGCCCTAACATTGGCAACGGGCCAAGGGGAAGCCGCCGATATTCCTTGGCGAGCCATTGCCGCCAAAGTAGCGGATGAAGGAGGCAATGGTACTTTTTCCCTTGCCGTCACCCAAGATTCGCAAAGAATTCGCCATAAAAAGGCCGTTGCTGCTCAACAGGGGAAAGCCAAGCAGAAGAGTAGCGTCGCCGCCAATGAAAGCCCGCAGGAAATCCATGGTCAAACCAAGAACGCTCCCCTGACCACAGGGCAAGGCCAACAGACCAAGCAGGCCTTTGCTCAAGGTCAAACCACGAAGTTCTCAAGTAAACTCAACAAGGAAGACCTCCTTGTTGTACAGGGACAATATCATCTGCAAGACATGCGTATTGCCCTTGAAAAGCTGGCTCTGAAAGAACCTTTGTCTCAAACAGAAGTCCAACTGCGTGAAACCGCCCTCATCAGCCTTGGCGAAGGTCTTCTCCTAGAAGATTTCATCCTTGACCTGAGCTCCGGCGGTTCAATTTCAGCCGATATTTCTCAACAAGACAACGACATGCAGGCCAAGGCGACCATAAGCTCCCTTCCCCTGCGCTTCATCAATGATGTGGCTGGAACAACCTTGCCCCCGGGCCATATTGACGCTGATGTTTCCCTACAGACAAGCCAACAAGCCCCCAAAGGAACCGTTGACTTTCAGCTACACCTCGACGGGGTGGGAAAGCAAGGCAACCAGCACCTGGCAGGCCAAACGGGACAAGGGAGTCCGACAGGACAGGCAGGCCAGGCAGGCCAGACAGCACTGACAAATCAAGCTGATGTCCATTTACAGGCGAACATTATACAATCGGGCGGACGTTCTTTTTTAACGGGCGGGCTGGATTTTAGCCGTCTCGCGAGCTTGGCTGGGAAAGAACTTTCAGGACAAACAAGCCGGGCAGGACAAGCAGGCAATGTGGGCCTTCAACCTGCTTCTGCCGCCATGCCAACCCTGACCAGCCAAAGCAGCAATCCCCTTGAAGCCCCCCTTACCTTCAAGATTCCTTTAAGCGTTGCTGGTGGCATGCCCCTGCCCGACACCAAGGGCCCCTTTCAAGCGAACTTGCGCTGGCAAGGCCCCCTTGATGGATTTTGGCGACTGGTTCCCCTGCCAGATACGGAATTTTCAGCCCTCGCCTCCATTGACCTTGGGCTGTCCGGCACCCTGGCCGCGCCCAAAACAGGCGGAACTGCCTACGTCGCCCAAGGCTATGTCTACGATAAAGGGCTTGGCCTTTTACTCAGCAATATGGCTCTTGAGATTCATGCCTCGCAGAATGATGAATATCGCCTTGTTTTCGCTGCGGAGGACGGGGACAAAGGTTCCCTGGGCCTTGAAGGCGCTTTACAGCTTCACGGTATCCCCAGTCTCAACCTTCGAGGACAGCTTAAACGTCTGGCGCCTTTACACAGGGACGATGTTAAAATTACCCTCACAGGTCTTTTGGGAGCCAACGGCCCCCTCCATGCTCCCAAAGTTTCTGCGGATATCCTTGTGGAACGGGGAGAAATCGAACTGCTCGCCGCCATGGGCAACGGTTCTGTGCGAACTCTCCCCATCACCGACCCCGACGCCACCGTCCAAGAAGCCCACGGGGAAGGCGGAGAACTGGATGTAACTGTCACCATACCCAAACGTTTCTATATTCGGGGTCTCGGCCTTGATAGTGAATGGCAAGGAAAGCTCAATATAAACGGCGGTTTTTCAGAACCCCAGATTATCGGCTCCCTTCGCCCTGTCAGGGGATATTTTGAACTTATTTCCAAACCCTTTGCCTTTACAGGCGGTGAGATTGTCTTTGTGGGCGGGAGTAAAATCAACCCCGGCCTCGATCTTGAACTGACCTATACCACCAATGAGCTTGAAGCGATTATTAAGGCTGGGGGCAATCTTGAAAAGCCCGAACTAGACTTGCAAAGTAATCCGCCCCTGCCTAAGGACGAGGTTCTCGCCCATGTGCTCTTCGGCAAAAAAATATCAGAGCTCAGCCGATTTGAGGCCCTCCAGCTCGCCAACAGCATGAGCGAACTCGCTGGTTTGAGCAGTGGTAACCTCAACCCGTTAACTTCCATGCGTAAAGCTACGGGTCTTGATGTTCTGCGTTTCGGCAGTGATGATGACAGCCCGGACCAAAGACAGGATTCAGGCATGACGGGGGCTTCCAACCTTGGAGACCCCAAGAGCAACGGCGAATCTGCAACCGAAAGCGCCCCCACCTTGGAAGCAGGGAAATATATTACAGACAGCATCTATATAGGGGTCGAGCAGGGCATGACTCAGGAAAGTACAGGGGTGAGAGTGGAAATTGAGCTTTTCCCCAATACCACCTTGCAAGGAAAAAGCACCGCCAACTCAAGCTCGGCGGGAATCGGCTGGAAAATGGACTACTAGCGAGTAGCCTAGAGCGTGATGCCTATAAGCTAAGACGGTGAAACGAGGTGGGTGGAACTTGCTAGTCACAGGGAGTTGGGTAGCTCGTAAGCCCAAGGCCAACAAGCCTCGCCAGTGCCGACCTCATCTGCCGTGCCAGTCGCGTCAGTGTAAGAGCCGTTTTAAGTCAACCAGTACCACTCTATGCTCGACCAACCCGACCAGCGCTCAACCAATCAGTGCTAACCCCACTAGCGCTAACCCGACCTGTACTGACCCAGTCAGCGAAACCTTGCCGATGTCCGTCCAGAGGTTCAAATCGGGTCACCTCACTTTTAGGAAACGCAAGTCTTCCATAGCCAACTTACCCAAGGTAAGGTACTTTAATCTTAGCTGACAATTCACGCGCGATTCCCCCAAGCTCAACTCGCCAAGCCCAACTGGTCAGCAGTCCGCATTCGCCCAAGCCCCACTCGTCAAGCTCAATTCACCCAAACCCAGCTCGCCCATGCCCAACTGGTCAGCGGTGGATAGGCGCATAGCAAATACCTGAGAACGCGCGAAGTTTTGCTCCCACAACGCCCTTTGGAGCCGCCTGCCTCTCCTTGGCTCCTTTTGTTGCCCCTAAGCCCATTTTCCTTCTCCCACAATTTCCCTCACGCAAACCCTCCCCCAGCCCCTTCACAAAAGGGGCAGAAAAATATACCCTTAGTCAATCATAAGCTATTGTAAAAAAGGAGATTTATGATGAAAAAGAATGATGCCCATGCCCACATTGGTCATTTTGGCGGATGGGCTAACGTAGAATTGAGTTCTGATGGCATGGTGAAAGCCATGGAGGATTACAAGATTGAACGAAGCATTATTTGCCATAGAGACAACAGCGAAACCATCAACGCTATTAACCGCTTCCCTCAAAAGCTTGTCGGCATAGCCTGGCTCAGTCCTTTTGACGGCGAAGCCGCTGTGACGGAGCTAGAAAGACTGGTCACAGTAAACAAGTTTCAGGGGCTTAAGCTCCACCCTCTCTTCAGTGCTTTTACCGCCAACGACCCTGTTGTTTACCCCCTCATGGACAAAGCTCGCGAGCTCTCCATCCCCGTTTTCATTCATAGTGGGCACCCCCCCTTCTCTCTGCCCTGGAGCATCGCCCAGCTTGCCGAAGTTTACCCTGACGTCCCTATTGTTATGGTACATATGGGTCACGGTCACGGCATTTACATTCAAGCCGCCATTGATATGGCTATGAAATACGATAATATCTGGCTTGAAACTTCGGGTATGCCTATGCACACCAAGGTTAAAGAAGCCTACGAGCGAGTCGGCGCCGAGCGTATATTCTGGGGAAGCGATGCCCCCTTTCATGACTACGGCGTCGAGATATTGCGGACAAGTGTAAGCGGCCTGAGCGAACAAGCCCTTGAGCAGGTTTTTTACAGTAATATTAAAAAGTTCATGGGCTGGGCCTAAGAAAGACTTCTGTATGGGAAAAAAGAGAGGGGGACACTGTCCCCCTCGTATTCCTTAACCCTCATTTACTAACATTTGAGGGGTGCAGGGGAAATCATTTCCCCTGCAAAAGATTTCTTCTCTAAAAAACTCTTTTCTTTAAAAAATCTTCGCGCCCATTAACATAAAGACCCCAAGCCTGCGTCATACACAAAGTGTATATCGGCAAGTTGTGTATAGGCTTCGGCCCTGCAATCAATAACTTCATAGCCTTTTTCTTTCACCGCCTCAGGGTGCTGAAGGATGTCAGCCGCGGCGGTTTCGTCCATCACGCAGACCATTGCACCGCCCTCGCGTGCATAGCGCTGGGCATAGCTTACAGGAACTTCAGGTGTAATATCGCCCAAAAGAGCCTCAGCCATGGGCTTTGTTTTACGAGGGCCGTTGGCTAAGAGCATGACTTGCTTCGCCTGAAAAACAAGCTCGGCGCTCATGGTGATGGCATAATGGGGGCTGGCTTCAAGGCTGGCAAAGTGCCCGTCTGAAACGGCGTTTTCTATGGTATTATCATCAAGTTTCACCAGCAACATACTTGGCCCGTCAAAGGGGATGCCGCTTTCATGAAAGGCCACATGACCATGACCGCCAACGCCGATAATCTGTAAATCAACGCCTCCCACCCGCTCCATTTCCCGCTGGTAAGCGTCAAGAACATTACGACGAATATCACCCAACAATCCCGTGGCCCCGGAGCTAATCATAACGGACTTGCCGTGTGAGCTTCCCCGCAATTCATAAAACTGGGGCTGATGTTCCAGCGCCTCTTCCAGACCTTTTTGCTCTATGAGCAAACCATAGGGCACAAAGGTTTCGGCAAACTTCACCGGCATGAGACCAAAAAGTTCGGTCACCATAAAGTAACTGTAGGATTTACAATGCAGGGCGCGTTGCTGGGCGTTGGCTCCGGGCAAGCCCACATATTCGTCAAGGTTAAAGCTTCGCACCCGGGCGGGATCAACACGCCCGAGGTTACAAGCCTTGGCAAGGTGCTTATACATACCTGTCGGCGAACTGCCCGTTGCCAACCCAAGGACGCATTCCTGCTTGGAAGTATGAACTTTTTGTATATGACTTTCAGCCAAAGTCGCGGCGACATGGCTCATGTGATCGAAATTTTTAGTTATATAAAGACGCAGTGCCATAAAAAAGTTCCTTTTCGAATAAAAACTCTATTAACTTCGCAACCGCCACAAAGTTGGCGGATATAAGAGGAAAACCGCCAAGGGGTTCCACTCCCCCCAGCAAGCTACTTGACCCCCCCCCACAAGAATTCACAGTATTCCTACCGTAGCTCACGGTAGCTCACGGTAGCTCACAATATTCACGGTAAGCCACGATAGCCAGAAGCTCGCCGCAAGGAGGAGCAACTTCCCGGTCAATCCACCAAGTGACGACTTAACTCTATGATTAATCAGTAGTAAACCTTGAAAACTTCCCTGTCAATTCCCCTC
>CAZYJQ010000005.1:0-64256 GCA_964647835.1 uncultured Desulfovibrio sp. | reverse complement strand
GTCAAATTCTTTTTTGGCGCTATCAGTTAGTGTCAGCATACACATCTCCATAAAAATAAAATATCTGCGGTGTGCAGTGTCGTGCCTTTACAGATGCTGTGACCAATTCATGGGCCAGCACTCACTATGATAAGTTCATACTGAAAATTGTCAATGAACTATTTTTTATGGGGCGGCAGTGCCCTATGAAAAGCTCATTGTTTCACATGGTTATACAAGGTTTAAAAATGGACTTTTTTACTACTGTCTAGCGCATAGGAATTTCGACAATGGCCATATGCTTGCGGCTATGTTTTGTATTGGCGAACGCTTTGAGGAAGGAAGCGCGCCCTCGGGCGGTGGCGAGATTGCGAACATAGCTTCTTTTGCGCTGGGTGGTGGTTTGGTAAAGCAAAGGGGCGTTTTGTTCATTGAGGACAATGAGACCCACGTGGTAGTGCTGGGGAATGTGGGGTGTTTTGGCTTTGGATTTATTAAAACTTATCAAATAAAGGTGGTGCTGTTTCATTCTGGCGAGGGCCGCTTCAAGCTGGCCTTGGGCGTGGAGGTCATATCCCTTTGCAGCGAAGCCGTCTAAAAGAAGAGGGTTGCCATAGCCGCCCTTGGGGACAAGGAAGCGGGCCTTGGCGATTGGCCCTAAGCTCTCGACGATATTGGCTATAAGATCCCAGCCATAATCCCAGTCGTGTCCGTGAGGGGAGTCGGCTCCGCTGTCGTTCCAGCGGTCAAATCCGGCGTTTTCAACGCTAAGAGGGGTGTTGACCAGCAGTCTGGAAGCGGCAAGGACAAAACCACTGCAATTAAGCCCCGGCGTGCTAAATCGCTTGTTGGGGTTGGCAAAGGCTGTGTATGTTCCTTCTCGGGTCACGGCGCCATCCGCGCGGTAGGGGATATTGAGCAAGGGGGCGAGAAGTTTTTCGGCGGTGGCAGATGTCGCGGGTGCTATTTGTTGGGAGGGCGAGGTTTGCGTGTAGGTACTCTTGGGGGGAGTTGTCTGGCTTGAAGCTTGGGATGAGAGGGGGGAGATGCCCATAAGCAGTAAGCAGAGGGCAAGGCTTGCTGACAGCCTGAAGGGAAAAGTAAGGATGCGGCGCAGGGTTTGGTTTGGGGCGTAAAGGGTGGAGTTGGAAAAACGATGTGTCGAGCGGCTGGGAGTATATATCATTTTTTATGCTGTAACAGGATGAGTTCGACCTCATCAAGGGAAAGACCCGTTGATTTGGCGAGTTGGGTGGCGGTGCGTCCTTTTTTGTGACCTTGTAAGATAACCTCACGCAAAAAAACCGGTGAACGACTGACGGCTTCGGCTTGGTCAAGGAGCTTTTTAAGCTCGGTTTCGCGTTCTTCGAGCTTGTTGTTAAGGGTGGTCAGTTCATTTTGTCGGGTGATAAAGCTGCCCATGAGTTCTCTTTCAAGTTCGGCATTGGCCTGTAACTTATCGAGAAGCGAATCTTGGCCGTCCCGCAAACGGGTGAGGAGGGATTCTGATTTTTTAAGACGCATGAAAAACCTGATGAGCAGGAAGAAAAGAGCGATTTCAGCAAGGCTCAGAATAATGAGGATGGCTATGTTCATGGGCGGTCCGAATGGGTTTGGTGTTAGTGAGAAATAATGACTCGATAAATAGAGTGGATTGTCCCCATTATACTTATTGAGGGGCTTTGCTCCTCAAACTCCCCGCAAAGGGTAAGGTACCCTTTGAACCTCGATTCCAAGGGAGTCATAGCTCGATTGAGGAGTAGGGGGGCTTTGAGGAGGAAGTTTACAAATGCATGTAACTAGCCTTGGTCGCTTCTTATCATGATACCCGCATTAAGAATGCCCTTTTTTTGGGATTTTCGCAAATGGGTTTCGAAACTAAAAAAGCACCAAAGACGCCGTAAAAGAATAAAAACAAGTAAAGCGCTGTCTCTCAGTGCATCCAATAAAAGTACAGGTGCCATAAATACTGTTCATGGGATGAGTAGTCGTGTATGCCTTGTTACGAAAGATTTGCCCTGAGGCGCCCGCTATTTAAGAGGCTGATGGAAGGAGGAGTGAGGAGAGTGTATTGGCAAAAGACAGGCATGGAAGGTCTATCGGGGAAAACTAACCTTAAGGGGCGGATATTGATTGAATAAAAAACAAAAGCAGTCTGTTGTGTAAGAGTTACACAATGTACGGGGAAGGACTGGCGAGCGTTATACCTTGATATTGACGATAATCCCTGTAAAGGGGTCCCTTGGTTGCGAGGCTTCGTCAGTTTCAGGTTCCGGGGCGGCATGACGCTTGTTTTGTCGCTCGTTATCTTGGCCAGCCTGCTTTTTGGGGTCGTCGTCACCAACTTTCGCCTGCGTTGCCGGTTGGGTTGGGTCAACATATTTTTCTTGTAGTCTGCGGGCTGTTTCTTCTTGAAGAACCTGTTGTTGTACTGTTGTTTGGTTTTGAGCGACTTCTGCCAATTTTTCCACATGGCCCATCTGCACGATGGTTATGGGAAGCGGTGTGTGAACGCTCATGGCGCTGTGACCACATACTCCTGAATGTAGATGTCGGTTATTTTTTTAACTGTTAGCAACTCGTTGACAACGTTGACAAGATCCTGTTTCAGAAGGCTAGCCTCTTCTTCGCTGGAAAGGTGGGAAAGTGGCTTGTTCACAAGATAATAATAGATTGCGTTGCGAATTTCAAGTAGGCGGACGTTCATTTCCTGCCCTTGCACGGGGTCGTCAAAGGGAATGTTCAAAGTGCAGTGCAGGAGACGAACTTCTCCCTCCGAGCCTTTGCTGGGCACAATGAAGGGTTTAAGTTCAACGGTTTGCAGAGCCACTGCTTCGGCTTCTGGAGGGGTTGTTATAACGACAACGCGCTTTTTTTCAACGGGCTCAGGTTCGGGTTCTGCCCCTTCACCTCCAAAGAAAAAGAAAAACGCGCCGACGGCTCCCCCGATAATTAATAGCAGGGCCGTCGCCAAAATAATAAGTTTCTTCTTGTTGGTAAACAAACCTTTGGGAGCGTCTTCTTCCTCGTCAAGACTGAGCTCTTCTTCGTCTTCTATGGCAGTGGACTCTGTGTCCTCGGCGGGCTCTTCCTCGTCCGGTTCGCTCAAGAAAGGGGCGTCGTCTAAATCAAGCTCTACCTTGAGGTTGGCCTGTTGATCCTCAGAAACAGCAAACCCGCCCTGCTCTTTTGAAGGGGGCGTTGAACCCGGGCCAGATTCACTGGCTGGGGGCTGGTCAGAGTCTGGAACAAGGAAAAGCATACAATACCTCGGCGCTGGCCTTGGCTGGAGTATTAAAAAAGCCAGAGAAAAGCGGCGCTTTAGAAAGCGCTTGGGAGCTTGTCTCTGGCATCAGATGCAGAACCGAACAGCGGTTTGCCACCCCTGCTCGTTTTAATGCCTCTTCGGTCTAAAGCCAAAGATTTTAGTCAAAAATCTTGTCGATTTTTTGTTTCATGACTTCAGGCGTAAAGGGCTTAACAATGTAGTTAGAGACCTTTGCCTGCACCGCTTCAATGATGTTTTCCTGCTGGGCTTCAGCGGTGACCATCAAGAAGGGCAAATCACCAAACTCTTCGCTGGAGCGAACTTTACGCAAGAGTTCAATGCCTGTCATTTGTGGCATGTTCCAGTCAGAGATAATGAATTCAATGCGGTCTTTGTTCAGAACATCCCATGCGGTCGTTCCGTCGTCAGCCTCAACAACGTTGTTAAAGCCAAGTTGGCGCAAAATATTTTTGATGATGCGGCGCATGGTTGAAAAGTCGTCTACGACGAGGATGCGAATATTGGGATTTATAGCCATGAGTGTTTCATCTCCTTACTCTCATGAAAGTACAGTGGTGCCATGACGTGCGACAAAGTTTTTACGCAATCGGGCCAAAGCCTGGGAATGCAACTGGGATACTCTACCCTCGGTAATATCCATAACTTCGGCGGTTTCACGCATGGTCAGCTCTTCAGTATAATATAGGGACAATACCAATTTCTCACGAGGTGTCAAATCTTCTATAAGTTCGGTGAGTTTATCAACGGTTTCGCTAAAGGCCGTTTGGGAATAGGGCTGGGTTTCCCTCGCTACCCCGTCGCCTGAAACAGTCTCTTGGATAATATCGAGGGACAGGCAAAATTGGTTTTGCATGGCCTCAAGCCCTTCGCGAACCTCATCAAGGTTAAGTCCTGTAAGCTCCATGAGTTCGCCCTCGCTAGGTGTGGCGGAGGAACTGCCTTCAAGTTTATGAATGGCCTCATCGAGCATGCGGACTTTTTTCCGCAAGGAGCGGGGGAACCAGTCGAGCCTACGAAGTTCGTCAAGCATGGCTCCGCGAATACGGTTTTCCGCATAGGTTTCAAACTTGTTGCCAAGGCTTGCTTCAAACTTACCAAAAGACTCCATTAAACCAAGGGTGCCCGCGCTAATAAGTTCGTTAAGCTCGATGTGCTGAGGCAACTTGTTCTTTAGGCGCAAGGCGATAAATTTTACCTTGGGAGCAAAATAGCGCACGATGGCCTCTTGCTCCCTTGGCAAAAATTCATGCCAGACCCTTTCGCCTGAATTAAACTCTTCCCAGGGTTGGAGGGAATTTTTATTCAGTGAAGAGGAGGCGCTTCCAGAAGAACTTAATGTTTCCATCGAGTGTGTCGGGTATTTCCCAAGTTTGTATGGTTTTTGACAAATTGTTCACAGCCTTTGCCGCGGGTGATTCCGGCGCGCTTATACAAAAAGGTTGCTGTCTGATAACGGCTTTACGCACCATGGGGTCGCGCGGAATAATGCCCACCAAATCCAGCAAGACCCCCACAAGGAAGTGGTCGCAGGCTTTGTAAAGGCGGGTGAAAATCTCTTTCCCCGCTTCGAGGGTGGGGGCCATATTAATAACTACCCTAAATTTATTCACATGGTGGTTGTTCTGCATCACCTTAATAAAGGCGTAAGCGTCAGTGAGGGAGGTGGGCTCGGGAGTTACCACGACCAATCTCTCTTGAGCCGCCATGTTGAAATAGAGCACGTTGTCGTTAATGCCGGCGGCAGAGTCCACAATGAGATATTCTAGAGAAGTATCCAGTTCGTCCATGGCTTCCAAAAGGGTGAGTTTTTCACCGGGGCTAAGAGACATCATTTCGCTCATGCCCGAAGAGGCAGGTAAAATGGAAAAACCATAGGGCGTTTCCACCAGCACGTCTTTGAGGGTGACCTCGTCGTGTAACAGGTGGAAAAGGTTATACTGCGGCGTTATCCCCAGGAGCACGTCAACGTTGGCAAGGCCAAGGTCCGCGTCGAGCAAGACAACTCGCTTGCCAGCGGCGGCGAGGCAACACGCAAGGTTCACGGAGAGGTTGGTTTTACCTACTCCGCCTTTGCCAGAGGTGACGGAAAGGACAAGGGGAAGATTTCTGTTCATATCTTAACTCCAATACCTGATTTACCTGATAATGTCGATATACCTTTTAAAAACTCTAGGCCGTCAGCCTGCTTACAGTGGTGTAAAGGCTGATTACCTGCAAGAACAGGAGGGGGTATTCAGGAGATTTTCCCCGCGTATGTACAATTGAGTTTTGAGCGTTTTGGGTCGCTAAGACCTGTTATGGCCCGCTTCCAGTCTCTCCATTTTTGCTCCCCCTAAGCCGCTGTTGCTTTTTAGACTTTGGGTCTTGGTTCTCCCATGGGTCTCGCATAACCCGTTTTGATAGATGACAACCGAGCCCGCGCCTGCCAGAAGGCTGAATTACGCGGAGTCCGTTGGAAGCTCGTTTTTAAAAATGAGCCGCCAGAGCGTGGTGGCTTTGGCGTCGGCAAAAGAATTACCGATATTCCCACCGTAAGACAAGGCCGAGATGGGGAGCTTGGTGAGACAGGCTATGTTAATGAGGGCTCCATAGTTCTCAGCCTCGTCAAGCTTCGTCCAGATAAGACTGGTGGGCAACGAGGTGGCATAGCGCTTTACCAAGGCTCGCAACTCTTGCTCGCCATATTGGGGCGAGAGAGTGATGTGCACGGCGGTGTCGTCTTCGGGCAGGCCGCAAGCGGTCATAAAATCTTCTAAATTTTCAGTTTTCCCTAAGCTGGGTATATCAATAATAATTTTGTCGTACTTTTCATTGAGGCATTTTACCGTCGCTTCGAGAATTTCAATGGGTGTTTGAGCTTCTTTATAGGGCACATCGGAAAGCTCGCTATAGTGACGGAGCAGGAGGCGACCGTTGCCTCGGGCTGTGTCGGCGTTAATGATGGCCACACGGCACTCGGGGTTTTTGTGGCGCGACAAAAGGGCGAGGCGCAGGGCAGTCATGGTTTTGCCAACTCCGTAGGGCCCTGTGACAATATGGATGCGCTGTTGCCAGTTTTTTGAAGCAAAGGCCTTCACCGGAACAAGTTCGCTCAAGGGTTCTAAAATGGTGGTTTCGGCGTTGCGTCTGAGCCTTGCGACCAGCGCAAGACAGGCTTCGTTATTCATGCCAGCCCGCTGTAAAAATTCTACGGCTACCCGTTGACGGGGGGGGAGCTCTTCAAGGCGCAACGAAGGCCCGGCCAATTCCAAAAGGTGTTGCCTGATAAAATCCCATTCATTGTGCCACTCAAGCCATCCGGCAGGTTGCTTGGCACCGTTCCCGTTGTTTCCGTTGCTTTTGGGTGCGGGGCGATCAAGGGCCGCCGTCATGGTTACCACGCCGTTTTCTTCCTTGGTATCCAGAATAATGGCGTCGGGTCCCAGCTCCTGACGTATTTGCGTCAGAACTTCAGCGGAGCTGGTAGCGGAAAAAGTACATAATTGCATTTATTCAATCCTCACGACACCGGCTGAGTTAAGGCGGATATCACCGGGGATTTCCGCTTGGGAGATAACAGGAATGGTGGGTAGGAACCGGGTAATCAATTGGGCCAAGTGGGGGCGAACCTGAGGCGTTACAAGAACCACGGGTTGCCCGTCCGTGTTAACGGCGTTTTCCACGGCGGTGTTAATTTGTTGCATCATCTTTTGGGCAATGCCGGGGGTAAGGGCAAGGAACACCCCCTGCTCGGTTTGCTTGATGGCGTCTTGAATCATTTGTTCAGCCGCTGGGTCAAAGGTGATAATGGGCAATGAACCTTGGCTGTCGAGGTAAGGCTTGACGATGGTTCTGGATAGCTTCTCTCTCACATGTTCCGCCAGCATTTCTGGGCTTTTGATGCCATAACCGTAGTCAGCCAAAGTTTCAACAATGGTGAGCAAATCACGGATAGAGACATTTTCACGCACCAGAAGTTGCAGGACTTTTTGTACTGTGCCTAAAGAGAGCACCGTGGGCACAAGTTCTTCCACAACCTTGGGCGCTGTTTTAGCGAGGTTATCAAGGAGGGCTTGGGTCTCTTGGCGACCGATAAAGTCGGCAAGGTGGCGGCGGAAAACTTCGGTTAAGTGAGTGGCTATGACCGAAGCGGGGTCAACCACGGTGTAACCGCACAGCATGGCTTCGTCTTTTTGCGCTTCAGGAATCCAGAGAGCGGGCAGGTTGAAGGCGGGCTCGCGCGTTTCAATTCCTTTAATGGGCTGGCGAATATTGCCCGGATCCATGGCAAGGAAGTGGTCGATAAGAATTTCGGCTCCGGCGACTTCGTTCCCTTTAATAAGTAAAGCGTATTGCCCGGGCTTGAGCTGGAGGTTGTCACGCAGGTGCAAAGAGGGCAGGACAACACCCATTTCAAGGGCGAACTGACGGCGAATGGAGCGGATGCGCATGAGCAAGTTGCCGTTTTGGGATTCGTCCACAAGGGGAACGAGACCGTAACCGACCTCCAGTTCAAGGGTATCAAGGGGCAAAAGAGCCTGCACTTCTTCGGGCGAACCAAGGCCACCTTCGGGGCCTTCCGTGCCGGGGGCGCCAGCGCCGCCAAGGGCCGCTTGTCCGCCTTGGCCCACTTGTCCGGCCTGACTGCGCTTGGCGCTTTGGGGAGATTTACTGCTCGGGGCGCCTTCTTCGCCGTACATGGACTTGGACAGGC
Organism: uncultured Desulfovibrio sp.; assembly: GCA_964647835.1. GTDB lineage: Bacteria > Desulfobacterota > Desulfovibrionia > Desulfovibrionales > Desulfovibrionaceae > Frigididesulfovibrio. The sequence continues at coordinate 56,295 of CAZYJQ010000005.1, read as the reverse complement.
GGGAAAGGCCAAACATAATGGCGGAAAGAATGATGAAAGGTAGAGTAGGCATGCCGGGAACAAGGGCAAAAACGAGCAGAACACCACTTACAAGGGAAAGGGCGCGGCTGTTGCTGGTGAGCTGGGTGAAATACTCTTCGCCCATGCGCGATTCAGAAGCGGCGCGAGAAACAATCATACCACAAGCGGTGGAGGTGATAATGGAGGGAATGGTCGCCACAAGACCGTCACCGATGGTTAAGAGGCTATAAGTCTGCATGGCGGTTTGCCAGTCCATGCCCTTTTGAAGAACACCAATGAGGATACCGCCGACAATGTTCACTAGGGTAATGAACATACCAGCGTTGACGTCCCCTTGGACGAACTTGCCTGCGCCGTCCATGGCGCCGTAGAAGTCGGCTTCGCGGCGGATGGTGTTACGACGGGAGGTGGCTTCTTGTTCGTCAATGAGGCCGGAGTTAAGGTCGGCTTCAATGGCCATCTGCTTGCCGGGCATGGCGTCCAAGTTAAAACGGGCGGCGACTTCGGCAATACGGGTGGTACCCGTTGTAATAACAACCTTGTTCAAAATAAAGAGAATGAGGAAAATAACGGCCCCGATAATATAACTTCCGCCCACAACGAACTGTCCAAAGGATTCGATAACGGAACCAGCGGCCTGAGTACCTTTGTCGCCGTTCATAAGAATCAGGCGAGTGGCGGCAACGTTCAGTGAAAGGCGTAAAAGGGTGGTGACCAACAGGAGCGAGGGGAAGATGGAAAAGTCGAGGGGCGCGGTCATAAACATGGCGGTAATGAGGATTAGAATCGAGAGCGAGATGGAAACGCTTAGCATAAGGTCCAGCACTATGGTAGGCATGGGGATAAGCATAACCATCAGAATGACGATAACGCCTGCCGCGAGGAAAACATCACTCTGATTGATGAGTTTTGAAAAAGTACCTTGTCCTGCATTAGCCATAATTTTGACGCCTTATTATCGTGTAACCAGTCAACTTGATGACAAAAGAAATGGTCGAAATATTGTTACTAAGTGAGGGTTTTTCCTTTGGTCTGCCATATTTGAGCCAAAATTGAGGCGACCGCCTGAAATAAATCCGCGGGAATCATGTCCCCAGCTTCCGCTTGTTCATACAAAGCCCGTGCCAAAGGGACGTTTTGCCTGATGGGAACGTTGTGTTCCTTGGCGATTTCTTTGATGCGTTCTGCCACTTTATCCGCGCCCATGGCGAGAATGACGGGGGCAGGGTATTCCTTGGGGTCATAGCGCAGGGCCACGGCAATATGGGTGGGGTTGGTAATAATAACGTCAGCCTTGGGTACGTGTTGCTTAAGGTTGCGCATGACCATGGCTTGCATTTTTTGGCGCATTTTTTGTTTAACCTGCATGTCCCCTTCGCTTTGCTTGTGTTCGTCCTTGATTTCCGCCTTGGTCATTTTCAGGTTTTCAATATATTTATGACGGGTATACCACCAGTCGAAAATAGCGAGGGCGAGCATGGGGACAAGGGCATAAAACACAATGCGCGAGGTGATTTCAAGGATATAAGCGATAACCCCGGCGGCATCGAGGTAGTAGAGGTTGATGAAGGTGTCCATCTCGCCCCGAACGACCATCCAGGGGGCAATGCCAATAAAGATAGCCTGCGACAAACTTTTAAAGAGGCGCATGAAGGTATCGGCGGAAAAGAACATGCGCTTCATACCGCTAATGGGGTTAAATTTGCTTAGCTTTGGTTTAAAAACTTTGGTTGTCCATAGTTTTCCGACCTGTACACGCAAAATAATAAAAGCCCCGAGGGCCATGGTGCCAAGGATGGGAAAGAGCATGTAGGCCAGTTCTTTGGCGAGGAACATGCCAAGACTTGCGACGTTGGCGTCATTGACCTCAAAGCTGGGGGCTTGGGTGAAAAAGTATTTCCACATCCCCGTGAGGTCTTGAGAAATATGACTGACCCAAAGGCTAATAATGAAGAGACCCGTCACAATGGAAACAACCTTGGGAAGTTCTTGTGACTTGGCAACGTTACCTTCTTTCCTCGCTTTGTTTATTCGCTTGGGAGTCGGTTTTTCTGTTTTTGACGGATCTTTAGCCATGCGCGCGATGCCCTGTGGGTAAAAGTTATAGAAAAAAACGACAGTGCCGATAAGAGGGCAAGAGGTCGTGATGGTAGAGTATACGGTAGAATTAGCAAAAAGAGTACCTGAATGGAATAGATGAGCTGAAATAAGCCCTTGGCGTATGCGTCCTCTTGAACTGAAAAAGCCTTTGCGGTTGTTTTGACCCCTTTTTTCCAACGGCGCCAGTGGGCGAAATCACGCCATCGGCCCGTCATTGAGTATAGGGTAACTCGTTCTTTGAGCCTAGTGTTTTTACCTTTGGGTTTCTTGGTAAAGGGTTTGGCGCTTTTCTCGCTGAAATCGCGTTGCTTTTGTTCCTCGCGACCTGTTTCTTTTGTTCCTGCCTGCTGACCGCTGATCGTAGCGATAGGAATTTTTAGGCTTTGGTCTGTGGTCGTTGTGGGAGGTATCAAGTGTTTTGGGGGCTTTGAGGGCTTGGAGTGAAAGCTCTCGTGAACTGGAGTTTTCAGGGGTAAAATAGGGACTGTCTTTTATATTGTGCAACATGCTATAATGATGTTATATAGGGAGAGATAAATTCCCTTTACTTCAATGGTTTTGGGGTAAGCCGTTTGGGGGATAGTTTCTCCTCACCTTTGAGGCGAAGTCATGGGTGTTATGCGCTCATCTTCCTATAAATACATTATATTGAGTCACTTTACGATGAAAAAGCTGTCCAGCGCCATGACTGGGCGTGAACGCTGGACAGCCATATACTAGCCTAAGACTACGACAGGAGCTTTTGTGGTACGTGTTCTAATTGTTGACGATTCTGCCTTTATGCGCCGAACCCTCACGGGTTTGTTGAGTAAGAGTCAGGATATAGAGGTTGTCGGGGCTGCGATAAACGGTGAGGACGCTCTGGTTAAATGCAAGGAGCTGGACCCCGATGTCGTGACCATGGATATTGAGATGCCTAAAATGGACGGGCTCACGGCGCTCAAGCACCTGATGCGCGAAAACCCCTTGCCTGTCTTAATGATTAGCTCCCTCACCCATGAAGGCGCCTCGGTGACTCTTGAGGCCATGGAAGAAGGGGCTTTGGGCTATGTGACCAAGGTGAGCTCCACCTCGTTGCCCGATATGGAGGGCTTCGCCGCGGAGCTTATTGAAACCGTTAAGGCCATTGCCCGCCGCAAGTCCATAATGCGTCTCAGATTCAGGAACAAGATGCTTACGGAGCAACGCTCGGCGGGTTCAGCAGGCACGACGGGTTCACCAGGCACGCCGGGGTTGGCAGGGACAGCGGGTTCAGCAGGTGCGATGGGCGCGAGACGGCCTGGAATGACAGGGGCAACTGGGACAACTGGAATAGGCGGAGCAAGGGCAGGTATAGGCTCAAGCACAGCGGGAAGCCTGAGCTCCTCGCGGCCTTTGTCGTCAACGCCTCGTCCTGAAAGCAGTCCTTCTTCGGCAACAAGTCGCTTAGGGACGTCCTCAGCGGCTCGCCCCTCGACCCTTTCATCCCTTTCTCGTTCCACTGCGGGCGCGTCTGGTTCCTCAGGCGCAACGGGCGCGAAAAGCGCTGCCACAGGGCTGACCATTGCCCCCCGCAAAGGCTATGATTTACTTATTATCGGTGTTTCAACGGGCGGGCCGCCAGCCGTTCAAAAAATCCTGCTGGAGCTTCCTGCTAAGTTGCCTGTTCCCATCCTTGTGGCGCAGCATATGCCCGCTTCTTTCACCGGGCCTTTTGCCAAGAGGTTGGACTCCCTCGTGCCTTTGACCGTTAAAGAGGCCGATCCCGAAGAAAAACTTATGCCGGGAACAGTCTATGTTTGTCCAGGAGGAAAGCATTTTCGGGTTGAGAACAGAAAAGGTCTGATAACCGCGGTGGTTACAGAAGAGCCCAAGGAAGCGTTATACAAGCCTTCGGTCAACGTTTTATTTGAAACGGCGGGTGAAGTCCTTGGAAAGCGCGTTCTTGGTGTCATGTTGACCGGAATGGGGTATGATGGCCTTGAGGGGAGTAAAGTTTTGAAGGCTAAGGGGGGGACCCTGCTGGCCCAAAGCGAGGCGAGTTGCGTTGTCTATGGCATGCCCAAGGCTGTTGTTGACGCGGGGCTTACCGACGGCATCATAGATATTGACGATATGGCGTCGACTCTCTTGCGTTTTTTCTAGTAAAAGGTCGCCTGTAAGCCTTAGGGGACTTGTGGGCCAGAATGCTTTTCTGGCGGTGCGAGTTGGTCTTTATGGTGATGAAGGGTGTTTATGTGGATGGTAGGAGTAGGGGCAGCTCGACAGGGCCTGTCTGAAAACTCTCATCCTCTTTTGAAGCACTGGGGTTGTTGCCCCATGCTTCGTATATTTGAAAGTGGAGATACACATGTCTGATTCCGAATTAACTGCCTGTCTTACGCTTCTTTCGTCTGACAAGTCCGATGAAATTCGTGATGGGGCTCGCCTTGCCGGGGACAATCGTTATGAAGAGGCCATTCCCCATCTGGTAAAACATGTTGGCAGTTCTAATGTTGGTGTTCAAGAGGCTGCGGATAGGGCTTTGCGGCGTATTGGGGGGGCTCAGGTTGTGGAGGCGGTTATTCCGCTGTTGCGCTCTGAGAATGTGCCCGAAAGAAACGTCGGTATGGACATTTTGCGCAATCAGGGTTCAACCAATATCGGGGCCATTGCGAAACTTTTGAGTGACGAAGATGTGGATATCCGCATTTTCGCCTCGGATATCTTAGGTTCTGTGCATAACTCGGTGGCGGTTCCCTATTTGGGACGTGCCCTTTTGGATGACCCCGAAGTTAACGTGCGCTATCAGGCCGCGGTCAGTCTAGGCGAACTTGGCTTGCAAGAGGCTGTACCTTTTTTAAACAAAGCTCTGAACGATGAAGAGTGGGTGCAGTTTTCTGTTATCGAAGCCCTTACTAAAATCCGCGATGAATCCTCTGTCGCATCTTTGGCCTATGCGTTGGACAACACCTCTGAGCTCGTCAGTTCCATGATTATTGATGCCTTGGGAGAACTTGGTAATATTAAGGCGGTTCCTCTGCTTTTAAAAAGGCTTGACCAGTCTCCCGCGGTTTTAAGCAATAAGATAGTACGCGCCATCATTAATATCTTAGGGGATAAGTCCGTCCGCCTTATTGGAGGCAAAGAGAACCAGCGCATGCTGGGCTATATGGAATCGGCCATTCGCGATGAAGACCCTGATATTCAAGACGCGGCCGTGCGTGGTTTCGCGGCCATGGGAAGCGAAATCGGCTCCCCTTATATTGTTGAGCTTGCCAGCGGCCTTGACCCCGACCTTGATGCGGAGCGTTTGTATTTCATGATAGACACGCTCATTCGCATTGGATTCAACGATGCCCTTGCTTATCAGTTTGTGAACGGTACCAAGGAACAGCAATATGTGGCCCTTGAAGCCCTTGGTCGCATCGACGACCTGCGTTGTATTCCTCTTTTAAAGGAGGAATTTCCGAAAAAGGAACTGGAGATTCAGCGGCTTATCATTATCTTTTTGGGAGCTATGGCTTCTCAGGAAGATGAGGAATTCTTTATCTGGGTGGCTCAGACGCACAAGGACGGAAATATTTTACGCTCCGCCGTTGAGTTTCTAGGGGACAAGGGGACGCCCGAGCGGTCGGAGCCTATCATCTTACAGCTCCTCGAACACAAGTATAACGATGTGAAAGAAAGCGCCATGACGGCTGCCATTGCTTTACGTACGCCACTCATTTGCGAATACATGGAAAAAGCCTGTCAAAGCGACAGCCCCATGAAACGTCTTATAGGCGTGTTGTCCCTCGGGCATATCGATGTCGTCGCTTATAAAGATTATATCGTGGCGGGATTGGAAGACGACGACGCCCTTGTCCGTAAGGCCGCCCTTGAAGCTTTAGGGCGCCAAGAGTTTTTGAGTGAAGATGACATTGATAGAATCATGATTGTGACCCATGATGAAAACCCAGATAACAGAATGTCGGCCATTGATATTGTCGGACATATTGACAGCGAGAGCCTCGAAGATATTCTTATTGAACGTCTTGGGGATGAAGATGATTGGGTGAGTGTTCGCGCGGCGCAACATTTAGGTAACAGGGGGTCGCGACAGGCCGTTGAAAGCTTGGTTAACATGCTTGCATCAGAAAACAGCCTTGTCGTTATTAGCGCCATTGTGGCGTTGTCTAAAATTGGCGGTAACGCGGCGTTTAGAGCGGTTTTAACCATGCTCGACCACCCTGAAGCTGAAGTTCAGGGCGCTGCAGAAGAAGCCGTTGCTGCCATAAGCAATCAAGTTGAGGCGTAAAATGGCGTTACTTCCTCCGTATTCCGATAAACCAGGTGAGAATCCATCTGAAAAAAAATCAGAGAATCAAACCCGGCCTTTGGGGAGCAACGGTATAGATACGTTGAACACCTCTGCGTCCACAGGAACGGCAGAGCGAGGGAATCGCTTTGCTTCGCAGTCGCCTGAAACACAGGGGATGACTTCGCCTGATACGGCCCTTTCAAGGTTGGCTCAGCGCGCAAGTTCAGGTTCGGGCTATGCGATGCCGAGGGCTACGAATCCTGCGGGAACGAGTTCTGGCAGAGTCGGCGCGCGTCCTTCTTCCCTCGATAGCAGCGACGAGGCACGCCCCCGTTTTTCATCCTCGGCCAGTGTGTCACCAGGTATGTCATCTGGTACATCACCCGGTGCTTTATCAGGCGCTTCTTCTCGCGCCTCGACGGGAACGTCCTCTGGTGCCGGTCTCTCTTCAAGCTCACTGGGCGGCTCTCGCCCAATGACTTCGTCTGGCCTTTCTGGCCAGGGACGACCAGCATCTGATTCACGTTTTTCTTCAGGCTCTTCCCGTTTGGCAGGAAGTGATGGCAGAACGTCAAGCACAACAGGCACTACAGGGAGCACAGGTCTTACAGGCTCTACAAATCGCTTGGGTGTGGCAGCTTCCCGCGGGAGCGCCCTTGGTGCGGCGGCGCCCAGAACAGGCAGTTTTGCATCTCAGCGAAGCGAAGGGGTTTCCCCAAGGCCCGGCTATGGACGAAACTCGACTTTGGGGGGCACTGCTACTGCCGGTACTGCTGGGACTACCGGGAATTTAGGTACGGGTGCAATGGGCAGTGCCACAAGGGCAAGCGCTCTTTCTGGCGCAAGCGGCGCTGGTCGTTTGACTGGTTCTGGCTTAGCCTCTGGCTCCCTTGGTTCTTCTTTGGGGGGGCGTATGGGGTCGCCAGCCTCAAGCGCTGATTCGTCGCTGGCGTCTTCGTCTTCTGCCCGTCCATCTTTGGGAGCGGGTCGCTCCTCTGGCTTGGCTGTATCACGCGATGCCGGAGGAATTAGCGATGAGGAGTTCACCCAGCTTCAGGAGTTTATTTATACCCAAAGTGGCATTTTCATTGCCGATACTCGCAAGTATCTTGTGGAAAACAGACTCTCAAACCGTTTGCGCGAGCTCAACCTGAAAAGCTTTAATGAATATTACTATTATTTGCGCTTTGATAAAAACAAAACAGAAGAATTGCAAAAACTGTTTAACGTTATCACTACAAACGAAACAAGTTTTTATCGCAACCCACCGCAATTAAAAGTGTTTCAGGAAGTTGTCGTGCCTCAGGAACTGGAAAAAATCAGAGCCAGCGGACAACGCAAACTCCGCATCTGGTCCGCCGGATGCTCCACGGGCGAAGAGCCTTATACCTTGGCGATTATCCTCAAAGAAGTGTTGGGAAGTCAGCTTTCCCAGTGGGATATTAAAATAACGGCTAACGACCTCTCGGAAGACGTATTGCGGGCGGCTCAGCGTGGTATTTATAGCGAATACGCCTTGCGCACCACCCCCCCAGAAATTGTGGAACGCCATTTTACGAAAGAGGGCGCGACCTTTCATATCGACCCGACCCTTAAGCGGATGGTGTCCTTTGGAAGCATCAACCTGAGCAATAAGACCATGCTCAAGCGTGTGGAGCGTTCTCACATCGTTTTTTGCCGTAACGTTATCATTTATTTTGATGAGGAGATGAAAAGGCAGGTCATCGAGTCGTTCTATGACAACTTGCTCCCCGGGGCCTGTATGTTAATCGGGCACTCCGAATCCTTGCATAACCTTTCGCGGGCTTTCACTCCGGAGCATTACCCGGGTACCATTGTCTATAGAAAACAGGAGTAGAGGGTAGGGCGTGGGCATCAAGCAAAAAGATAAGGCTCTCATTATTGCCATCGCCAACCAAAAAGGGGGCGTTGGCAAAACCACCACCGCTGTCACCTTGGCGGCGGCCCTTGCCCGCATGGGTAAAAAAGTGCTCCTTATCGACCTTGATCCGCACGCTTGCGCCTCTGTTCATCTGCGCCTCTATCCTGATGAACTGCCGGCTACCATAAGCGATATTTTTATTGAAGGAATAACGGACTGGCCCCCTGTTTGGGAACGCCTTATTAACCGTAATGAGACGCATAGTTTCGATGTCGTGGCGGCCTCTATTCGCCTTTCCGAATTGGAAATTGACCTGCGCAGTCGCAAGGGCAAGGGCGAAATTTTAAAAGATGCCCTGGTTTCCCAGCGAGAAGCCTATGATTATATTATTTTGGACTGCCCTCCCCATGTGGGCATCCTTCTTGTGAACGCTCTCGTGGCATGCGAATTGCTGGTTATTCCTATCCAAACGGACTTTTTGGCCCTGCACGGGTTAAAATTGTTGTTTGACACCATTAGAGTGCTGAATAAAGTTTTGGCAAGGCCCATTGAATATAGGGTGTTACCAACGCTTTTTGACAGAAGGGCAAGGGCCTGCGCCCGTGTTATTGAATTATTGCATAAGAAAATGCCCGGCAGTATTTTTAAGGCCGTTATAGGCATGGACACTCGTTTTAGGGATGCCAGCGCCCAAGGGCGTGTTATTTATGAAATAGCCTCCAATAGTCGCGGGGCCCAGCAGTATGCCGCATTGGCTCAAGAGATAATAGAACTATGACAAAAAGCCCTGAAGAGTATTTTGAAGAACACGACTTTAGTCTGGTTGAGGAAAGTACGGAGCTATCTTCCGTAGAGCAGGCCTTTGTAGAGAAATACATGGGTCTGGATGCTGAAAAGGCCATGGCATCGGTGGGCTTAACCCCTGCCAGCTCTAGGGCTGCTAAACAGCCCGACATGCACCCAGAGATGGCTTTGGAGCAGTCCATAGCCAGCATTATGCGCGAAGCGCCATCTTTGCAGATGGTGGCTTTCCTTATTGGGAAACAAGAGTTTCTCGTCCCCACGCTGATTGTGCAGGAAGTTATTAGAGCGATGCCCATTGTGCGTCTGCCCACGGCGCCGCCTCAAGTGGCGGGAGCCGTCAGTTTGCGGGGGAAGATAACACCGCTCATTCATTTACGCAGTGTTTTGGAAGTGGCTTCGCCGCGCCAGTTGGAAGAAGATAAATTTTTTATTGTCTGTCGCAGGCAAGGACTCCAGTTCGGCCTTGTGGTGGAAAGCATCCATACTATTTACAGAATAAAACAAGAAGACATAGACTGGTCTGTTGAAACGACCCTTGGGGCTGATGTGGAACACATCGCCGGACTGGTAAAGCTTGATGATATGCTGGTCGGAATAGTGGACGTGGACAGCGTTGTTGACAGCATAATTGCAAAATAGGAGTCTCGTATGCCTAAACATATTTTGATTGTGGACGATTCTAGAACTGTAAGGAACCTTGTTGCCTTTATTATGAAAAAAGAAGGATTCAAGGTGACGCAGGCCGAAGATGGCTTGGACGGACTTGAAAAACTCTATTCTTCGGATGATGTAAGTTTAATCATCTCAGATATTAATATGCCTAGAATGGATGGTTTTACCTTTATTAAAAACGTCCGTGAACAAGAGGCTTATCGTGATTTGCCCATTGTTATTTTGTCTACGGAAGGGCAAGAGAAAGATATCGAGCAGGGTATTCAACTGGGGGCCAACCTGTATATGGTGAAACCCGCCCAGCCCGATAAAATGGTAAAAAACGTCCGCATGCTTTTAGGCTAAGTCCTCTTGCGGTCAATTATAACGCCAATATAAAACCACAGCTTTGCTAAAGGCTGTGTTGAAGACTGCCTCTCGTCAAGGTTTTGGCTTTGACGTGGTTGGCAATGAAGATGAGGGGAAGTTGCGTGGCGACTTTCTGCGAGGAAAAAGGAATAGCTATGAGTCAGGAAATGATGGATCCGGAAATTATTGCAGATTTTATTATCGAAGCCAAAGAGCATCTTGAGACTATCGAGCCGAATCTGCTTGAGCTGGAGAAGGACCCTGCCAACCTTTCTCTGCTGAATGATATTTTCCGCCCGATGCACTCTTTGAAAGGGGCTTCTGGCTTTTTGGGTTTTAACCTCATGAATGGGTTAGCCCACAGGGCCGAAAACATCCTTGACGAATTGCGCAAGGGCACCATGGAAATGACCTCGCAGATAATGGATATTATCCTTGAGGCCACTGACGTTTTGCGCCAAATTATCGATAATTTGGAAACCAGCAATGCCGAAGGCGACGTGGACACCTCTCATTTAATAGTCATTATCGACAACATTATGGAAAGCGTCTTGTCCGGTAACGGCGTTCCCAGTTTGCCCGGTGACGCAGCCTCTGCCCCTGCCACGAATGGCGAGATTGCGCCCGAAATATCCGATGCTTCGGGTGTTGGCGAATTTGTTGATGCCGCCCTTGACGTTAGTGACATTAATGCCGCTGATGAAGGCATCATTGAAGGTGCTACAGGCGAAGATGCTGAGGTTGATCCCACCAGACAACAGATTGGGGACGTTGAAGAGTGGGTTGCCAGTCGGCCCGAGGTTGAGGCTTATACCCTTGTGTCCTTTGGCGAAGGACATTTGCGAGATTTCATTGAAGAGGCCAAAGAAAACATCTCTACCTTGGCGGAGTCGCTCCTTGATTTGGAAAATCAGCCTGACAATGACGAGCTCATTAACGACATGTTCCGCCTTTTTCACAACATTAAGGGCAATAGCGGAATCATCGGCTATCAGGAGTTGAACAGCCTGACTCATGAGGTGGAGACCCTGTTGAATAACGTCCGTAAGCATGAGGCCAAGGTGACGCCGCCCCTCATTGATATGCTCCTTTTGGTGGTGGACGTTTTAGAAGCTCTTATTTTGCGCATCAATCCCGACGGCGGTAAGACACAGCCTTTTGACGCCAGCGAATTGGTGGACAAACTGCAAAAAGTCGTTGCCGGCGGGCCCATTGAAATGCCCGAGAGTATTATTATAGGAAGCGCCGCCCCTGCTGAAGGAGCCTCTACCCCCGCTCCCACTGTTGTGGTGCAAGAGGGTGACGATGAACTTGCCGATGACCTTGACGCTTTCAGCGAAACCGTTGAGCAACAAAACGCTTCCATTGCCAAAGCCTTGGAAATTTTGGCTCAGGACGGAAGCAATAAAGAGATGGTAGACGCGCTTTTCAGGTCGTTGGACACCATTAAAAACGCTTGCGGATTTATGGGTTTTGACGAGGTGAAAACCTACGCCATGCGCACGGCTGATATTGTTGATAAAAGCCGTGATACAGGAATTGATTTTTCCATGCTCCACGACCTTTTGGATCAAGAGTGCGCTATTTTACGCGACTTGATTCACGATAAGGTCGAAAGCGTAAAGGCTGAAAACGGATTGACGGGTTCTGTTGGCGTTGCCAAGGGCAGGGACCAAGAGTCCGCTGAAAAAGCAGATACTGCCACAGTAGCGCCCGTCGCCGATGCGCCTTCGGCAAAGGCTGTCGAAGCGGCAAAACCCGTTGAAGTTGCTCAGCCTGTGGAGGCGAAAAAAGCAGAAGCTTCGCCTGTTGTCCCAGCTCCTTCAGCTACGACAACCACGACAGCCGCAACACCTAAGCCAGCGGGCCCGGCTAGCCCAGCTACCTCGGCTACTCCTGCCGTCAAGGCCGCTCCTGCTCCTAAAGCGGCACCCGCCAAAGAAGAAGGGCCCAAGGCCTCTTCTACCATTCGTGTTGATCATGAAAAGCTCGACCACCTTATGAACGTTATCGGTGAGTTAATTATTAACCGGAACCGTTTTTCCATGTTGGCGCGCCAGCTGGAAGAGCTGGATACCAATCCTGACGTAACCCGCATCGCCAGCAACCTGTCTGAGACAACCTATGGCATGGCTCGTATTTCTGATGATTTACAAGCCACCATCATGAAGGTGCGCATGGTGCCCGTGGCGTCTGTTTTCTCACGCTTCCCCCGCTTGGTGCGAGACTTGTCACGCAAGAGCAACAAAGAAGTGGATTTGGTTGTGAGTGGCGAAGATACCGAATTGGATAAAAGCGTTGTGGAAGTGATTGGTGACCCTTTGGTTCACCTTATCCGAAACTCTGTTGACCATGGTATTGAGTCGGCAGAAGAACGTATTGCCGCCGGAAAGCCCGCCAAAGGAACAGTGAATTTACGCGCCTTTTATAAGGGGAACTCCGTTGCCATTGAAATCGAAGACGATGGTAAAGGTATCGACCCTGATAAGATGCGAGAAGTTGGCATTCGAAAGGGGATAGTGACCCCCGAAGAAGCCAAGCAGCTTGAAGACAGGGAAGCCATTGAACTGGTTTTTGCCCCCGGTTTTTCTTCTGCCGAGCAGATTACAGACATTTCAGGACGAGGCGTTGGTATGGACGTTGTGCGTACCAACATCAAGAGCCTCAAGGGAACCATCAATATCTCGTCTGAAAAAGGAAAGGGAACGACATTTAGCATGTCCTTGCCTTTGACCTTGGCCATTATCGACGCGTTAATGGTTGATGTGGCGGGTGAAACCTTCGCCATTCCTTTGGACGCTGTTTCTGAAACAACCAAAATTGAAGCCAGCCGTCTAACCGACATGAAAGGCCGAAAGGCCGTTACCTTGCGTGGTGATGTGCTTGGCATTGTGAGTCTGGCTGAAATTCTCGATTTGCCGAATAATATGGACGAGCAGGAACTCCTGTCTGTCGTGGTTATTCATGACAACGATCGCCGATTGGGAATTGTGGTGGATAACCTGCATGACAGGCAGGAGGTCGTCATTAAACCCCTCGGCGAATACCTTGGCGATATTCAGGGTATTTCAGGGGCTACCATCATGGGTGACGGAAGCGTTATTCTTATCCTCGACCCCCACGAAATGTATACCCTTGCCACCAAAACGGCCTAAGGTAGCCGTTGGTAATTTCGCCAATCTCGCTCAGAGACAAGAGTGCCAAAGGGACAAGAGTCTTAAAGGGAAAAAATAGCAAGGATAAGAATACCACGGGGTAAAGACTGCCAAGGGGCGTTAGCCGATGTAAGGGTGCCTTGACAAAAATAGATGAAGTGCTTGCATTGCGGTCAAACTCAATGGCGAAGTAGAGTTTGTATGAAACAGGCGGGATTATCCCGCCTGTTTTTATGGACCCACGGTTCCTAAGGGAACTGCGAAGCTTTTTGACCAGAATACTAGAAATTGAGCTCATGGAGCGAGACGGACAGAAATCAAACGGCGCAAAGTAACGCGGTGGTTATGAGCTCATATTTTAATGAGAGAACCCTTCCCAATCCCTTGCCGGACGTGTAGTATAGCCTATCAAGGATAGGACGAAGCGCGAGATAGAGGCGATGTTTCCTCAGGGGTAGTATCAAGGGTTGTTGCCTCGAGACAGTGCCTGCCTGTGTTGTTGGGATGCGTGTAGAGTCAGGTTGAGTGCATAATTTGGATGGCGCAGTATAATTTATCTTGGCCTGTCCAGTTGTCCTCGGCGTCATACGTATTCTTTGGCATCCCCTGACATCTCTGGCATCGCCTGGGCATCCCCTAGCTTTCTCTGATGTCTCGTGGTGGTATTCGGCGTCCTTTGTTTCCCTTGGTCTATTGAGTTCGCTTGAGGCTTCCCTTGGACAGGGGTATCTTGACTTAGCGAGGTATTCTAGGCTACCTCAAAGGTCTTTGGGGTAGCCCAAAGACCTCTAGGCTCCGTTCTTGTTTGAGCCTGTACCAACGCTGAATTTTAAGCTTCACTACGGTGTTGTTGAAATAGAAATGAGGTTCCATGCATATAAGCGATGGTGTTTTATCCGCCCCAACCCTTATTATAGGGGGTCTGGCGGCCCTTGCGGGAGTCGGTTACGGCTTGCGGAAACTTGAGCCTGAAAAAATGATGTCCGTCGCTATTTTAACGGCGGCCTTTTTCGTCATTACCCTTATTCACCTCCCCGGCGACTTGCATCTCGTGCTCAACGGCCTTCTTGGGGTTATGCTGGGCTGGGCGGCTTTACCCGCCGTGGCCGTGGCCTTGTTGCTCCAGTCTATTTTGTTTCAGTTCGGAGGATTAACCAGCCTTGGCGTTAATATTTGCATCGCCGGCTATCCAGCTGTTTTGTGTGGCATGATTTTTCGCCGTTTTTTGCAAGGGCAGGGACAAAACCAAAGCCTGTCACAATATCAAGGTCAAGGGGAATGCCGGATCCAGCCCGGAAACCAGAACCAGAGCCAAGACCAGACTCAGAAACAGAGCCAGCGGCAGAATCAAGCCCAGACCCAAGGGCGATGGCAGTATCTGGCGGCTTTTTTATGCGGGACGAGCGCCATAGTGCTTTCGGCTTTAACTGCTTCGCTGTTTTTGATTTCCTCGGGCCCCTTGTTTTGGGGAACGGCCACAGCCCTCGTCCTCGCTCATATCCCTGTCATGCTTATTGAAGGGGCGGTAACGGTTTTTATCTATAGCCGTGTCATAGGCATTGCTCCGCAACTTTTTCAACAGCCATAGTCGCTTTAGGGATACGGAATATATGCCTGACAAGATACTCGATTCGCCCCTCGTCCATACCCAAAAAATATCTCGCTTGCGCGGGGTGGACGCCGCCCTTAAGATTGTGGTGGCGGCCCTTTACGCCGTGGGTATTTGTCAATTATCCACTCCCATGGCGGCTTTGGCCTGTTGTGTGATTTCGGCGATGGTTCTTCTCGTTTCGATGCCGCTTCCTCGTCTTTTTTGGCGCAGAATGCTGGTGGTCAACGTCTTTTTCATCTTTTTGTGCCTCACTTTACCCATTCAGTTTGAAGAAGATAGCTATACCGTGGCAAGCTTTGGATTCCTTCATATTAGTAAAGAAGCCTTCGCTGTGGCTTTGATTATGTTGCTGAAAGGGAACGCCATCGGCTCCCTTGTGTTGCTTTTCATAGGCTCTTCAAGCTTAGATGATAACATTCGAGCGTTGACACGGGTGCACGTGCCCCAAAAATTCGTCGTGCTCATTTTGCTGACCTATGTCAATATTCAACTGCTACAGCGCGAGGCGGCGAAGTTGTTGTTATCGGCTGAGCTTCGCGGATTTAGCAGGCGCGTTTGCCTGAGTATGCTCAAAACCTATGCTTGGCTCTTCGGCATGATCTTTGTTCGGGCTTGGCAACGTTCAGAGAGGGTTAATACCGCCATGTTATTGCGTGGATTCTCAGGTGTTTATCCCTTGTTGCATGGCTCCAAGGGCAGACAGACTCCGCAGGGGTCAGGACTTGAGTCAGGCTTTGGTGCAGGGCACCTTGGGGCGTGGTTGAGAACCTGGTTCGCTCCCTTGTGCCTGACTGTGTGCGTTATCGCCTTTTTGTGGTGGGTTGAAGGACGAAGCGACGCTGTTGAAGCGTTTTTATAAGGATAGTATGAATATTATACAGTTTGAAGATATAAGTTTTTCCTACGGCGACGGGCATAAGGTCTTTGAGAACCTTGATCTTGACCTGCCCAAAAAACAGCGTGTGGGGGTTATTGGCGATAATGGTTGTGGTAAAAGCACTCTGCTGCATCTTGGGGCGGCGATAATCACTCCTTCCATGGGGCATATCCGCCTTCATGGACAGCTTTGCGAAACAAAGGGCGATATTGTTAAGCTACGGCGAGCCCTTGGCTACCTTCTTCAAAACTCCGAAGACCAGCTTTTTTGTCCAACTGTATTGGAGGATATAGCCTTCGGGCCTGCGAACTATGGGGATTCTCTTGTTGAGGCAGAAGAAAAAGCGCGAGTTATCGCCAAAAAATTTGGCATTGAACACTTGCTTGAGCGAAGCGGCATTAGCCTTTCCGGGGGAGAAAAAAAACTAGCGGCTTTGGCGGCTGTTATGGTGACAGAACCAGAGTTTTTATTCTTGGACGAGCCTACGAATGACTTGGACGGCAAGTCGAGAGCCAGCATAGCCTCTATCTTGCTAGAGAGCGATTTACCTTTTATTATGGTTTCGCACGACGAGCTTTTTTTGGAGGAAGTGTGTAATATTTGTTATCTTGTTGAAAATTATCGCTTGCGTATCCTGTGGGAGTCTTGACTTCATAGGGGTGTTATGCCAAGATAAAGGGTCTTGGAGGATTCATGGCAAAAGAAGAAGCTTTAGAAATTGATGGCGTAGTGCAGGAAGCCCTGCCTAACGCAATGTTCCGTGTAGAACTGGAAAACGGGCACACCGTTTTGGCGCATATTTCAGGTAAGATGCGTAAGTTTTATATTCGTATTCTGCCTGGTGATAGAGTCAAGGTAGAGCTTTCGCCTTATGATTTGACTCGTGGTCGTATTACGTACCGCATGAAATAATAAGCGCCGATTCGGCGTTTTTTTTATCGTTAAAAAAGAATAAAGCAGGTCAAAAATATGAGATTGTCGCTGTTGCTTATTTGCGCGGTATTGCTTTTTTCTGGGTTGTCCGTTCAGGCGGAAGCCCGTGACCTAAGCCCTGCCTGCGCTGCTGAAAAAGAACGCTTAACCAAGAAGGCCAAAGCGGCTTATCAACCCTTGGATACGACTGTTCACGATGAACTTATGGCTGAAGCTCGTGATATTACGCGTCATTGTACTGATGAGAAATTATTAGACAAAATAAATGTACGCCATGGCAGACAACAAAAAATCGTTGTGAATCTCCAGCAGGATCTTGCAAAGGCCAGCGAAGTGAAACAACAGCAAAGCTGGATAGATGACCAGACAGCCAAGCTACGCGTGGCTCAAGAGCGACTCCACACCATAGAGCAGGAACGCAACGCCTTGCTTGCCACCATGGGCATGCCCACGGAGGACCCTGTTCAAGAGACCTTTACTGAACCTATGGCAACGGATAACCCCGCTTATAACGAATAGTTCTCTGTTGCGGTAATATTCCTTATAACGTTAGGCTTTCGGGTATGGTTTTACTCGAAAGCCTTTTTGTTTTTGGGGGTGATGAGGGCAGGCAAGGAAATGGTTTTTGTGGGCAACGGCCTAGTAGGTAATGGCTCTGGTGGCAACTGGCCCGAGAGAAGTGTCCGACAGTAATGCCCGACAGAAAATACCTTTGGAGGAATGGTTTTGAAGGTCGCTCGTGTCTGAATTAAAAAACCACCCGGTGCGGGTGGTTTTTTACGGTAAGTTGTCAGTAGGTCAATTCTATTGGCCTGCAAAGACGGTAGACCATGTTATTGCGCTTTCATTTGCTTGGCAATCATCAGCAGGTGGGAGCGTTCTTCATCAATGCACTGACGAATGAACTTTTGCTCGGACTCAGGCACCAAAGGCTCAACGGCTTGGAAAAAGAGGATGGTGTCTTTTTCAAACTGCATGGCTTGTTTAAAGGGGTTAGCTTTAATGGCATCTTGTTGGTTATCCATAAAGAGACAGTGCGAGTCGATAAGGCTATGGACATAGTCGTAATATTCGTCATCGCTGGCGCTGGCGGGAATTTCTGTGCCTCCAACGCGTTTGAGCATATCAGCAAAGATGGCTTCGTGACGGTTTTCTTCCTTGGCCATAAAAGCAAAAAATTCTTTTTCTTTGGGGTCACTCGCTTGCGTCGATGCCTGTACATAAAACTGGTATCCGCGTTTTTCAATCTCAACAGCAGTAGAAATGACATCGGCGGCATTGAGGTAGTTAGCCATATAAAATCTCCTTTCTCTTTGGGCGTGGGGTAAGCTTACTTACCTTGCTTTATAGGTCTGTACGCCGTCTACTATACTATCAAACCCATAATGATGGCAAATTCTTCTTTGCTCACAGGTTGGACAGACAGGCGGCTTCCTTTACGTAAAAGTTCCATATCTTCAAGGCCCGGCACATCACGAAGCTCTTGTAAACTCAGGCGACGGGGAAATGTTTCTTTGAGCTTGAGGTCAACGAGATACCAGCGGGGTTTATCAGCAGGGGACTTAGGGTCGAAATGCTCATCTTCGGGGTCCCATTGGGTGGGGTCGGGATAAGCGCTTTCGCTCACAACCTCGCAAAGGCCGACAATGCCTATATCCGTTACCGAATGGTAAAAAAAGACCAAGTCTCCTTTTTTCATGCCATCGCGCATAAAGTTGCGGGCCTGATAGTTCCTGACGCCGTCCCACATGGAGGTGGCGTTTGGGCTATTGGCAAGGTCAGTGATGGAAAAACAGCCGGGTTCAGATTTTACGAGCCAGTATTGCATAGCTTACTCGAATCTGCTTGCTTTCGTAATAAGAACAGAGTCCACAGGAACAGCTTCGTGGTCGCCCTGAGGACGGGTTTTGCTTTTTTCAATTTTCTTGACCACATCCATACCCTCGGTGACTTGACCGAAGACACAATACCCAAAAGCCTCGGGGAAGGGCGCTGAAAAATCAAGTTCCGGGTTGTCTACGGTGTTGATGAAAAATTGGGCTGTGGCGCTGTGAGGGTCGCCCGTCCTTGCCATGGCGATAGTGCCCAAGGCGTTTGTTTGAGCCGTTTCTCCTTCGTTTTCAATGGGAGCGCGGGTGTCCTTTTCTTCAAGACGAAGGGTAAGCCCGCCGCCTTGAATCATAAAGCCGGGAATAACTCTATGGAAAATAGTGTTGTCGTAAAAGCCTTCGTCAACATACTGGAGAAAGTTTTCTACTGTTACAGGCGCCGTTTCAGGGAAGAGTTCCAAAAGAATATCGCCGGAGGTGGTTTCAAGAAGTACAAGAGGGTTCATAGCAATCCTTGGTGATAGTTGAGTTAGGGTGAACGGGGGGACACTTGTTGTAAGGGCGTCTTGGGAACCATGTTAATGGAAACTCTGGCTTATTGGAAAGCGCAGGCTTCGCTACTTGCCCTTTCCAGGGGAATCATGAGAGGAAGACATTGGGTTTCCCTCAGTCGCCTTGCTATTGGTGTCTGCTTGGTTTGTACTTGTTTGGGCGGGGCTTACTTGGTTCGTGCTACTGCGCACGTCGTTGTCAGTGGTATGGTTATCAGTCATTCCTTCGTCATGGGGGTCGGAGACGCTATTCTTCATGATAATAGCCACTTGAGGTTCTTGATCGGCCTTATTCTCAGATTCGTCGCAGAGCTGTTTCGCCTGTATAGCTTTGCGACCCTTTTCAGCGAGTTCAAAGGCTTTTTTCTTATTTTGGCGGTAGCGTATATACAAGATAAGGCCTGTTACCACCAGAATAAAAATGATGGTGTACAAAGCGCCTGTGCCAAAGGTATCGCGGATTTTCCCGAACCCCTTGGCGGCGTAATAACCTCCGGCGGTGAAGGAGGAAGCCCAAACCAGCGCTCCAATGATATTGAGGGATGAAAATTTGAAATGCGGAACGTGGCTTATACCAAGCATAATCGGGGTTATATTTCTCACCCCATAGACAAAACGGAAACCAAGAATCAGAAGGATGTCATATTTTTTAATGAGACGGGAAGCCCTGTCCACATTGGTATTTAAGCGAGGGAATTTCTTCAGCACCCTGGGCCCAAAGTATTTTCCTATGCAAAACATTATCTGGTCGCTGGTGCAGCTTCCAATGAAGGCGCATAAAATAACTAATCCCGGGTGGAGAGCCCCCGTTGTGGCGGCCACGGCGCCAGCAAGAAGGACAATGGTTTCGCCTTCTAAAAAAGTAAGAATAAGTATGGCGTAGTAGCCATAGGCCGTTAAAAACTCCTTGATAAAAGTATTAAAATCGCCACTTAAAAGTAAATCTAGCATGAGGTAGGGACTGCCTTATTTTTGGCTGAGCCGTAGCTTGTTGACTATAGTCTCGGCTGTTGTTTGTATAAATTGCGCGTAGTCCAGCCCTTCCTTTTCTTCCGGGCGCATGAGGAGTTCAGGGCTGTTGGAAAGCTCTTTTTTGGGGGTTACCCCAAAGGTGTCGGGGAAGGTGTTGGTAAAATACATGTTTTGAAAATCTATGAATTTAAGCATATGCGCCGTGGAGTCCAAAACGCAGTATTCGTTTTTATCGATAAGGCCATGTTGCTGAGCCGCAAGCATACCCGCGAAACTTTCTCCGCCTTGGGTGCAGGCGATATTGCCGTGCCTGTTGGCGATAATCATGGCGTCCATGATGGCCTGTTCGGTTACTTGAAGTACCTGAAAGGACTTTTCACCAGCAATGGCGGTGTAGCGGTCGGCTAAGCGCTTGACGCGGGGAAAGGAAACAGGGTTACCAATCATGGCGGCTTGAGCGACACTTGGCGTTACAGTGACAGGCGCGTATTCCCGTGTAGTTTTGGGGGCGGCGTAGTACTGATAGACAGGGTCGGCGTGTTCGGATTGCACGCCAAAAATTCTTGGCAGGCTTTCGATAATGCCAAGGGCGTGAAGTTTGAGAAAGCCAGACATGATGGCGGTGATGTTCCCGGCGTTTCCAATGGGGACAAAAACGCACATGGCGTCGGTGTTCCAATTTTTCCACTGGGCTACTTCAAAGGCAAAACTTTCTTGACCAAGAATGCGCCAGCTGTTTTTAGAGTTGAGCAGAGCGACATTATATTTTTCTGCCAGATATTCTACTACTTTCATACAGTCGTCGAATACGCCGGGGACTTCTAAGACAGTGGCGCCACTACCCAAAGGCTGGGAGAGCTGTTGGGGCGTCACCTTGCCATGGGGCAAAAGCACCACAGAGCGTAAAGGCGCGCCAACATACGAGGCATACATGGCGGCGGCGGCAGAGGTGTCGCCTGTGCTGGCGCAGACGGTGAGCACATCGTCCCAGTTATGGATTCTTACAAGGGCTTTTAGGTAGGTAAAGGCGCAAGCCATTCCCCTGTCTTTAAAAGACGCGCTGGGGTTTTGTCCGTCATTCTTAAAGCCGAAGGGTTGATCGCCGCATTCTTTTTTGAGGGCGACGGAGGCATCAATGATGGGGGTGTTGCCTTCACCAAGAAAGAGAATATCTTCCTCTTCAACAGCCGGAGCCATGAGTTCATAGAAACGAAAAATCCCGCGTAAGGCGGTTATGGGACTGCTGGCTCTATCGTCAAAAATTTTGCGCCAAGCGCTCGGCGACGTCTTTTTAAGCTCATCAAAAGAAGTGTCTTCAAGGAGGAGAACATGGCCACAAGCCGGACAGGTATAGAGAAGTTCCGAAATGCCATAGACGCTATCGCATCCAAGACAGGTATATTGCATCTGCCCTCGGTAAGTGGGAAATGTTGTATTGACCATGAGAAGCTCCTTCTTCGTGACGCATAAATTGATGAGTGGTAAGAAAAAGTAACAGTAGGAAGCGAAGTATACCTGATTCGTTTTACAGTCACAAGCGTATAAGTGGGTAAAGAACGAGCAAAATTACTTGGGTGACAGGTATAAATGCCTTTGTGGTTTACAGGGATGTTGTCTATACTGCGAGTGGCAATAATACAACTTTTGAGTGACGAGGTGGACGGATGTATTCAAGTACAAAAATAGGTTTTTTAGGCGCCGGCAATATGGGCGGTGCTATTTTAGACGGCCTGTTGACAAAGAACTTCGCTTTGCCAGCGCTCATCGGCGCTTCCGGGCGTGATGGTGAAAAGCTTAAAAGATTTTGCTCAAATCGTGGCATTACGCCCTATACAAACGAAGAGCTGGTGCAAAACTGTCCCATCCTCGTCATCGGACTAAAACCCGCCATCTTTGGCGAGGTTCTGCCCCCTTTGGTACCTGTGATGAAACAGCATACCAAGCTGGTTATCTCCATAGCGGCGGGGCTTTCCCTTGAAAAACTTCAAGGGCTGGTTGGGGCGGGTATCCCCGTGGTTCGCACCATGCCCAATATTAACGCTCGCATAGGCATGAGTATGACAGGGGTGTGTTTTGGCCAAGATTGCTCCCGCGGGCTTCAGGAGTATACTCTGAGTTTATTGAATTGTGTGGGCAAGGCCATTGTGCTCCCTGAAAATAATTTCAGCATCTTTTCGGCCCTTGCCGGCGCTTCTCCTGCCTATGTTTTTATGTTTATCGAGGCCCTTGCCAAGGCAGGCGTGAAGGACGGCATGACCAAAGCCGAGGCCACTGTGGCGGCGGCGCAAGCGGTTCTTGGAAGCGCGCAGTTTCTTCTCAATCAGCTTGAGGAGGGGAAACACCCCATGTCCCTTGTGGACGCTGTGTGTTCGCCTGCGGGAACCACCATCGCTGGGGTGTCGGTTTTAGAGCAGCAAGGGTTTACTGGAATCGTTATGGACGCGGCCTTGGCCACGGCTCAGCGGGATAGGGATTTGCTCAAGAAGAGTTAGGGATTAGGGGTGCTTCTTGACTAAGGGACGCTGTCCCTTTGCATCCCTGCAAGGGGCATGATACCCCTTGACCCCCGACTGTACTTTTGGAAACGACTGGTTAATTTAATGGGGAATGCCCTTGAGAACTTTTTGGTGAAGATGTTTTTTGGGGGAGGAAGTGGCTGACCACTGGGTGTTGGTTGACCAAGAAGTATTGGCTGCCTTAGGGGTGCTGTCCCTAAGAATCCCTGCAAAGGGCATGATGCCCCTTGACTCCCGATTATAATTTTAAAAATGACTGTCTGTTGAAATAGCGGCATGAATCAGGATGGTTGTATTGATAGCTGTTTTTTATGTGAAAACGGCAAAGAGGTTCCAAGGAAGGCACTTCCTTGGCGGAAGGGTTAAGGGAAGGCAGAGCCTTCCCTTATTATTTAATATTCAAAATCATATTAAAAGACTCTTCAGGCGTCTTTTTTTTCGGCCCCTTGTAAGCGTCTGTGAATGGTGAAGCGCGAGACACCTAGAAAATCCGCGGCGCGGCTTTTGTTGCCGCCAAATTTCACGAGAGCCGCTTTTATAATGGCGAGCTCCAGATCATCGAGGGAAAAAGGTGTTTCAGGCAGAATGATATGGCCGGACTCAAGACTATGGGCAACGGCCTGGGTTATGGGCAAAGAACCACTGGGTGGGAAGTTTGAAGCTCTATACCCCTGTTGTGCATGGATTGTAGGGTTGGACGAGGCCGTGGAAAAGCTTTCGTTATTCAGGGCGGATTGACTGGATTCGCCATGGCTCATGGTGTGCTGCTCATCCTGGGGAGACGCATTGGGGTGGCCTGGGACATATTGCCCGTCATGAAAGCCATCAGGCCTGTCCAAGGGCAGGGCATAAGGGGGAGATGTGAGCAAAAAGTCGATATGTTCGGGTCGAAGGAAGGTATCATTGTGCATAAGAACAGCGCGTTCGATGGTATTTTCAAGTTCTCGGACGTTACCTGACCAAGGGTAGCGGAAAAGAATGGCTTCTGTTTCCGGGGCGATAACCTTAAAATCTTTCTTTTTACGGGCGGCTTCACGCTGGAGGAAGTGATTGGCAAGGGGCAGGATGTCGGTTTTTCGCTCGCGTAAGGGGGGGATGATAATGTGGCCTACCCGCAGGCGATGGTAGAGGTCGCGGCGGAAGGTGCCTTTGGCGACCATATCCGCCATATTACGGTTGCCTGCACAGACCACACGGGCGTTAAATGAGCGTTTTTTGACGCCGCCGACCCGATAAAAGGTGCGCTCCTCCAACACCCGCAAGAGCTTTGGTTGAAGGGAGAGGGGCGTTTCCGCTATTTCGTCTAAAAAGAGAGTTCCATTGCCTGCTTGTTCGAATATTCCTGTGGCGCCTTCGGCACGGCTTCCGGTAAAGGCTCCGGCCTCGTGCCCGAAAAGTTCGCTTTCAAATAATTCATGGGGAATGGCCGAGCAGTTAATGGCGATAAAGGGCTCGTCGCAACCATCTTCTCCAAAGTGAATATAGCGTGCGAAAATTTCCTTCCCTGTGCCTGTTTCTCCCTCAATGAGAACGGGAACGCTAGGCTCACTATGCAGAATAAGGGCTTCGCGAAGAAGCTGCTGCATGGCACTTGATTCGGCGATGACTTGCCCGATGCCTTCTAGCTCACGCAAACGATTTTTTGCGGCAGCCAAATCCTTTTTAATGGAGCCAGCTACGCGGTCTACCACCACATTAAGGTTTTCTTTAAGCTCGGTATTCTCCTGAACAAGGGTTTGGCGCTCGGCGGAGCGATCCACTACGGCGGAGAGCTCGCGGGCATTGATGGGTTTATTGAGATAGTCGTAGGCGCCTTTACGCAAGGCCTCCACGGCGGTGGTCATGTCGCCATGCCCTGTGATAAGCACAACGTCCGTATCAAGAAGTTCAGGGGAGTTTTTAATCTGGGTGAGAAGTTCTATACCGCTAATACCGGGCATGCGGATGTCTGTGATAACCAGCGGAAATCGCTTTTTCTTCATAAGCTCGATGGCCTTGGTCGGGTCATCCAGACCAGTGGGGATATGCCCGAGGTCGGATAACACAAGGCAAAGGCTCTGCAAGCTATTGGAGTTATCATCTATGACAAGTATATTCATGGAGTAGAAATCTCTTTGGGGGGGTTATGAGAATATATTAGGTTAGCAAAAATTAACAGTTTTGACCATATACTTCAGGGTCTGAAATTGCGTAGGGATATGACCATGAGGGAAGACAGCGCAGGGGCGGCAGGCCAGGAAGCAAGAGCTCGTAGGCATGCAGCAGCATGGGGGTATACGCTATGCCTCCATAGCGAACATCACCGATAATCGGGGCGTGGCGAGAAGAAAGTTGCGCGCGTATTTGATGGGTGCGGCCTGTTACGAGAGAAATTCGTAAAAGGCTTGAGATCCCTCCCTTGTGGCGGATAGCCTTAAGTCTTGTTACATGACTTTGGGCAAAAAGCCCCTTGGGATGGGTTTTTTCCACCACCTCCATATTGTGACTACCTGTTGTACTTTTGCAGAGGTAATCTTCGAGGGTGTGAGCTTGGTTTTCCCACTGGCCCTGAACCCAGGCAAAATAGTTTTTGTGAGCGTGGTCGGGGCTGGCGAACCACTCGCTTAACAGGGTAAGGCCTGAATGGGAGAGCCCAATGGCCAAGAGGCCAGAGGTGTTTTTGTCTAGGCGGTGAGCCGGCGCAGGAATGAAAGATGCCTTGGCGTAAGCCAGACGCAATCGGTGTACAACGGAGTCAGTGAGGCGGCTCCCCGGTTGCACGGCAAGCCCCGAAGGTTTGTTGATAACGAGCACATCCCTATCGTGATGAACGATGGTCAACAACTGCGTAAGCCGATGAGGCGCGCAGGACTGTCCGCCATATCCCGGCAAGGCATTGGCTTGTTGAGAACAAGATTTTTGCTGACAGACATGCGCCTTGTGCTCCTCATGTCTCCTGTGTTCTCTGTGGGGTATGTTTCCCCCGTTACTTCCATTTCTTTTCTTCCCCATCTTTTCAGCGCTTCCCTGATTTTCTTCGGCTCCATTCATTTCGCTTGTTTTGAGGTTGTGGCTCGTTGTTAGGGGCGGGTCAAAGGGGGGGTCTTGTGGGCGTAAAGGCGCGAAAGGAGGGATTCTGACCATGTCGCCTTCGGCGAGGCGTTGGAAAGGTTTCGCGCGTTTTTTATTGATTCTTACCTGCCCGCTTCGTATCCATTTATGGAGCATGGAGGAAGGCGGCGGGGTTGTCAGACGCCGCTGAATAAAGGTGGTAAGTTTCATGCCTTCTTCGGCTTGGCTTACCCTATGTTCGAGGGGAGAGA
Source organism: uncultured Desulfovibrio sp. (assembly GCA_964647835.1). Taxonomy (GTDB): domain Bacteria; phylum Desulfobacterota; class Desulfovibrionia; order Desulfovibrionales; family Desulfovibrionaceae; genus Frigididesulfovibrio. The sequence goes on along the minus strand of CAZYJQ010000005.1, from coordinate 30,460 downwards.
GTTCGGTCATAGGCTTATCATAGAATAGTCATGTCTTGGAAGAGTCATATTTTGGGTGGCGTCTTGTCACCATGCGTGCATGAATGTTCATAGCATATAATACTAATACTCAAAACGAGTAGGGACTGGTCGAGCGTTGCTGTGCGCTGTTACAAGGAAGGTTCAGGGTTAGAGGTGCTTCCCGGCGCTTGCAGGTGCCATGCATCATTCGGCCCACCTTGAGAGGAGCCCGTTAAGTTTGTAGAGAAGTTCAGCGTGTTTTCCGTAGTATTCGTCCGATTGTTGTTCTCGTGCGCTGGTCATATCGTCACGCTGTCGTCGTGTTATATCGCTCCCCCCTATCAGCGCGGGGAAGTATGGGCACAGGATTCATTAAACTGTTTCTGCTTGCCTCACAAAGGTATTTATTATTCAAGGTCCAGGAGATTAGCCCCTGGCGGGGCTTGGGGCAGAGGCCCAATTCGCCTTAGTGAGTCCTGAACCTAGTTTGTTGTACAAAGGAAAGTAAGACCCGCTTGCGCGGGTCTTACTGGTTTATAAAGAGTGAGGTTGCGGTTAGTTGCCGTCAAAGGGAGTTGTGTTGGGGTCTGAAAGACTTACGTCAAGGGGATAGACCAGTACAACAGCTTTACGGGCATTCACACCGAGGGCTCCGGGGTGGGTGTTGATGCAAACCACAAGGTCGGTAACGCCGTCGTTGTTAGCGTCCGCAAGGGCGTAGTCAACGGTGGAACCTTTAATGCGTCGTGTTTTCCACTGCAGGTTCAGCCCGATGCCATCCCAGAACAAACTATGAATTTCTGACTGGGGGTTGAAACGGTATCTGTCAAAAATGCCAGAGGCCGTTGAAATGGGACGGTTGACGAGAAGCTCGTAGTTGCCGTCGCGCTCGATGTCCATGGCGATCATGCGCATGGGGATAAAGTAGGTTTCACCCATGGTGGCGTCATCCCGGGAAAGACCGGGCATGGCGGGGTTGGTTTCAATGCCAATAGCCGCGCCAGAGTATTTTTCATCGGTTTCAGCCAGACGAGCGCCTTTAAGGGTATGAGTGCGAAGCTTTTCACGGCTGGACAGAACGATGATTTTGTCGCCTTCTTTAGAGAATCCGCCGGGCAAATAGGTGAAGTTGAAGACATCAGCCCCTTCTGGCAAAGCCAGGCGAGCGCCCTGAGTTAAGTTGCCTGAACCCGTCATAAGCATTTCATGAATGCCGGAGGCAAAGAGGCGGGGTCTGCCGGATTTTTGACCAATGAGCACTGGACGATAGTCGGGAGCCATTTTGACCACGTTAAGGAAGTATTTTTGGCGGGCGTATTCTTCCTTAAAGGTGCTGCCGCTTAAAGTAAAAATAGAGGCTTGGGGCATGTTGTCTTTATCAAGCATGTTGACAACGACATAGGCCTTACTGCTTCCGGGGAGGGTGCGGATGGCAAGAGATTTGTGAGTGCGGGGCAGCTCGAATTCCGCGACTTTATTAAGGCGGCCTTCTTCAAAGCGATAGGCATAGAGGGCGGTTTCGGATAAAAGCACCACTTCGTTGCGTCCGTCGTTATCAAGATCGCATATTTCCATGCCAACGGCAGTAAACTGAAGGGTTTGCGAGCGCATGCGCGACTCGTCTTCAGCGGAAGAGCCAGAATAGCGGAACTGGGGGTTCAGGTAAACGTCTTTGGGACGGTCTTGGTTGATGACGATGTCGGGGTGCATTTGGTTAACGCGCTGGGTTTGGCCCGCTGCGCTACGACCAAAAACCTGCTGGTTAATGGAGTCGCTGGTGCGGCTGATACCGGAAATAAGTTGAGTTACCTTGCCTTCGCTGGCTTGGTTCCATGATTTTCCAGCTTTGTCGCGAACCTGCACGTCGAGGCTGTAATTGTCTCCTACGATGGTAACTGTACCAAATACTACGTAGTCTGCCTTAAGAGCGCCACGGGCTCTGTCCGCAGTGGCGGCGTCGGAGACAGCTTTTTGGGCCGCGGGAACATCAGAGGCGGCTTCTACTTCACCTTTGGCATAGAGGCGTGAGGTCAACATTTGGGGGATAGAGCGCTCTAAGTAGTTGAAGTTATCTGGCCCGTTAACGGTAAAGGGGAGAACTACATAGGTTGATTTTGCCGCAAATGCTTGTGCAGGGAGAAGAAAAAGAACGAGAAACACAAGACACATGCTAAAGCGTATCTTTTGAAACATATACCCTCGCTTTAATGGAGAACTGAGTTTGGACTTTTAAAGGAAGTCAATCGGCTACAATACCGAGAAATATTACTCCCATAAGAATAGCACTTGTTTTTCTTCAATGCAATAGTTTCGCCTCCCTAATGGGATAGGGATTCTTCACCTTAGAGGACGAGGGGGTGTGGTTGTTTTTTTAAAAATGATACCTGTAAGGAGCTGAAACAATACATAAAAATGAGAGTGGCTGAGTACAGGTGGATAGTGGAGTCACGGTGTCCACTTCCAAAACTGTCGCCATAAAATATTGAATGGGGTAATCTTTTCCCACAGTTTTTTTGGGTTTCTTTTCTTCGGCGCTTTACGGCTTTAATGCTGACCAAGCTACCTTTAATTCTTACTCATAGGGGTTTTTATGAAAACATATCAGAAGTTCCTCTCTCTTTTGACAGGCGCTTGCTTCATGCTCGCTATGGTTGCCATGGCGACACCATCTTTTGCCGCTACTCCATACAAACGTTTGGATAAAGATAAGGCCGCCGTTTTGTTGGTTGACCACCAGACGGGCTTGTTCTCTTTGGTTCAGGATTTTGAGCCTGCTGAATTTAAGAATAACGTTATGGCTTTTTGCGCGGTAACCAAATTTTTTAACTTGCCCACAGTGCTTTCCACCAGCTTGGAAAAAGGCCCCAATGGGCCCCTGCTGCCTGAAATTCGCGAAATGTTCCCTGATGCCCCCATTGTGCACAGACCCGGCCAAATTAACGCTTGGGATAACCCTGAGTTTGTAGCAGCCGTTAAAAAAACAGGCCGCACCCAGCTTATCATTGCTGGTATCGTAACTGACGTATGCGTTGCTCACGTCGCCCTTTCCGCTGTAGAGGCTGGCTTCGACGTCTTTATCGTTACCGATGCTTCGGGTACTTTCAACGTTCCCGCTCGTGATGCCGCTTGGGCCAGAATGTCCGCCAATGGTGTTCAGCTTGTGAACTGGTTCAGCGTAACGTGTGAACTCATGCGTGATTGGCGTAACGACATGGAAGGCCTCGTCACCTTGTTGTCCAAGTATCTGCCTTCTTACGGCAACTTGATTACCAGCCAGAACGCTACCGTTGCTAACACAGCGAAGAAGTAACTTTTCCTGAACTTTAAGACCCGCTGATATAAAGGCAGGTCTTTGCGCCGCCGCTTTCTTTTTGAGGGAAAGCGGCGGCCTTGTTTTAGCCAGTCAATATTTTGGAAAAGCCGCTACTCGCCTATTCCTACTCTTGCCTGTTTTGGTAGCAGATGGGTTTTTGAACGAGACTGGTCGTTGAGGGAGGTTGGTTACCCTATGGCTTGGGCGCGCATGTCGTCTTGTTGGCCATTGGCCCGTTCCCTTGTTGTCTGGTCTGCTAATCCATAAAACTCGGTGTTGCATACCCCTACCTCATGCGCTTCTTGTTTTTCAAGAAGAGGTTTTCCAAAGAGGAGCCCACATGACTGCCTAGCAAGGGCGCTGTCGTTTATTTTTCATCAATGCGTTATTGAGAGATGTCTTGGGAAGGGACATTGACGAAGAAAAAGTTGGTCTGATGTTTGCATAAACAAGAGTGAAATAAAAAACACCGAGCGGGACAGTCCCTTGTTTTGGCGAAATGTCCTGCAAACATATGGTGTTATCTTAAGGAAAAGCCTGGCGTCATATTTTTGAACGCCATGGAGACAAGGAGGACGTATGCAAAACGCCATGTACACAGCTCTATTCGGCGCTCTTTCAAACGAGCACAGAATGAGCAGCATTTCCAACAACTTGGCGAACGTCAATACCACTGGTTATAAGCGCGATTTGCTTGCCTTTAAAGATACCTTTTTGATGTTTGCTCATGATCAAATCATGGAGCCCATGCAACATATTCGCGCCGATCCCATGTTTCCTGAAGCGCAACATATGGGCCGTACGCGTATAGCCACTTCGGTGACGGATTTTCAGCAGGGTGGCATTAAAATTACGGGCGCGCCCTTTGACTTAGCCATTAGCGGTGAGGGTTTTTTTAAGGTTACTTCGCCTGACGGGGACGAGTTTTATACCCGCAACGGACACTTCCGCTTAACCTCGGAAGGCAGTCTTATTACCGAACAAGGGTATAGCGTTCAAGGCGAGGGCGGGCCCATTGTTATGCCCGAAGGTGTGCGAAACTTTGTCATCGCCGAAGATGGCAGAATTTTTGCCGACGATGCCCTTGTGGGACAAGTTGCCCTTGTTGAAATTGCGGACGTTTCGAAACTTGAAAAGCTAGGGCATAATATGTTTAAGCCTCGGCAAGGCGAGGAAATCGAAGAGTTACCCACACGAGGGTTTATGGCGCAGGGCTTTTTGGAAGCCGCCAACGTAGATCCTGTTTATGAAATGGTGAATATGATTGAAGCGCAACGCCAATTTGAGGCCTATGCCAAGGTCATGCAAACCAGCCAACAGCTTGATACGGAAGCTTCAACTAAGGTTGGGCGTACCCGTTAGTCCGCGAGGATTAAAGGATAAACCAGCAAAGGTATTGATTAAGGATGGGATGGTTATGCGGTGTTTCATGTGGTTATGTAGTTTTTTACGACTAATAAGCATTCCACACATCGTTCATGTGGAAGTTTCGACAGATGAGAGTTGGTTTGATGCCAACGGCGAACAGGTCTTTGGGGCCAGCTAGCCGACAAGAATATTAGCCGAATAATCCGGCGAGGAGGGATACCCCTATGATGCGTTCTTTGTGGACGGCAGCCTCAGGGATGGTTGCGCAACAGTTAAATATTGACGTTATTTCGCATAACCTTGCTAACGTTAATACCACTGGCTTTAAGAAGAGCCGGGCGGAGTTTGAGGACTTGATTTATCAGAATATGCGCATTGCTGGTTCCATTACCGGAACAGGCGGAGACGAACGCATTCCCACGGGTATTCAAGTGGGTCTTGGTGTTCGCCCGACCACCGTGCATAAGTTTTTTACCCAAGGTGACTATCAAAATACGGGCAACGCCCTTGACTTCGCCATTGAAGGCGACGGCTTCTTTCGAGTCATGGTGAACGGCGAAGAAATGTATACCCGTTCGGGGTCTTTTAAGCTGAACCAGGACGGAACCGTGGTAACGGCCAACGGCTATGTTTTGCAGCCTGAATTTACCGTACCTGAAGAAACGAAAAACCTGGTTATTACGGAAAACGGGCATATCGCCGCCCTGGACTCCAACGGACAGGAACTGGCGGCAGCCGATATCCCTCTTTATAACTTTATTAACCCCGCAGGCCTTGAGGCAAGGGGGCGTAACCTCTTTAACACCACCGACGGTTCAGGAGACGCCATCGAAGGCGTTGCCGGTGAAGAAAACTTCGGCACCATTGCCCAGGGTTTTTTGGAACTTTCCAACGTAGAAGTGGTTGATGAAATGGTTAACATGATTGTTGGTCAGCGAGCCTATGAGATGAACTCGAAGGCCATTCAAACCTCTGACTCCATGTTGCAGATTGCCGTTCAACTCAAACGTTCCTGATGCTTTTTTGGGCGTATGATGACTATGATTTACAGTAAGAAGAAAAGACTCCCCTCCCTGGGAACGGTTCGGGACATTTGTTTGTACCTGCTCTTGATGGTGGTGTTTTTTTTGCTCCAGCAAAAAATCGCCGAGGCCACGAATCAGGTTGAGCGCATAGGGGCTGGATACCAGACATCTGGAGAGGTCGTTCGAGCAACAAACTCACCCTATGGCGCGGCGGATCAGGTTCCTTGGCGTCTGCGCTTTGTCGAGGCCGCTGTCATTGAAGGGGATATGGTGACCCTTGGTGAAATAGCCGTTCCGGCAGGGGATATTCCCCGCCATGAATGGGAAACCATGGCCAAACGTGAGCTATGGCCAGCGCCTCCTGATAATGGCAGAGCCGTTAATATGACACGGCCAAAATTGCAGGAAGCGGTTATGGCGACCATGCGAGACCTTGCACCTTACTGTCTTTTCCCCAGTTCTCTGGCATTGCAAAGAAGGGGAGCGGTCATGCACGAACCAGCCATTCAAGCCTTAGTTGTCAAAGAACTGACTCCTCTGGTGGCGGGCATAGAAGCAGACACGCAATTCACGGATTTTCGGTTGCCTTCCTATATATTCTTAAAGCACCCTGGGCAGATTGTGGGGCTTGAGCCGCAAAAAAAGATTGCTCCGGGTCGGTTGAATTTTCGCATCATTGTGAAGGAAGTGGACGGCAGCGTTGCCCAGCGCATAGCGGGTTCGCTTTTTATGGATGCCTGGAAAGAGGTTCCCTCTGCAACGGTGGCCCTTAACAAGGGTGATGTTCTTGAGGCCGCGCATGTGGGACGAGCTAAAATGAACCTTGCGCATTTACGGGGAACCCCGTGGGATGGCAGGGGCGGCCCTTGGCGCATGGTAAGAGCGGTGGGCGTCCAGCAAGTTATTTATCAAAATGATGTCGCACATATTCCAACCATGAGCAAAGGTTCGATTATCAGCCTTATGTATGAGTCAAAAACCGTTCGTCTTCAGGTTCAGGCCGAAGCATTGGCTGACGGCGTGGTGGGCGAAAATATTAAGGTGAAGAACCTGCAAAGTAAAAAAGAAGTTTATGGTGTTGTGCGAGACGCTAGCACTGTTGTTATTCAAGGAAATTTTCAATAGCAACCTGACAGGGTTATGTGAGGGTATGGTTATGATTCGCAATTTTATTTTCTCAAAAATGCTTGGCATGATGTTTGTGGTGGCGCTCCTTTCGTTAACAGGATGCGCCGGAAAAGAAAGCTCGCCTTCCCCCAGTATGGCGGCGGTCACTCCGCCCCAGAGTTTTATGGAGCCTGAAGAACAGGCCATGAATCAGGGCTCGCTCTTTAACATGGCGGATTCAGACGGCCTTTATGCCGACAACAGAGCACGACGCATTGGCGATATCGTTCTGGTCAACGTTGTTGAAACCTCAAAGGCCAAATCAAAGGCTGATACTTCGACCACTAAAACAAGCGGTAACGAATATGGCGTAAGCGCCGCCTTTGGAAGAAGCAGTGTCGGACTTTTGGGGCCGGGACACGGGCCCTTGAGATCTGATGTGGGAGCCAATCCACTTTTCTCGACAACGACCAACTCAAACTTAAGCACAACGGGTGAGACCAAGCGGGAAAACTATGTCACAACCACCGTCGGCGCGCGAGTCATTCAGCTCTTGCCCGGTGGCGTGCTACAAGTCGAAGGCGCCAGAGAAATTCGTGTCAACGAAGAGACGCAATATCTCGTTGTTTCAGGGCTTATTCGCTCAAAGGATATCGCCATGGATAACTCGATTTTGTCCACTCAGATGGCTGATACAAGAATTGAATACTTTGGTAAGGGCGTCTTGGCTGATAAGCAACGCCAGGGCTGGCTCTCTCGCCTGCTGGATAATGTCTGGCCTTTCTAGGACATAAATAGCTCAAGAGAGGCTTCGCAAGCCAGATACTATGCCCTTCATAACCCAAAAAGCCCCGTGTAATACTACACGGGGCTTTTTCTTGGCAGATAGATTAGGCTCGGCACTGGCGTCCTAGGAGTCTGTTTCATGGTGCGTCTCAAGAGAATTTTGGGGAGAGGCGCAAGGGAAGAGGCGCAAGGGAAGAGGCGGTATTAATGGCTATGTGGGGCGAATTTGCCTCCTAAGAAGGGTAAAAACTTTTGTTCAGCCCTGCTGCCACAGGCAAGGAGGCAGGTAAGATGATGACTGTGAAAAGGTAGGTGGATCAAGAGAGAACTCAAAGGAGGCGGTGGGCGGTGGGTGACGGATAAGTTGGCGAATAGGTGGCGGATGGGGGTGGGGAATAGGTGAGATGTGTCTATTGTGAAAAGAGACACATTCCCAGGTTGTCTTCGAGGCAAAACCGACTCAGTTTAAGGAATATTTCGTAATTTTTCGCTTTTAATCAACTGGCTGTAATTATATGGCTTTCTACTAAAAAACTTGATGTTCTTTGGGTAAATTTCGTGATAAATGGACTTGTGAATTAAAATACATGTTGCAATTCGCGTTGTTTTCCTCTAGCCTTGGGGTGTTGTTTGTTTGCTGAGTGCATGTTGTGCATCTTCTCACTAGCCATGGCTTTTGGGTGAATTTGCGCGACTATTGCGAAAAGGCAGGTTTAATCAGCGGGCAAACCCTGTCACAAAAACCCTTACAGCTTAAAGCCAAGGAGGCTTACATGGCAAAAAAGCACATGCAAGAAGAACGGGTAGAACTGAAAAAATCTCTATCCCCACTACAAGTCTGGGCGTTGGCCCTTGGGTGCATCATTGGGTGGGGCTGTTTCATCCTTCCCGGTGTGAATTTTCTTCCTAATGCGGGGCCTATAGCGGCGTTTATCGGTTTTATGATTGGTGGACTTCTGCTGGTCTTTGTTGCCTTAAGTTATGGTAAAATGATTGAAAACTACCCCGTTGCCGGTGGCGAGTTTGCTTATGCCTATGCGGGTTTTGGTCCCACCGCTTCATTCATATGCGGGTGGGCGCTTGTTTTGGGATATTTATGTATTATCGCCTTGAACGGAACAGCCCTTGCGTTGCTCAGCCGCTTTATGCTTCCCGGTGTTTTTGAATGGGGAGCTTTATATGAAATCGCTGGCTGGCAGGTATATGTCGGTGAATTACTGCTCGTTTCAGTCGTGTTGCTTGCCTTTGGTATAGCCAACTACCGCGGTGTTGATTTCGCTGGTGGCGCTCAGCTTATTTTGGCCGTGCTCCTCGTTGGCGGAGTCGTTGTTTTGGCTGGGGCGTCGCTTATTTCAGAAAGCGGTAATATTGATAACCTTCGTCCTTTCTTTAACGAAACCCGCGCTCCTTTGGCTAGCGTCGCTGCCATAGTGGCCATTGCCCCTTGGCTGTACGTTGGCTTTGACACCGTTCCCCAAGCGGCTGAAGAATTTGACTTTTCACCTAAAAAAGCCACAAAGCTCATGATTATCGCCATCTTGCTAGGCGCGTTTTTCTACGGTGTTGTCACTATCGCTGTGGCTTACGTCATGCCTTATAAAGAAATGCTGGCCCTTGACCCTGTTTGGGCCACAGGCTTCATCGCTGAAAAAACCATGGGTAAAGCTGGCGCTGTTGTTCTCGCCATTGCGGTTCTTGCCGCCATTTGCACAGGTATCAACGGTTTTTATATCGCTACTACTCGTCTTATCTTTGGTATGGCCCGCGCAAACTTCTTGCCCAGCTGGTTTGGGAAAGTGCATGATAAATACGGTACACCCCATAACGCGGTTCTTTTCACCATCGCCCTTGTTCTGGTGGCGCCATGGTTTGGCCGTGAAGCTTTGGACTGGGTTGTAAGCATGTCTGCCGTTGGAACTGTTATCGCTTATGCCTTTACTTCATTGGCTGCCTACAAGTTTATGCGTGCTAATCCTCAGTTGCAGGGAAGCAAGCGTTCACAGCTTATCGCCATTATTGGAACGCTCTCGTCTCTCTTCTGCCTCGGTCTTCTCACCATCCCCGGTTCGCCAGCGCAAATTGCCATCGAATCATGGTACGCCCTTGTTGTGTGGGGAAGCATGGGTGTCATCTTCTTTATGGCCAAAAAATCCACCATTTATGGCATGAGTGTTCAAGAATGCTCTTACCGCATCCTTGGCGCTGAGGATAAGCCAGTATTCTTTGGTGATGATGAGGCGGTTGCTTCTGGTAAAGTGGCTGTCTCTGAAGACTAGAGTTATAACTTCCAAGAATGATAATCCATATAAAGAGGAGGCGCAGGCCTCCTCTTTTTCTATCTACGGCATGGAGCGTTATTAGGCGGAGAGGATGCCTTGAGTCGGCTGTATTGAGAGAAAAGGACGAGGATTCACTTCGTTTATGGAACTAGCAGGATTTATTCGGGTTGTGAATGAGTGAGAAATCGCTGGAATTTGTTCGGGAGTCCCGAGGTTCTTAGAAGCTACTCAACTGCATGAGGAGCAATGGAGTTGTGTGAGCCTTGTTTCGCAATATACCTCGTAGGGCGTATGACAGCCCGTATCTTTTCGTATTCACTTCTTGTTTTTTTAAGCAAGAGGAACGGGCGAGGAGATACTGCAAGGAAGAAATTTCTTTGCTGGATAGGATGGGGAGAAAAGGCTCCACTTTCACAGGAAGACAACGCTTAAGACCGTTGCTGGATGCGTTTGCCTGACACTTTATCTGGCGCTTTATTGGGCGTTTACTGTGGCGTTTTGCCCTGTGTTTTGCCCAGTGCTTTACCCGATGTTTTATCTGGCGAGCCTTTGGTGTTCCAAGGTTTTTCTTCGCCTTTGATGAGGCGCTGAATATTGTGGCGGTGGGCAAAGGCGATAAGCAGGGCGATTATGCCCCCAAGCAGAGCGATGGGGTACTGGTTGGTTAAGGCTGCCAAAAGGGGAATCATTGCAGCCAGTGTTAAGGAGCCCGCGGACACAAAGCCAGTCCGCCAAATGACGAGAAGGCAGATGATTGCCGCAACGATCAGGGGAAGGGGGGAGAGTACAAAAAAAACGCCCACGGTGGTGGCGACGCCCTTACCGCCTTTGAAGCCGAAAAACACAGGAAACATATGCCCGAGAATGGCAAAAAGCCCTGCCCCCAAGTGGGCGTATTGCCAGCCGCCGTAGTGGTTACAAATATACCAGGCGAGGCCGACAGCCAGAGCGCCTTTGGTTAAGTCGCACACCAAGGTGAGGGCGCCCCAACCTTTGCCGCACAGGCGCGCCACGTTGGTGGCTCCAACGTTGCCGCTTCCTGCTGTGCGGGGGTCAATATGGCAAAACTTGGTTGCGATGATGAGGCCGTAGGGGACTGAGCCCAGCAGATAGGCCAGAAGAAGGGAGAAAAATGTAGCGCCGGTGAGTATGTGTTCCATATGTCTGGTGTATCTCTTTTGTTAACACAAGGAAAGGAGGTAAGGACTTTTTTATACGCTCCGCCTCCCTTTGTATCGAACTTTGTTGTTAGGCTCGTTGGGGGTGCTTACTGCTCAAGAACTTCTAAAAGGGTTATTTCGTTTTGGAGAGGGTGAATTTTCCCCACCCGAATCACTACCTGAGCCCCGGGTTCAATTTTCTCGTCAAAAAGTTTACGGCGTCCTCTGACCATCATTTGTGCCCAAGGGAGGGCGACGGTGACGAAAGCGTTGTTTTCTTCGGTAACGACTCCGGGCCACCACGCTTTATCACCTTGTTGACGGAAGAATAAAAGTTTCCAATAACGCGGACGGGTGCGTTGGATGTGCCCCACGCTGTCAAGACGGGCTTGGAGGAGGGGAAGCAGACTTTCCAGACCTTCCCGACTGTGGGGCAGGGGGGCCTTTGTGAGATGGGCAATAATTTGCCCCTGATTGAGTAGATCCACATAACGTCGCATGGGCGAAGTGCAGGTAGCGTAGGCAAAAATACCTAACCCCGTGTGTTTGCGGGGTAAGGTTTCCAAAGAAGCCGCGGGGAGAGAGCGGGCAATTTTAGCGATATCCTCAGGTTTTTCCCAAACGGCTGAATAGTCTGGCGGTAGGGCGATTTCCTGATTGCGGTAGAGCAAGGGAACGGCTTGTTCCACGGCCCATTGTCCCATGGCGGCGTTGGCGACGATCATAAGTTCGCCAATAATACGGTGAGCCTTGGGGGTTGAGGGCGCTTGGGAGACTTGCACGATGCATGTTTCCTGCTGGCTCAGACCTTGCTGAAGACCTTTGTCAAAATCTTGTCCTCCTTCTTTGACAAGCTGATGCGTTTCTTCCCTTGCCTTGTTTTCAGAAGAATCAAGGGGCAGAAGGCTGACATCGCAATCAGGGCGTTCCAGGATGACAGCGCCGTTTTCAAGGCGTTTTTGGCGAAGCAGTGTCGCCAGTTTATGCGCCTTACTGAGCATGGCGGCATGAGCCCGGTAAGACTCAGGGGTTATTGTGGAGTATTCTTTGATTGGCGCCAAAGAGGCCGTTTCGCTTTGGTTGAGCAGTTGTTCAAAACTCATGGCTTCGCCTGACATATCACCCGATATATCACCCGATACATCGCCAGAAGCATCATCAGGAATATCGGGAATCGCCCCGTCGAAGGCTGGGCTGACAGGTAAAATGGTAGCGGTGCCCGACGCTATGCCAGATACTGTGCCAGCTACTGCACCTGACGCTAAGTCTGGTGATGAATCAGGTAATGAATCAGGTGATGAGTGTAAGCTAATGGTGGCGTCTGTCTCCTCGTCAATGAGCCCTTCTGCCTGTCCAAGGGTCATATTACAGGCTGGACGAATGGGCTGAATAGCCAAGGACGTATCTAGCAGAGCACCATCTTTATCGAATGTCAGGGTAGTGACGAGGGCGAGGGCCGTGCGGCCGGTATCAAGGCTAAAAAACGAGCAACCTATGGCTTCGGGAAGCATATGCTGGTCGCCTTCGGGAAGATAGAGACTGGTGGCGCGTCGCAGGACATCTTTGTCAAAGGGGGTGCCAACGGGCCAGACAAGGGAGGGGCAAGCGATGGCGACTTGCAAGCGGTACGTACCTTCGCTGTCTTGCTCCACAAAAAACGCGTCGTCCCGGTCAATGGTTGATTCAGGGTCGATGGTGACAAAGGGCGTATCTACTCCCTTGCCGTACTGGCTGAGTGCTGTTTCAAGGTCTTTTTGGATGGTCTCAATGGTGTTTAGGTGGGGCAGGGTCCACTTGTCGGTAGCATCATATCCCGCCCTGTCCAGAAGAAAGTTATAGTGATTGGGCACTATCCCCCAAGCTGTGGCGAGATAAAGGGCGAGGTGGGGATCATTGGGCAACCCTCGGCTTAAGAGCTTCCACAAGGTGTCGTTTGATTCTGCTTCAGCCATGGAGTCGTGAAGGATAGCCTCGAGTTTTTGAGAGATTTCAGCTTCGGGGATATCGTTGGGACGTAGCGTATCTTTGCCCAGATAGACTTCCCAAAGCTTGTGAAAAAACTTATTGCCGAGGAGAGCAAGGGCCTCTCGTAGTGCAGCGGCCTTGGCTTCTTCCACACGTTTTTGCATGGTTTCCAAGGAGTAAATTTCAAAGTCGGGGGGAGAAAATTTAAAATGGGTTTTATAGTCTAGCAAAGCGTGACCCATGGCGGCTTCGCTGTCAATGTCGGGGTCGTCAAAGATAAGAGAGGCGAACCAGCCAGCGCTGGCTCTTTCAATTTCCCCTTCAGCCAACTGCCAGAGTTCTTCCATATTGAGGGTACTTTTAAATTCCTGGCGTTTTTGTTGGTGTTCGTTAAGCAGGGCATCCATTTCGGCCCTGCTCAGTGAGGGTGAGGCTGTGGGCCCAAGCCAGGGAAGAAGTCTGGCTGGGGGAAGTTTCATTTCTTTTTTGTTCAGGGTGTAGAGGCGGACTCTGTCGTTTTGAACCTCGAGAACATAGGCGATGGTGGGGCTATTGCCTTGTAAAAATTCTACAATACAGCCGGGAACGGGAAATTGCGCTTTATGGCGAATGGACATGAAGAACCTTAAAAAACAAGCGCTGGAACACTCTCTTCTGGAAAAGAAAATGCCCCAGCGCTATGGATTAGTGTTTGAATGAGCGTTGGGCTGTGAAGACCATGGCGACTTGGGGGCTGGCTTCATTGGCAGCGCCGATGACGTCTATGTCTCGCATGGAGCCGCCGGGTTGGGCAATGGCGGTTACCCCTTGGGCAATGGCGACGTCAACGCCGTCCCTAAAGGGAAAGAATCCATCAGAAACCAGCACGGAACCTGCCAGTCCGCCTTTGGCGGTTTCAGTTTTTTCGAGGATGATTTGCAGGGTTTTTGCCGCTTCCGCGTCATTTTCCGCTTTGGCTTTCAGCTCATAAAGGGAAAGGCCTGTCTCATGAAAAGCAAGGCCGTCGGCGTATTTGTCATAGGCTTTATGGATGGCGATATCCACGCACCCCACACGGTCTTGTTCACCCGTTCCAATGGCGACGGTGGCGCCGTTTTTAGCGAAAATAACCGAGTTGGAGGTTACGCCCGACTCAATGGCCCAGGCAAAGAGCAAGTCGTCGGCTTCTTGGGGGCTTGGGGCGCGGGCGACGACAGTGGTTGTTTCATGCTCCGCTTTGGCGGGCAGAAAATCTGCGGCGCTGCGAATGCGGTTAATGAAAGATTTTTGAATGACAAAACCGCCGTCTTGCAACGATTTGATGTCGAGAAAAGGGGTGCCTGCGAAGGAGTCCAGCTCAGCAAGGCCGGGGATGAGAAAGATACGCAGGTTTTTGCGTTGTTTTAAAATAGCGAGGGCGTCATCATCAAAAGCGGGAGCCGCCACCACTTCAAAATAGGTATCGTTAATAAACTCAGCCGTGGCTTTGTCGAGGGGGCGGTTAACAATGACCGCGCCGCCAAAAGCGGCGATGCGGTCGCACCAAAAAGCTTTGGTCAAAGCGTCGTGCAGACCCTTTTCAGACCAGGCCGCCCCGCAGGGGTTGTTGTGTTTCAGGATAACCGCGGCGGCCTTGGCGGAGAGATATTGTAAAATATTAATGCCGTTATCAACATCGGTGAGGTTGGTTTTGCCGGGGTGTTTACCCGCCTGGAGCATATTTTCTTCGGTGAGGGTTGAAACAAGACCTTGCCCAGCGCCACGAAAAGCGATTCCACCAACCTCTGGCTGACCTTTGGTGAGGGCGTAAAGGGCGGCTGGCTGGTCGGGGTTTTCGCCGTAGCGAAGCCCTTTGTCTTCTCCGCCAATGTTCCATGAGCGACGTTCATAGGTTAAGCTTGTATCGCCAAAGCGAACTTCAATACTTTCAGGAAAATCATCCTGAACAACCGTGCGGTACATGTCTTTCAGGGAACTCATAGTCTCTCCTTAGGGGTAATGGTGAGATAAAATGTTGGTAGGTCATGGCCTTTTTGAGGATGCCCTTGGGAAAATGGGCCGTTGTCTCAGCTCTTTTGTGACGTTGCCTTTGGCAAGAAACACAGGCATTTCGTGTGGCGAGCAAGGATATGTATTGCCATTTTCCTTTTCTTTTGCCCTTTGTTTCTTTTTTCCTTTTGTCCTTTGTTTCTTGGCACCGCTTCACTACTGGAACACTGCCGTGCTATTGGGCCATTGCATAAGAGCTTTCCAAGGACGGAATCTGGCAACATAAAAACGGCAGACGTGAAATCACGCCTGCCGTAGTATGTTTGCAATATTATGCCACGCTCGTCAATAGCATTCGTCGCGCTAGGGGCATTAGCCGCACTTGGTATAAGCGCAGGCTGGGCAGATAAAGCATCCTTCTTGGAAAACGAGCTCTTCGTCACACTCAGGGCACCGCTGGGCTCCAAGGCCGTTGGCGTCTTCGTGAACGGGGGTGCTGGATTTAAGGTAACGGTTTTCTAAAACCCATGAAATGGCGTCGGGGATAGATTGAACTTGCCCCTGTTTGCCCGATTGGAAAACAGGCATTTCACCGCCGATACCTTTTATCTGGCGCACGATATCTCTGACTTTGATACCCGAACGCAGGGCAAGGGAGATAAGGCGTCCGATGGCTTCGGCCTTGGCTGTGACAGAACGACCGGATTTGCCGATGGTGGCGAAAATCTCAAAGGGCTTGCCGTTGATTTCGTTAATGGTCACATACATAACGCCGTGACCTGTGCGAACCTTTTGGGTGAATCCGTATATGAGGTCGGGGCGGTCAAGAACGAGGCGATTGTCGTCGGCGACCTTTTCTTTTTTCTCGCTGTCGTGAGTGTAGAGAACCTGAACGCTTTTACTGCCGTCGCGATACACGGTAACGCCTTTGCAGCCATATTCATAGGCAAGCCAGTAAATACGGCGAATGTCGTCAATGGTGGCGCTGTTGGGCAGGTTGACGGTTTTGGAAACAGCGTTGTCGGTGTTGTCCTGAAAAGCCGCTTGCATTTTTAAATGCCAGGTGGGGTCGATATCCATGGCGGTGACAAAAACGTCGCGCAATTCTTCAGAGAGAAACTCCATCTTGGTAATGGTGCCTTTATTGGCTATTTCTTCCATAAGTTTGGCGCTGTAAGCACCGCTTTCTTTTAAAGCATCTTCAAAGTGGGGGTTTACTTCAACCAGCCGTTCGCCGTCCATGACGTTTCGGGCAAAGCACAGGGCAAAGAGGGGTTCAATACCTGAGGAACAACCCGCAATGATGGAGAGGGTGCCCGTGGGGGCGATGGTGGTCACTGTGGCGTTGCGGTAGGGGCCTTCTTTTTTGGTGGCAAAGGTGGAACGCTCGTATTCAGGGAAAGGCCCGCGCTCTTGGGCCAACTGCATGGAGCCAAGGCGAGATTCCACATTAATGAAGTCCATGAGTTTTTCAGCGAGATCAATGGCCTGCTGGCTGTCATAGGGGGTGTTCATTAAGAAGAGCAGATCTGCCCACCCCATGACCCCAAGGCCAATTTTGCGGTTGCTGTTCACCATGTCGGTGATGCGCTCAAGGGGGAACCGCGAGGCGTCGATAACGTTGTCCAAAAAGCGGACGGAAAGGTGAATGATACGGCGCAGTTCGTCCCAGTCAATGGCATCATAACCTGATTTATCTTTCAGGAAAAACTTTGCCAGGTTGATGGAGCCGAGGTTACAGGCTTCATAAGGAAGCAGGGGCTGTTCGCCACAGGGGTTGGTCGATTCGATTTCACCAAGATGAGGCGTGGGGTTGTCGCGGTTGATACGGTCAATGAACACGATGCCCGGATCTCCGCTTTCCCATGCTTTTTGCACAAGAATTTCAAATACTTCACGAGCGTTGAGCCTGCCTGTTTCTTCATGGGTGGCGGGGTTGATAAGAGGATATTCTTCTTCTTTTTCAACAGCCTGCATAAAGGCTTCGGTCAAGGCGATGGACAGGTTGAAGTTGTTGTATTCGCCATCACGTTCTTTGGCGCGAATGAATTCGAGGATATCAGGGTGATCAACGCGCAAGATGCCCATATTGGCGCCGCGACGCGTTCCGCCCTGTTTGATTTGTTCGGTGGCGGTATTGAAAATTTTCAGGAAAGACAGGGGGCCGGAAGCCACCCCCCCCGTTGAACCCACCCGACTGTCTTTGGGGCGGATGCGCGAGAATGAAAAGCCTGTGCCGCCGCCGGACTTGTGGATCATGGCGGCGTATTTAACCGCGTCAAAAATTTCTTCGATGGAGTCGCCAACGGGCAGAACAAAACAGGCCGATAGTTGACCAAGGTCTGTTCCGGCGTTCATAAGCGTGGGGGAGTTGGGCAAAAACTTCCATTCGGTCATCATGTCAAAAAAATTACGCGCCAGAGCGTCGGCCTTATAGGAAGATTTTTTGTATTTTTTTTCTTCCTTGGCAACGGCAGAGGCCACACGCCAGAAAAGGTCGGTGCCGTTTTCTAAGATGGTGCCATCCAGTCCCTTGCGGTAGTAGCGCTTTTGCAGGACGATTTCGGCGTTTTTATTGACTTCGACAGTGGGTAAATCAGCGGGTTTTTTTAATGCAGGCATAGTCTTTATCGAGGGTTTTTATCGGTTTGTTGAAAGGAAAGTTACTTATCCACCACATTTTCTCGTAAGCCACATTTTTATCATAGGATTAGGGAAATGACCAGCCCCATAAAAATTATTATCAGTCGTGTAAGACCGCATATGACAGGGGTTTGAAAACATAATTATCTGAAATACAAGGGCTATTTTTTTTCGGCTTTGGCGTTGGGTTTGACCCGAGGCTGTGTTCCAAGAGGCCCGTTTTTTCCGCATGTGCGGGCGGTTTTCTGGTTAAAGAAGGGTCGGGGAGATATACTTTTTTTGAAGATGATGTGGCATGGAGCACGAAGTGAGAAAGGGAGGTGAATACGCCTGCTTTGGCTTTGAAGAAGATCATTGTAAGGCTCAAGCGCCTCTTATGCCCACGAGTGCGCGAAAAGGGGCGTGGGTTTGAGGGGACGGGAAGATTATTATGAAGGAGGGGAAAGGGAGTGGTAGAAAAAAAATGTCAGGAATACGGCGCGGTCTTTACTATTGCGCGCCGAAGGGCAGAGCAGGGGCGAGGGCTGTATTGTTCAAAACGCTGTTCGGGGCTCGGTAAGGCGAGAAACCATCCACAGGAAAAATCAAGGTATCTTACGGGAGGCTCTTCAAGACAACCCCTGCCTCCTCTAAGGAAGAGGCAACTTCAACAATCCTTTTGCCTGGAATATTGCCCGTGGCAATCGGGAGCCGTGCCACCAGTTTGCTGTGATGGCGATTACTATACTGTGCCGGACGCGCATTGGGGGTATTAGTTTGGGCATGAGTTTTATCGAGGCAGTGCATAGTTTTAGCAAAAACCGCAACGGAAAAGGGGCAGAAATATGGTGAATGAACTACTTGTTGGTGGGCAAGCCATAAGTAAACGCTTTAAAGTCAGTCGGGCGCGTTTGCTCTATTGGGAGAGTTTAGGGGCGCCTATGTACCGTCGAGGAACGCATGAAAATGCGCCTTTGTGTGCGGATTATCATAAGCTTCTTGCTTGGGAAGAGAGCATGGCTCTTGCCCACAGCGGGCGGATGAGGGGAACTCTTCCAACCCCTGCCTCGGTCATAAGGCAGTAAATTGTGGATTGGTGTCTTGTCGGTTTGTCCGTGAATAAAGGCGTCATTTCCATGACAGGTCAGGCGAGGGCAGAGTTAGGGCGCAGTAATTACCTTGGCAGTCAATGGTTAAGGCGGTTGGCATGCAACTTGTAGTGATAGGGGCAGTCATGGCAAATACTATAATTTTGCGTCTTATTGTAAGGAGATACTCATGCTTTTTTTATTGAGTGATAAGAAAAAACGTCCTGCCGCCCCCGCTAAAAAAGAACGTAACGACAAAGCTCGCGAGCTTTTTTTGTCGGGTCGGTTCCCCGTAGCCACCACCCCAGCCCTTGATGACCACCGTAAGGTCGGACGTGTTTTGGGGTTGGTTATTTGCCGTGGTTACGATTCTGAAGAAACATTTTTCGGCATGGCTCAACGGGCTATCAATAAAGGCGCGGAGGCCATCATTGGCTATCAGGAAAATGTTGCCTTCCACCCAGACGGAAGCAGATTTTTCACCTGTTATGGAACAGCTGTTGTCTTTGAGGAAAACTAGGGCCTAATAAGGGGTACACCATCGTGAGGGATTGTGTTACCTTGTACCCTGTTGTGGATGAAGTGAAATTTTGTCACTTCCAACAAGGGAGCATTTTAGTTGGTAACTGATTCAACCCTGAAAAAAATACTGGCCGGGCCTCGCCTGTTCATGGTCTGTGTCTTCACGCTTCTTCTGGCTATGAGTGTGAGCGGCTGTTCTGTAAAACAAGGCACTTCGAGTGGCGAGTGGAGCTCGCCCGGTAAAACCAGCACCAAAAGGCGCGGCACCAAGCCTTATACCATTCGGGGTAAGACCTACTATCCCTTGAGCCACGCCCAAGGCTTTAAAGAATCCGGCATTGCCTCATGGTACGGCAAAGATTTCCATGGTAAGTCCACCTCCAACGGCGAGCGCTATAATATGTACGGTATGACCGCCGCTCATAAAACTTTGCCTTTGGGAACCATTGTTCGTGTTACCAACAGAAATAACGGTAAAACTATTGTGGTTCGGGTCAATGACCGCGGCCCCTTCATTTCGGGAAGAATCATCGACCTTACCAAGACCGGGGCTGAAAAAATCGGCATGTTGGCGGCGGGAACCGCCCCTGTCCGCATCGAGGCCATTGGGGACAGCATCGCACCCACAAGCCGTCTGCCCAAGGCGACGTCAAAATCAGCCAAAGGTACGCCTGCCCCTGTGGTGGCGAGTCGTCCGGCGCACATTGAAAGCGATGGCTCCATTACAGGAACCTTCTATGTGCAGGTGGGCGCGTTTTCATCGGCTCAAAACGCTGACGGGCTCGTCTCGCAGATGAAAGGCAGTGGGCGTCAAGCCCGTAAAGTTTCCGCTCCCAACGGCATGTGGCGAGTACAGGTTGGTCCCTACGCTTCGACCAGTGAGGCTGAGCGCATCGCTGGACAGCTTCATACACAATTCCCCAATAATTTCGTCATAGCCGACCCGTAAAATTTGGCCCTTTCTGCTTAAGCTGGAAGGGCTTTTTTCTCTTCTCCGGTCAAAGTTTTCTCATGCCGATTAGGCAGGAATGTTTGGCATCGTGTAGCTTGTGTTTTTCTTTGTAGTCAACAACGAAAAGGGGCAACGCTGGTGGGAGAGTCTTGGGCGTTATGAACTTAGCAGGGCGCAGGAATAACAGAAAAATAATCTTTAGCGCTGCGCGTAAAGAGTCGTTCAAAGGTGTGAATTTTATTCATACAATTATTAAAATAAAGTATTAACAGGAGAAAAACCATGCAGTTGAGATGTCTTGTACTTTTTATTGTGGCTATGGGAATGGCTTGCTTTATGTGGAGCGGAACCTCGCAGGCGGAAGAGGTAAAGTCTGTGAGACTTTCCAGCACCATAGGCCCCGTTGACGCCGGAATTGTTCCCTTGCTGGCAGAAACCTATACTCAAAAAACAGGGGTGCCTGTGGTTTTTGAAGGGGCAGGGACGGGTGCTACCTTGAAAAAAGCCCAAGGCGGCAGTTTTGACATGGTCATGGTGCACGCTCGTAAGCTGGAAGACAAGTTCATCGCCGATGGTTTTGGCCTCACCCGCCTTGACGTCATGTATAATGACTTTGTTATTTTGGGGCCCAAAAACGATCCCGCTGGTATTAAAGGCCAAAAGGACGCGGCCAAGGCCTTCGCCATCATCGCTGAAAAGAAAGCGCCTTTTATTAGTCGTGGTGATAACTCTGGCACTCACGTCAAAGAAATGGAAATCTGGGAAAAGGCAGGTATTACTCCCGGTGACGCTTGGTATGAAATCTTTGTCGATGGGAAGAAAGGAAACAAGGCGACAACCTTGTATGGCAATGAAAAGCAGAGCTATTTCCTCATGGACCGGGCTACTTGGCTTACCATAAAAGATGATATTACCCTTGTCCCTTTGGTTGAGGGTGATGACATCCTCCTGAACTTTATCGCTGTCATTGACGTGAATCCTGCCAAGTTTTCAGACATTAACGCCGAAGGCGCCAAGGCGTTCATGGGTTGGCTGGTGAGCGATGAAGCCCAAAATATTATCAAAAACTTTGGAGTAGAACAGTACGGCCAGCCGCTCTTCTTCCCCAACGCTAAGCCTTAGGCGGGATTTGAGCTGCGCGCGGGAGAGGCAGTCAAAGCCTTTTTGCCCCGCTGCCCTAGGTGAAGATAATCACGCCAAGGGAATACTCTTGTTGCTCAACAAGAAGTTTCGCTGAATAAGTACATAAAAAAAAGAGTGCCGTAATGGCGCTCTTTTTTTATGCCTTGGTGGGCCGACTAATAAAGCGACGAAAAAATAGGAAGCTAAGGAAAGGGCTTTAGGCCTAAAAACACCGCAAGGTTTTTGCGAATGGCCCTTGAGATTATTTGCCAAAGGTTCTTGCGCAGGATGGAAGTCTAGTAACTCAAATAACTGGTAACGCTTTTCACCTTATTGATGCGGCGGGCTATTTCAATGGCTTTATTGACGCTGCTTCTATCCTTCATAACCCCGCACAAGATAACCTGCCCGTCAAAAACTTCCACAGCCATGCGGGTGGAGCTGAGTTCTTTGTCCAGAAAAATGGCGCTGTCGATGTTCGCGGCAATGGCGGCGTCTTCCATTTTATCCTTGGATGCGCTGGCAAACCAGTGGGTAATGACGTTGGCGACTCCTGGCGTTTTGCGGGCCGTGTGAACGGCATAGTTTTGAAAGTCTTTGCTGGCGTGACCCATTATAAAAACCGTGGCGTCAAAACACATGACAGCCATATCGCTGGTTTGTTTGGCGTCTTTATTATGCAGGGCAGAAATAATATTGGCCCGTGCCGCATCGTCGCTATACAGCCCCGTGGAGTCATTGGTGGGGGTGCTTGTGTTAAGGATGGCGCAGCCGCTGAGAAAGAGGAGTAAGACCACAAGGGCGGGCAGGGTAAGGAAGGTGAAAGGCTTATGCATAAAAAATCTCGTGTTAAAGTATTAGGCCACAAAGGGATTGCGTTTTTAGACGCTGGTGTTTTAGACTAGAAGGTTCACCCTTCGCTGGCGCTGGTGTTTATGGGCAAGCACAGCGTAAAAAAGAGTGAAAAGCAATAAAAAATCAAAAAAGAAAGGTATAGGGAACGCAGAGAATCTGGTTTTTGTTTTTTTAATTGCGAAAACGTTAGCTGGTCTATGGGGAAAAGTCAAAAATATACCTAAGGGGTAGCCAACTATTCTAAGTTTTTTCTTCACGGGCGATGAGCAACAAGAGTCCAGCAAGCGAGGATGAAAAGGGGGACCCTCCTAAGGCGCGGTTCGATTGTACTGGAGGTCAGGCTAGCCTGTGCCACGGAAGATATTTTTTAGCATGGCGCAGAGCTTTATCGAGGTGCAGGGCTTGTGGCTCAAACTCGAAAACCCTTTTCCAAAAAAGATTGGAGTGGTTGAGATGGTAGAGGTGGCAAAGTTCGTGGATGAGGATATAGCGGGCAAGCTGTGCGGGTAAAAAAACAATATTGGCGTTGATATTAATGTTTTTCTTGGTGGAACAACTGCCCCATCGTGTTTTTTGAAGCTTAAAGACACAGCGGTTTATCGATAAGCCTTGTTGCTGAACAAGGGCTTCGAGCTGAGGCAGAAAAACTGTCTGCGCTTCGGCAAGGGTCCATTGCCGCAAGGATTCGAAAAGACGGGGACTGTCCTTAATGCGTGGGCTCCGCGGGAGACGGAGGCTGTCTGAATGGCCTGAAATGTCAAAATCAGCCAAAGTAAAGGACTCACATAGAATGCTCGAATCACCTGAGACATTTGGACTGCTCGAAATATTGGGACCACTCGAAATGTTTGAATAACCAGAAGCACCTGAGGTGCCAGAGATATCTTGAGCAGGTGGAGTGCAGGAGTCACGGGAGCCATGAGAGCCAGATAGTCCAGATGGGCCAGGCGAGCCAGATGAGGCATAGGGGGCAAAGAAACTCTCATGCCGTTGGTGAATATGACGTGGAGTAATGACGCTGGGGAGTATCTTTTGAGCCTGTTGGTGCAGGTATTCTTGGCTCAAGGGCTGGGCTGAAAAAGAAATGAAGGTGCTTCCTCCATCAATGAAAAAGCCGTCTTCAAGGGGGGCGGAAGTCGGGGCGGGTTGCATGATGCGCTCATAATGCCTCTCAATCCATTGTCTATGGCGTTGAACCAAGGCCGCAGCATCGGTTTTTTGAAAGCGCTCAGGAAGCACTACTTCAAGTCCCACATTGGGAGCAATGCGGAGCCCCGGCTTGCGGGCTCGTTTGCTAACGCGGATGGAGTAGGGGGGTGGGAAAGGGGTTTCCATAAAAAGTCAATATCCTGGAGTCGTTTTTTTGCGCCAAAGAACCTCGGCGCTTCACATGGTTTTCGTTCGGCCCATGCGGCTGATTAAGGTAAGGGTCAATACCGTATGGAAGGCCATACCAGTGACAAAGTCCATGAGCGAAAAAGGTATAAAGGCGTAAAAACGCAGATATCCCCATATGAGGCTCAAACAGCCATGCGTCTACGGCGTTTTTTCGCGTTGTCTATTCTCGTGAGCCAGAGCCTTAAGATGTAGTGTAATTTACCATCTTGCACAAGTCTAAGGAGCGGCGGTTTGTTTATTTGGCTTCTTCGTTACAGCTCTCACCCCGACGGAGGAAGCAAAACTCCGACGTGGGTTGGGCGGTGGCAAAAAATAGTGTACTACAGGTGAGCGCATGTATCTTCTTGATGCGTTGTTATAAAAACGATACCATGTCAGGATTACTACTCGTTGTTTACACTGTTATGCCAGAGAACTGGCAGAGTTTATGATAGCGGTTATTACAAACCGCCCATAAGGCACCAACGAATCCTGTGGAGAAAATATGTCAATACAATCTGGGCGCCAACAATTTTCAACCCCCTGGGGAACAGTTTTTTTTGCTTTGCTGGGTTTACTGTGGTGTGGTTATGTCGCTTTCCCAACCAACCTTGAGCCCCACTGCATCACCTCAGGTTGCGACATCAGTCGCAGTTTTTCCATCGGCGGAGTCTCTTTGTGGTGGGTTGGAGGGGCCTATTTCTTCCTCCTGCTCGTCTTGTGTTTGCGTGGTCGGCGCTATGTTGCTTGGCGCTTGTCTCGCTTGGGATTGTTGCTCGATGCAATTTTATTGGGGATTATGTTCTTTACAGGCCCTTGCGTCGATTGTTTGCTGGTGGCGATTTTTATCGGGATAACCACCTGGCTGGTTCGTCCTCCCGCAGATGGCTGGTTTAAAGGCGACGCGGGGTCACCCTTGCTGTTCCCCTTATGGTTCGGGTTACTGCTGGGCAACGGAATCGTGGCCATTAACGAAACCGCTCCCCGCTGGATAATCGCCAACGAAGACTCCCCCAGCATTATTCAGGTACACTTTTCCCCTTCCTGTCCGTGGTGCCGAGAGGCGGTCAAAGTCCTTGGAGCTAAGGAAAAAGCCGCTCTCTATCCCGTCTTGGAAGAGGATGGGGATTTCAACGCGCTTATACGGTTTGAAAGTTATCTTGCCAGTGGTGTGCCCATGGAAGAAGCCATTGACAGATGCCTTAATGAAAAGGCCTTTACCCCCGATGTTTCCCTCGCGCGTAAACTTCTTTTGCATGTCCAGTTGCTGCGCAATAAAAGCTTTTTACTCAAGCACCCTAAGCGGAGTATGCCCCTCATTGAGATTAATGGTATGCCTGAATCATGGCTACCAAGGACAGCCCTTTCCCGTGGGGTGGGGGCCGGAACCTACGGTGTTCAGGGGAGTTCGCGCTACCCCCAAGGCGTCGCTGAAGATCTGAGCGGTGGACAGTCGCAGGGAATGGGGCAGGGAATGGGAGAGGGTGGCGCTTTGTTGCCTCAGTCGAGTCATGAAGAGCGAGGGACATCCTTGCCTTGGGAAGAAGGAGGCGGGTTTAAATATTGTGACGAAGGTGACGAAGAGCCTTGCGATTAAGTTCGCGCAGGACGTCCCTTCTTTTTAAAAGCCTTTACGCCGCTCACGAAAGGTCTGCCAAAGGCAGGTGTCCAGCCTTAAAACAAGGCGTAAAAGGGCGTTATATTATAAAAAGAAGCTTTTCTTTTTCCCGAATTTCTGCTAGTCAGTAGCAGTGTTGTATTGTGGCTTTTGTCACAATGCTGGTAGAGTAATGTAAAGAGGAAAACATACGACTATGGCTCATGACGGTTCTACATTAGCGGCAATTAAATCAAATACCGCCCTTCACGAAATACTCTTGCCTTATAGGGATAAGATTGTTGAACGTTGGATAGGCGTTGTGCACGGCACCTATCCTTTTGATACTGTTGGTTTTTTACATACCAAGGCCAATCAGTTCGCCAATCCTGTAGGGTATAGAACCAAAGAAACGGCTGAGGTCTTAGTCGATATGGTCTTCACAACCCACCCTGATATCGAGAAAATCGACAAAGCTGTTGACGAAATTATTCAGGTGCGCGCCATTCAGGAATTTTCCCCTGAAACTGCCGTCGGCATATTCTTCGCTCTCAAAGAAATTATCCGCGATTTGTTAGAAAAATCAGATCGTATGGATGAGTGCTATTTGGCGCTGTTAAGCCTTGAGTCCCGTATCGACGCGGTTTCTCTCATGGCCTTTGGCGCCTATGCCCGTTATCGTGAGCGCCTGCACCTTATCCGTGTGGGAGAAATGCGCCGGGATACCTCCCAGATTAGGCGTCTTGTAAATATAAAAAGCGGCGATTCGTCCGTAGAATAAATTTGTGCCGTCATGTGGCGGTATAAAATTGGTTATGGCGCGAATACCCAAAAGGTATTCGCTTTTGAGCCTTTGCTCATGTGAAGGTGCCTTCGGTACCTTAGCAGATCATCAACGCCCTTTTAAACCATCAAGCCAACTAGCGAGGTAGGAAATGGTTATATCTTTACTGGCGGCAGTAGCGATCTGTATTATCGCCTGGGTCGGAAGCTCTATGGGAACCCCCTTCCAATATTTCTTTGGAGTGGTTCTTCCATACGCGGCTGTCCTTGTGTTCCTCTCAGGCGTTACAATGCGGATTTTATACTGGGCTAAATCGCCTGTACCCTTCTCTATTACGACCACTGGTGGTCAACAGCGTTCTTTGGATTTTATCAAACCATCCAGACTTGACGCGCCCCACACCAAAGCGGGAATGATTGGACGTATGCTTTTAGAAGTCCTTTTGTTCCGTTCGCTTTTTAGAAACACCAGATCGAGCTTTGTCGGTGAAGACCGTCTGGTTCATTGGTCGTCCAAGTGGTTGTGGCTCTTTTCCCTAGCCTTCCACTACTGTTTCTTGGTCATTTTTATTCGCCATTTCCGTTTCTTCCTTGATCCTGTGCCTGCCATCATTGGCGGCGTGGAATTCGTTGACGGCATCATGCAAATTGGCGTTCCCCGCTTCTTTATGACCGATGCCCTCATCGTGGGCGCGCTGTTATTCCTGCTTTGCCGCAGAATTTTTGACCAACGTTTGCGCTATCTTTCACTTCCCGCGGACTACATGGCTCTTTTCATCATTCTCGGCCTTGTTTTAAGCGGCATTTGCATGCGTTATATCAGCAAAACTGATATCGCTTCTGTGAAAGTCATGGTCATGGGTCTTGTGACCTTCAGCCCTCAAATTCTGACGGAAGTAAGCTCCATTTTCTATATTCACATTACTTTCTTCAGTATCCTGTTAATGTACTTCCCCTTCAGTAAGCTCATGCATATGGGCGGCGTGTTCTTGTCTCCTACCAGGAACACCTTGAACAACACCCGCGCTGTTATGCACGTTAACCCATGGAACCCCGAAAAGGTTTACAGAACCTATGCAGAATACGAGGATGACTTCCGTGAACCAATGGCTGAGGCGGGTCTGCCCCTTGAAATAACCCTCGAAGAGGCTGAAAAAGCCGCTGCCAAGGAGTAGTCATGGCCAATCCAGATGCAAAAAATTTCCTTCAAAACATGCCTGAATTCCCCCAGGCGCAGTGGATGGATACAAAGCCTGAGTTTAAGCCCGGAACATGGTGCTATCCTGCTCAGGAAGAAACCATGCGCGGCCTCGGCATGCCCAACCCTCACACTTGGTCCGCCGGTGATGAAGATTGGAACCTTCCTGAAAACTGGGAAGAAATTATCTACAACGCCCTTCAGGATCGTCTAGAGAAATATCGTTCTTTAAAGGTCTTTATGGATGTTTGTGTACGTTGCGGCGCTTGCGCTGACAAATGTCACTTCTTCCTTGGAACGGGCGACCCTAAAAACATGCCTGTCCTGCGTGCGGAACTCCTTCGCTCTGTTTACCGTAAAGACTTTACCACCGTTGGTAAACTCTTGGGTAAGCTTGCCGGGGCCCGTAAACTTGACAAAGACGTCATTAAAGAGTGGTTCTACTACTTCTATCAGTGCACCGAATGTCGTCGTTGTTCCCTGTACTGTCCTTACGGCATCGACACAGCCGAAATAACCATGATTGCCCGCGAACTCTTACACGAGCTAGGCCTTGGCATTCACTGGATTATGGACCCTGTGAACAACTGTAACAGAACAGGAAACCACCTTGGCATCCAGCCTCATGCCTTTAAAGAGATTGTTGAATTTTTGTGCGAAGACATCGAAGAGGTGACTGGCATAAAAATCGACCCTCCTTTCAACGAAAAAGGTCACGAAGTTATCTTCATCACCCCTTCGGGTGACGTTTTCGCCGACCCCGGTATCTATACCTTCATGGGCTACCTCATGTTGTTCCATGAAATAGGTTTGGACTATACCCTTTCGACCTATGCGTCCGAGGGCGGGAACTTCGGTCTCTTCACTTCCGCCAACATGATGAAAAAGCTCAACGCCAAAATGTACGCCGAGTGCGAACGTCTTGGTTCCAAGTGGATTCTGGGCGGCGAGTGCGGGCACATGTGGCGTGTTATCCATCAGTATATGGGTACCATGAACGGCCCGACCCCTTCCCACATGGAAACTCCCGTCAGCCCCATTACCGGCACGGTGTTTGAACACGCCGCCGCCACGAAAATGGTGCATATCGCGGAGTTTACAGCAGACCTCATCAAGCATAATAAGCTGACCCTCGACCCAAGCCGTAACGACCATCTGCGCGTGACTTATCATGACTCTTGCAACCCCGCCAGAGCCATGGGTCTTTTGGATGAACCCCGTTATGTCTTGAAAAACGTATGTAATAACTTCTTTGAAATGCCCGAAAATACCATCCGCGAGCAGACTTTCTGTTGCGGTTCCGGTTCCGGTTTGAACACTGAAGAAATCATGGAATTGCGTCTGCGTGGCGGCATGCCCCGCGGTAACGCCCTGCGTTATGTACAGGAAAAACATGGCGTTAACACCATGTCTTGTATTTGCGCCATTGACCGCGCGACCTTGCCCCCTGTGGCCGATTATTGGGCTCCTGGTGTCGGCATTACAGGTCTGCACGAACTGGTGGCCAACGCTCTGGTTATGAAGGGCGAGCATAAACGCACCATGGATTTGCGTCAGGAAGACCTGCCTGGCATTGAGGAGGATGAATAATTATGTATAACGCTAAGTATATATGGCTAGGCATTGTCCTCTTTCTGGTGATATTTACCTTACCCTTTACCATGAACTTTGGCAGCGCCGAATATAAGCGCCCTGAGTTGGCTTTGCCCGCCGGTGAAACCGAGTGCATCGAGCCCGCCGTTGATATGGCAGCCGAACATATGACCATGCTGAACGAGTGGCGCGACGCCGCCCTGCGTGAAGGCAAGCGTGTCTATGTATCCAGCACAGGCAAAGAATGGGATGTAAGCTTGCAAAATACCTGTCAAACTTGTCATGCGAACAAAGAGGAATTTTGCGATGCTTGTCACGATAGCAACAGCGTAACGCCCTATTGCTGGGATTGTCACGTTGAATCAAAGGGGAACCAGTAATGAAACAGTCCAGACGCCAATTTTTGAAGGTGGCTAGCCTTTCATTTCTCGGTTTTGCAGGCGGAAGCTTGTTGCCTAACGTGGCTAAAGCCGCTGTAGGCGATTTACGCCCCAACCAAAATGAAGCCAAAGCCACCCACTGGGGTATGGTTATTGATACTCGCCGCTTCACTAAACCTGAAGACTTTAAAGCGATTATCGATGTTTGTCATAGCCAGCACAACGTGCCCAAGATTGACAACAAGCAGGAAATTAAATGGATTTGGACGGATGGGTACAAGCAGACCTTTACCGACCAGATGGATAATTACCCTGCTCAGGCCGTGTTAGATCGCGATTACCTGATGTTGTGCAACCACTGCGAAAACCCTGCCTGCGTTAAGGTGTGTCCTACTCAGGCCACTTTCCGCCGCGCCGACGGTGTCGTTGTAATGGACTATCACCGCTGCATAGGCTGCCGCTACTGTATGGCCGGTTGCCCTTACGGTGCCAGAAGTTTCAACTTTAAAGATCCACGCTCTAACATTGACGTGATTAATACGGCTTATCCAACCCGTTCTCGCGGTGTTGTAGAAAAGTGTACTTTCTGTCATGACAGGCTGGATAAAGGGCTGATGCCCTTGTGTGTTGAAGCGTCCGATGGTGCCATAGTCTTCGGTGATTTGGATGATCCTGAGTCAGATGTCCGCAAGGTGCTGGCTGAGAACTTCACCATTCGCCGTAAACCTACCGCTGGAACCGAACCTAGCGTGTATTACATCATATAGGGAGTGCGGCCATGTTAGAAAAAGTGTTAAAAGGCAGACCGCCTTTCTATATCTGGCTCATGATATTAGGAGCCATCATTACCATCGGCGGCGGTGTCTTTGTCCTTCAAGTGGTCAAGGGATTGCAGATTACCAACCTGTCCCGTGACGTTTCTTGGGGCTTTTACATCGCTCAGTTTACCTACCTTGTAGGGGTCGCGGCATCCGCTGTTATGCTGGTGCTCCCCACCTACTTCCATAACTACGAAAAATTCAAAAAGATTATTATTCTTGGCGAATTTATGGCCATCGGCGCCGTAGTCATGTGCGTGTTGTTCATTCTGGTTGACCTAGGTCAGCCTCACCGCGCCATGAACGTAATTTTGCACCCAACGCCTAACTCAATGATGTTCTGGGATATGACCGTTTTGATGGGCTATCTCGTTTTGAACGCTGTCATTGGTTGGATTACCCTTGAGTGCGAGCGCCACGGCGTTAAGCCCCCAAGCTGGATTAAGTATTTCATCTACCTGTCCATCTTCTGGGCCTTCTCCATTCACACTGTTACGGCCTTCTTGTACCAAGGCCTGCCCGGTCGTCACTACTGGCTGACAGCCGTCTTGGCTGCCCGCTTCTTGGCTTCCGCTTTCTGTT
>CAZYJQ010000004.1:0-75601 GCA_964647835.1 uncultured Desulfovibrio sp. | reverse complement strand
CCATGTCTTTATCGCGTTTGGCGGCCTGCAGGGTGGCTATGTTGCGGCCCGTGTCAAAGATGGGCAGGGTGGCCTGAGGCATAAATCGCCAAGTTTCCATACCGTCCCCAAACAGATGGCGCGCATCAGGGCTAATGGTGCCCAAAGCGGCTGTGAGAGAGATGGTGGGGAAAAAGTTCGCGCGAGCGGCGCCAATATTGGCGTTATAGCTTTTAAGCATATGTTCGGCGCTGACAAGGTCAGGGCGGCGCTCTAAGAGTTGTGAGGGTAAGCCCGCAGGTACGTCTGGCAGGGGTTTAACCATGGTCAGTTTGCGCACGTTGGGCAAATCTTGGGGGATGGACGTTCCCATGAGCAGAGCAAGGGTGTTTTCCGTTTGTCCCAGCTTCGCTTCGAGTTGGGCAAAGCTTGAGCGGGCTTCTTCCATGCCCGTACGCGCCTGACTCACCTCTAAAAGCGAGGCGATACCAGACTTATGGCGCATGAGTGTGCTCTCGTAGTGGGATTTACGGTTTTTATAGGTTTTTTCGGTAATATCTCGTAGCTCTCTGTCGGCCACGAGCTGAAGGTACATACCCGCCACCTCAGCCACCAAAGTGAGGCGCGCGCTTTGGGCGTCATTGTCAATGGAGTAATACTGTTCATGTGCCGCTTCGGTTAAACTGCGAACCCGACCGAATAAATCCAGCTCAAAGGCACTAAAGCCGAGGGATGCGGAATAGGTGCGAGTGATGTCGCGTTCAAGGGTTGGAGACATCATGGCGGGCATTTTTTGCGAGTCAATGGAGGAAGCCGCGGAAATAGTGGGCAAGAGGTCGGCGGCTTGGATGCGATAGAGGGCGCGCGCTTTCTCAACGTTGAGGAGGGCGATACGTAAGTCTCTGTTGTGCTCAAGGGCAAGGCCCACAACCCTTTGAATGCCTTCGTCCTTGAAGAAGGTGCGCCACGGCATCAGGTTTGTATCGCCGCTGCCAGCTTCATGGGTATAGACGTTAGGGATGGGGGCATCAGGGCGTATATAGGTAGGAGCCATGGTGCAACCCCCAAGGATTGCCACCATGACTACCAAGCCCATGAGGCGTAAGGACGCCTTGAGTTTTGTAGTATTGTTTTTAAGCATGAACATCTCCTTCGGTGGGCTTTTCTTGCTTGTCCTCTGGGTGAAGTTCAGAACCAAATAGACGGGAGACGAGCACGAAGAAAACAGGAATGTAAAATAGACCCAAGGTGGTAGCGGCTATGACGCCCGCCACAACGCCCGTTCCAATGGCGTTTTGACCACCTGAGCCAGCACCAGAGCTAATGGCGAGGGGGGTAACGCCCAAAACAAAGGCCAAAGAGGTCATAATAACCGGACGCAGACGCATACGAACAGCGTGCAAGGTGGCCTCGATAAGTCCCATGCCTTCCAGTTCGTTCTCTCTGGCAAATTCTACAATCAAAATGGCGTTTTTAGCCGATAATCCGATGGTGGTAAGTAAGCCTACCTGAAAGTAGACGTCGTTGTCCATACCACGCAGGTTGGCACCGATAAGAGCGCCCAAAACCCCGATGGGGACAACCATCATAACAGACAGGGGAATGGACCAGCTTTCATACAGGGCGGCGAGGCACAAGAATACGATGAGCAGGGAAAGCGCGTAGAGCATGGGGGCCTGGGCACCGGACATGCGTTCCTGATAGGAGAGGCCTGTCCAGGCGGCGCCAAAACCATCGGGAAGCTGTTCTACAAAACTTTCCATGAGGTCCATAGCCTGACCGGAACTTTGTCCTGCCGCGGCTTCGCCGAGAATTTCAATGGATGAAACACCATTATAACGCTCGAGCTTGGGGGGGCCTTCAATAACTTGGCCGGTCATAAAGGCGCTGAAGGGCACCATTTCGCCTTCGATGTTACGGACATAGTAGCGATCAAAGTCCGCTTCTTGCATCCTAAAGGCGTTGTCTGCCTGCAGATACACCTTTTTCGTGCGGCCTCTGTCCATAAAGTCGTTAATATATGAGCTTCCCCAGTAGGCTGAAATGGTGGAGTTAATGGTGTTGATAGGAACGCCTAAGGCGCTGGCCTTGGGCAAATCCATGGACAAAACGTATTGGGGAACGTCGTCCAGCCCGTTGGGGCGAACGTTACGGAGCATGGGGTTTTGTCTGGCAATGCCGACCAGCTGGTCGCGAGCCGCCATAATTTCTTCGTGAGTGTGCCCGCTTTGGCTTTGCAAAATAAAGTCAAAACCTGAAGAGGTGCCAAGCTCAACAATGGCCGGAGGGGCAAAGGTGAATATTTGCGCCTCAGGAATAGGATAGAGCGCTTTCAAAGCCCTGTCTGCCACAGCGTTGGCATGAAGGCTCTTGCTTTTACGCTCGGACCAGTCCTTCAAGCGGACGAAGACCATGGCGTTGTTCTGTCCGTTACCGGCAAAGCTAAAGCCTGTAATAGACATGGCGGATTGGATGGCTTCTGTTTCAACATCAAGGAAATGATCTTCTACTTTGTCTAGAACGGCCCGTGTGCTTTCAAAGGTAGAACCGGGAGGAAGCTGAACAGAAACAAAGAGCATACCCTGGTCTTCTTCGGGTAAGAAGGAGGTAGGCATACTCACAAATAAATACATGAGCCCGCCCACGAGGAGGCCGTAAATAACCATGAGACGGCTAATTTTTTGAAGCCAGCTGTTTACCCCAGTTTGGTAACCAACGGTAACTCTATTGAACCAGCGGTTAAATTTACCGAAGAAGCCCTGTTGGGCGGCTTGCTGGTTGGCTTTAAGCAGGGTGGCGCATAATGCAGGGGTAAAGATAAGGGCCATGGCTAGTGAAAAACCCATGGCAGTAACAATGGTGATGGAGAACTGGCGATAAATAACACCCACGGAACCGCCAAAGAAGGCCATGGGGATAAATACAGCCGAGAGCACTGTGGTCATACCAAACAGGGCGCTCGTAATCTGGTTCATGGTCTTGCGGGTGGCCTCTTTGGGCGAAAGTCCCTCTTCGTGCATTATTCGCTCGACGTTTTCGACCACAACAATAGCGTCGTCAACGAGAAGCCCGATGGAGAGGACAAGCCCAAACATGGTGAGGGTGTTAAGAGAGAAGCCCGCGAAGCTGAGCACCGCCAGCGTTCCCAAAAGAACAACAGGCACAACCAAGGTAGGAATGAGCGTTGTTCTAAAGTTCTGCAAGAACAAATACATAACCAAAAATACAAGGACAATGGCTTCAATGAGGGTTTTAAAAACCGAGTCCATGGAGACTTGAACAAAGGGCGTTGTATCAAAGGCAATGTCATAGTCCATACCCGGAGGGAAAAACTCTTTAAGACGGTCAACCTCCGCCTTAATGGCGTCGGCAGTCTCCAGAGCGTTGGCTCCGGTGGCGAGCTTTACCGCCATACCAGAGGCCGCCTGACGGTTAAAGTGGGCGAAAGCGAAATAGCGTTCAGCCCCGATTTCAACCCGCGCCACGTCTTTAAGATAGAGCTTGGAGCCGTCTTTGTTGACGCGAAGCAGAATATTTTGGAATTGTTCTTCTGTTTGCAGGCGGCTGGCGGCGATGACGGTCATGTTAATTTGCTGTCCGTCAATGCTGGGGGCGCCACCGATTTGCCCGCCGGGAATTTGGGCGTTTTGCGCCATGACAGCAGCGGTGACGTCGTCGGGGATAAGCTTGTATTGACGCATTTTGTCGGGGTCGCACCAGATACGCATGGCGTATTCCGAACCAAAGATGGTAACGTCCCCAACGCCGTTAACCCGGCTAACCGGGTCTTGTACATAGGCGGCGAGGTAGTCGCTTAAGTCGTCGCTGGACATGCTGCCGTCTTTAGAAATAAAGGCCATTACCAGTAAAAAGCTCTTGGCGGCTTTTTTAACTTCGATACCGAGTCGCTGTACTTCTTCTGGCAACATGGGGGTTGCCAGTTGCAGTTTGTTTTGCACCTGCACCTGAGCGATGTCAGGGTCTGTTCCCGCGGAGAAAGTAATAATAATTTCAGCCTGTCCGCTGGAGTCGCTGGTGGACGACATGTAGACAAGGTTATCAAGCCCTTTCATCTGTTGTTCAATGACCTGGGTAACCGTGTCTTCAAGGGTTTTAGCCGAAGCTCCGGGGTAGGTTACCCTGATGGAAACCTCCGGAGGGGCGATTTCGGGGAACTGAGCCACTGGCAAAGTGACATAAGCCAAGCCTCCCGCCAGCATAATAACAATGGAGATAACCCAAGCAAAGATGGGTCTGTCAATAAAGAAACTGCCCATCTAACTACCTCGCACCCTCAGGTGCAACTTGGTCGGCCACAGGACGCGCCAGAACGAGAGAACCTTGAGTCGTTTTTTGAAATCCGGAATACAGCAGGGTTTCGCCGAGTGCTAAGCCTTCGGAGATATAGTATTGGTTGACACCGATGCTGCGGTTGACCTTAACGGTGCGCTTTTCAACAACCTGCATTTTTTGAGCAAGGTCGCCAAACATTTGTTGACCTTTGGCAAGCTCTTCGGCAGTGGGGGCGCGCAAAACGCTGGCTATATAGTTCCCCTGCGCATCGCGGGCGACGGTTTTTTGAGGGACGAGCACGGCGTTGGTAATGGGCTTTTCTGAAACCCTGATGGTCACGTACATGCCGGGGAGCAGGCTTCTTTTTTCATCGTTGGGGAAAACAAACCGAATGTTAACCATGTCGGTGCTTTCATCAACGGTAATATCGACAAACTCAAGCCGTCCTTCAACGGGGACACCGTTTTGTTCGAAAACACTGTCGTCCTGGAAAATAAGCTGAACCGAACCGACTCCGCCGCTTTCGACAAGCTGGCGCAGGCGCATGGCGTCAAAACTGGCTTGGTTTACATCCACATACATGGAATCGACCTGCTGAATAAGGGCGAGGGGGGCAGGCTGGTTAGCCGTCACTAAAGCGCCTTTAGTGACAGAAGAGCGGCCTATGCGACCACTGACAGGGGCGGTGACTTTGGTATAATCCAGATTGATTTTTGCGGAATCGAGAATCGCCTTGGTGCGAAGATAGTCGGCGTTGGCGTTGTCATATTCCTGCTGGCTTACAGCCTTTGCCTTCACAAGTTGAGCATAGCGTTTGGCCAACAATTCTGCCACGCGGGCGGTAGCTTTGGCGTTTTGATAGTCCGCTTCGTAGAGGGCGGGGTCAATTTGATAGAGAACCTGGCCTTCTTTTACCATGGAACCTTCTTCAAAAAAACGCTCTTTAATAATCCCACCCACCTGAGGGCGCACATCGGACACATAGAGCGCCGAAACTCGGCCTGACATATCGGTTCGCAAGGCGATGGTTCCGGCCTCGATGGGCATGGACTCAACCAAGGTAGGGGGCATGCCGCTTTGTTCCTTGCTACAACCAACAAGGGAAAAAATAAGCACGAGGTGCAAACAAAGAATGAGCAAGGTTTTTCTCAACATAGGGGTACCTTCAATCGTTTTTCTCAAATTCAAAAACCACGCGCACTAAAATAAGGGCGCATGGAAAAATACTTCCCGAGGAATTCATGTAAAAATATTTTTAACCTTACGCAGGAGAAGGAAAAAAGTCCATGAATAGTCTGTCTTTTAGGGTGAAAAGAACATCTTTCACACCTCTACAGCCCTAGTGGTATATCATTGTGAATAATGAAAATCCATAACGAAAATAAAAAACTCTATTCCATTATTGGAACAATCAAGACGGAATAACTTGCCTTAAGGCTATCTTTTCCCTACCATAGATTTATGCAAAATGTCATGAAAGATATGCTCTTTTTTGTTGAAGTGGCTACGTGTAAAAGCTTCACTCAGGCGGCTAATAACCTTGATATGCCAACCTCAACGCTGTCTCGCCGTATAGCCGCCTATGAAAAATATCTTGGGGTAAGGTTGTTTAACCGCAACTCCCGAAGGGTAGAGCTGACGGAGTCGGGGAAAGCTTTTTTCGACCGTTGCGAATATATTGTTAATGAATCCTACCAAGCCAAAGAAGAGCTCACCACCGCCTCAAAAACTATTTCCGGTAAAATTCGTTTGGCGACTCCAGCGGACTTTTGTCTTTATTGCGGGGATATCATCATTGACTTTGCCAAAGAGTACCCTGATATCAGCCTTGAGATTCAGTCGCAGGAAGCTTGGGTAGACCTTATCAGCGGTCCCTTTGATATCAATATTCGGGTAGGCGATATGCCTAGTTCCAACCTTGTGGCCCGCAAACTTAATGAATTTAATTCTTCACTCTATGCTTCGCCGGAACTTTTTGAAAGATATCCTGTGCCCAAGCATCCCAATGACCTGCTCGCCTTGCCCACCGTTAGAGTAAACCGCAATACCTTGTGGAAGCTTCAAAAAGGCTCAAAGACGATTATTATCGCGCCTCGCTCGCGTTTTATCGCCAATAGTATTTCTCTTTTAACGGAATTTGCCACGGCGGGCCTTGGGGTGGGCGAGCTGGGGAGTGGTCTTGGTAAAAGTCTGGTAGAAGAGGGACGGCTTGTGCATGTCCTCCCCGACTGGCAGCTGCCTTCTATTTCGGTGTATGCGGTTACCGCGAGTAAAGCGACCCCAACGAGGGTATCGCTTTTCATTGATTTTTTATCGAAAAAATTACAATCCCTCGCGGTCGAGCCCAGCCGAGCCCTCGCTCGGGTGAAAGACGATAGTTTTTTACGCAAGCATTAATGCGTTGGGCGAAGCAACTTTGGCTTGTGGCTCTCGGTCGTTTTATGGGCTGGGGCGAATATCTATCGCTCCCAAGGCGATATACACGCAGAGCATACCTAACAAATATTCCTTTACCCTATTTCTATAGTACACCTTGAAGGTAATGAGATTTCATTTGATGAATAAAATAACCAGACCCTATGAGGCTAAAGCGCCTTCCAAAGGCCAAGCCAACACAATCAGCCAAGGCGATGCAAAGGACTTAGGCAACACAAGAGCAACAGGCGAAGTTCGCACCTTTCGCCATCAGGACTACATCATTCACATGAAGGACGATGGCTTTGATTACCTCCCTCTTTTTACTGGGTTAGAGGCCATTAAGGCCACAGCTACCCCGTTTTCAATTTGGAATAAATGCCATCAAGTTTTTAAATTTGACTATGAGGGACGTTCTTTTGTGGTAAAAATCGACTATGAGAAACCAAAATATTTAGAAAATAAATTTTGGGAGCTTCTCACGGGTTCTTTTTATTCGGTGCAGATGAAAGCGGTTAATAAGGCCATTCGTCAGGGCTGTAGCGTTGTGCCGGATATTTTTTTGGTGGCGGAAAAAAAAGAATGGGGCATTCGCTATGAAAGCACCATCATTATGGAGTTCGCCCCGGGGCACCCTTTGTGTCATTATGACGATAGGGTAGACGACTATAAAGATATTATTCTGAACGCCATGATGGAATTGCACCAGCATGGTCTCGCCCTTGGCGACGGGAACTGCGGTAACTTTATTTTACATGGGGATACCTGTAAAATCCTTGACCTGTCGTGGCATGGTTCAGTCCTTTTAGGACAGGCCAAAGACCGCCAAATTTTCGAACGGGTCTATGGCTGGCATTTGCCTGAAATAACCCTTTGGCAAAAAATGGCTGGGGTCTACATTCGCCTCAAGCGCTCCATTCAGCATGCT
The DNA here is from genome assembly GCA_964647835.1 of uncultured Desulfovibrio sp. Lineage (GTDB taxonomy): Bacteria > Desulfobacterota > Desulfovibrionia > Desulfovibrionales > Desulfovibrionaceae > Frigididesulfovibrio. The sequence continues at coordinate 67,986 of CAZYJQ010000004.1, read as the reverse complement.
CTTTCGTCCAGAAAGCGTAACCGTCCCAATCGTTAGCGAGCCTGTTCGGAATGGTCTGAATTCGGTGGAGGCACATAAGGCTCAAGGTGGCCTGAAAAACCGCTAAAACCCATAAGCCTCATAAGCCCCATAAAGCGGATAGCCGGATAAGCCGGATAAACTCGAAAGGCCCGATACGACTGATAGCCCCAATAAACCCCATAGCCAGAAGCGGAAACATCTGAAAATCCGAAAATTCGAAACGCTGGCTGGTGGACTTTTAGGCTGGTTCGCTATCCCTTTGGGTGGGGTCGTTAGCCTTGAGACTGGCTTGTTCAGTACTTTTTTAACAGACGCCAAGCATTTCAATAGTCTCATTGTCCTTGGTAGGGCTATGAGCATACTTCCACCTTACAACCAATAGCCAGTAGACGAAGTTCACGCGGGAATAGCAGGGCAGAGTGTGGCCAGAACATGACTAGAACATAACCAGAGCTGTAAGGAGCTGTGGTGACGCCATGGGACTGCCCTCTGACTGCATACATCTGTAAAAGAAATCTGAGGAGACCTTTATGAAGCGAACATGGACAGCTGGTGAAATCTTGAAGTTTTCCAACGTTCACTGGGAACCTTTGGCCCTCCAGGCCGCCATCCAACTTGGCCTTTTTACGGCGCTTGACGAGCTCACACAGCCAGAAGAGAGCGCTTCCATTGTGACAGTGGCTGAAAAGCTGGGGTGCAACCCCAGAGCTTTGGAGATGCTTTGCTCTGCCCTCGTGGCCCTAGGCTTCCTTGCCCAAACAGCCCAAGGGCTTTCCCTGCCGGAATCTTCCAGACGCTACCTCTCCAGTCAGTCAAAAGACTACCTCGGCTTTATTATCAGCCACCACGCTCACCTGCTTAAGGCCTGGGGCGGTTTGGCTGGTAGCGTTATGAGCGGGCAGGCTCAACCCGTTGAAACTGGTGATTTTCGCAATGAAGAAGAGCGAGAAGCCTTTCTCATGGGCATGTTTAATATAGGCACCCATCAGGCTGAGACCATAGCCGCCCGTTTGTCCCTTGCGGATCGGGGGCGTTTATTGGACGTTGGCGGTGGCCCCGGAACCTACGCCATTTACTTTTGTTTAGCCAACCCCCATTTGAGGGCAACGATTTTTGACAGACCCAGCACCAAACCCTTTGCCACAAAGGTGGTGGAGCAACACAAGCTCACCGACCGCATCGACTTTGTTAGCGGCGATTTTATTAAGGATTCCTTGCCCAAGGGCTATGACGTGGCTTGGCTTTCACAAGTCTTGCACGGTGAAACACCTGAAAACGCCGCCGCTCTTATTAAAAACGCCGCGGCGACTCTTAATCCGAAGGGGCTTTTGGTGGTTCAGGAGTTTGTCCTTGAAGACGATAGGACAGGCCCCCCTCATTCCGCCTTATTTGCTCTGAATATGCTCGTTTGCACTGATGGTGGCCAAGCGTATACTTGGTCTGAGATTAGTCAGATGATGACTGATGCCGGAGCGACTTCCATCAAACGCCTCGAGGTTACTCTCCCCGAAGGGTGCGGTATTATCGTTGGGACTATGGGGTAATGGCAAGGGCAGGTCTAAAAAATGCGCCAGAAACGCCAATGAGAAGGGGACGCTACGACTTAGGTTAAAAGCCGCAGTGTGGACCAAAGGATGCCAGTGGTAGACAGGGCTGGGGGGAGTGCCTGTCCTTGGGCATAGGCGTTTGGGGACGGACGTTTTTCGGTCGTTAAAATGCCAATTGCCCTTAAGGGCTTTTCAGACAAGAGCTGTTTTACTTCGAATCGTGTGGGGGCTGTGGGCGTGAGGGGCGGAAAACTCTATGAAGCTTGGGCTGTGGGATATAGAAAGCGAGGAGAGCCACCAGAACTATTCTGGCATGGGGGAAATTGCTTACTTGCTTATTGCCAAACAGTAGGCCAGTCATTATATATAAGTCATCATAGGCTTGGACGGGCAACTCTTTTTTGCCAGTCCGCCTTTTCTATCATTAAAATACAAGGAGCCTTTTTATGTCCGCTAAAAAAATTCTTTTGCTCGCCGGAGATTTCGTTGAAGACTATGAAATTATGGTACCTTTTCAAACCCTGCTTACGGTCGGGTATGAAGTTCACGCTGTCTGCCCCGGTAAAAAAGCCGGAGATACGGTAAAAACCGCTATCCACGACTTTGAAGGCGATCAAACCTACAGCGAAAAGCCCGGTCATAATTTTATGCTCAACTATGATTTCGACGCTGTAAAAACCGCTGATTATGTCGGGCTTGTCATTCCCGGAGGCCGCGCCCCTGAATACTTGCGCCTCAATGCCCGTGTACTTGAGATTGTGCGTGAATTTGACGCCGCGCAAAAGCCCATTGCCGCTGTTTGCCACGGCCCTCAAATTTTAACAGCCGCCAACGTGCTCAAAGGGCGCACTTGCACTTCTTACGCTGCCGTACAGCCTGAAGTCGAGGCCGCTGGAGGCAAATGGAGCCCTATCAACCCCACTGCCACCAACTCTTGTCGCGACGGGAACCTTGTCACCGCTCCCGCTTGGCCTGCCCACCCCGCTTGGTTGCGCGATTTTCTGGACGTTCTGGGAGCCAAGATAACCCTTTAGCCTTCTAACTCGCGAATCTTATTGTCCTCATTAATAGACAAGGGCGGTGCTGGTCAAAACAAGCACCGCCCTTGTCTATTGGAAAAGCTGAGCCACTTTTGAAACTCGTCATACGCTGGCAGAAGCGTAAAGAGGGAACACCACTTTTAACCCCTTGCCCATGGAAATTTTTCTCAGTCGCAAAAAAAACCGTGTTTTTTCCTTGAACACTCGCTCATAATATCCTATTAGTGGAAGTATGAGTTCTATAGAGTTTGTAAATCTATAGGAACTTTCATTCCTAGAATAGTTATTTCCATAAGGGAATAATTTCATATAAAGGTTTTTACCTTCACTTCGGTTTGTTTTTCTTGTTACCGCCTTTGCATGGTCTTTTCCATAGAATGAGCGAGGGTAACATTTTCCATAGATTTTATGCTTTTCTTGCTGTTTTGGCCTGCCACAAAAAGGCGCTTTGCTTAGGTGAAAGGGAGAGTTACTTGGTTTTTACCCGTCTTCCCTTTGAAGCATAATGAGAAGTTCTTGCGGAAGGTGCTGTTTCTTCTGAGTCTTCTTTGAGAGTCTCCTCGGCTTCCCTCGCGAGCGTCCTTTCTTAAGCAGGGGCAACAGTTGAATAAAGCCGTTCATAAACAGAGTCATTTACCGAACAGAGGCATTTATTGAGCAAAGGCTTTATGGGAGGAAAGGCTTTATGGCAAACAGTCTCCACAGCGACAGCTATTTTTTGCCTCACGTCTTTCTTGGGCAGGGCTATGGCATAGAAAGTTTTGGATTCAGCTCTCGCAAAAATTGTTTTGCAATCTATTGCACTGAATCATTGAATTGCAGAGGAAAAACATCTACACTTAACTTGTATCCGGAGGTAAGGTTACCATGGTATCGCGCTTATCAGTCAATATGAATGATGGAAGCATCACCAAAAACCCTTTTACTCAGGCTAATCAACTCGGTGGGCGAGGTCTTATTTCCCACCTCCTCACAACCGAAACGAACCCCGCCCTAGACCCCTTGGGCCCTGAAAATATGCTTGTTTTAGGGACAGGACTATTAGGTGGAACAGGCGTTTCTACATCTGGCCGTCTTTCCATAGGGGCCAAAAGCCCGCTAACGGGAACTATCAAAGAATCAAACGTAGGTGGTACGGCTGGGTTCGCTTTAAGCCGTCTGGGCATTAAAGCCTTGACTATCACCGGAGCTACCAAACCCGCCTCAAAAATTCTTGTCCTCGATGCTTCGGGGAACGCCCGTCTTGACGACGCCAGCACCCTGCAAGGCCTCACCACCTATGATACGGTCAAGGCTCTTCTTGACAAATACGGTTCCAAAAATGCTGTTTTATGCGTTGGCCCGGGCGCCGAGCATGGCTATCGCACAGCCTCCATTATGGTGACTGACATGGACGATAATCCGGCGCGCGCCGCTGGTCGAGGCGGTATGGGGCTAGTTTTTGCTAGCAAAGGGCTGAAGGCTATTGTCATAAGTAAAGAAGGCAAAGAACGCGTCGAACCTCATAACCCAGAAGAATTTAAAAAAGCCATGGCGGATTATGTTGGTTTGCTCCAAGGTAACCCCATGACCAGCGAAGTTTTCCCCAATTTTGGAACGGCCTTTTTAGTGGGTGTTATTCAAGAACTTGGTGCCTTGCCCACACGCAATTTTTCAACGGGTAATTTCGATAAGGTTGACGGCATCCGTGTGGAAACCATGGAGGGCTTACAAAAAGAGCGCTCAGGAAAAATGACCCACGCTTGCCAGCCCGGCTGTCTTATCCGCTGTTCCAATGTGTATAACGATAAAAACGGTGAGTACCTGACTTCGGGTTTGGAATATGAGACTATAGTCCTTAATGGCTCCAACACGGGTATTAGCGACTTTGACTATATAGCTACCATTGACCGCGCCTGTGACGAGATTGGTATCGACACCATTGAGACGGGAGCGACCATTGCCGTTGCCATGGAAACAGGCTTGCTTGCCTTTGGCGATAATGACGGTGCTCTCAAACTGTTTGACGAAATGAAAAAAGGAACGCCCCTTGGGAAAGAGCTTGGGCAGGGAACCGCCCGTTATGGCGCCCTTAAAAACGCCAAGCGCATTCCCACGGTTAAAAGTCAGGCCATGGCGGCTTACGACCCCAGAGGTTTGAAGGGTACAGGGGTAACCTACGCCACTTCGCCCATGGGGGCTGACCACACCTGTGGCAATACCTTAGGCGATCCCAGCGTTGATCCTCATTCCGCCGACGGGCAGGCGGCTCTTTCTGCTGTTGCCCAAGGGGGATGCGCCATGATTGACTGCCTTGGCATTTGCCTGTTCGCGGGCATGGCCATCACTCCGCCCGAAGGCCCAGCCATTGTGGCCCGGTTACTTGAAGCGACCTTTGGCGAGACCTGGACGGGAGAGTCCGTTTTTGGTCTTGGTCTTGCGACCCTTGAAAGAGAGCGCTCGTATAACCGTTTGGCGGGTTTCACCCCGGCTGATGACGATGTGCCGGCTTTCGTGCGGACTGAACCCCTGGCTCCTCATAATTCAGTTTTTGACGTTCCCAAAGAAGAAATGGAAAAACACTGTTCTCCTCTATAATATACTGTTTTTCTAACTTTTTACCTTTGAGGGAGGCCCTTTATGAACCTTATGTTCTCTCTGCCAACATCTGTCCATTTTGGCAATGGAAAAAGTCGTGAGATTGGCGCTCTTTTGCGAGAGCGTGGGTGCAAGCGCGTTTTTCTTATTTATGACAAAGGCGTGAAAGCCGCTGGATTGACCGAGGACATCCTGGAAAGCCTGAAGAAAAAACGTCTTGCTGTAGAAGAATATGATGGTGTTCTGCCAAATCCGCCAGACTATCAGGTGGAAGAAGCCGCGCAAAAAGCGCGTAGCTTTAAAGCCGACGCCATTGTGGCCCTTGGAGGAGGAAGCTCCATGGACACAGCCAAAGCGGTCAATATTCTTTTAACCAACCCCGGCCCTATCCATCGCTATAATGGCATTGATCAGGTAGAGAAACCCGGTAAATTCCTGGTCGCCATTCCTACCACGGCGGGTACAGGAAGTGAGGTAACCGTTGTTTCCGTGGTGACTGATACGGAAAACGTCCGCAAAATGGTTATCTTCGGGAAAAATGTGGCCCCCCATCTTGCTGTTGTGGACCCTGAGCTTGTGGCGGGGCTTCCTCCCGCCATCACGGCCGCCACGGGTATGGACGCTTTAACACATGGCCTTGAGTCTTATGTGTCCTTGTGGGCGACACCGCTGAGCGACGGTATTGCCCTTGAAGCGACCAAGCTTGTCTATAATTCGCTTTTCACTTCCTATAATGACGGCAGTAATATGGAAGCGCGCGCCAACGTGCTTTTAGGCAGCTGCCTTGTGGGCTATGCCTTTTCCATGGCGAACCTCGGTGTTGTGCACTCCATGGCTCACCCCATGAGCGCGCACTGCAATGTGCCCCATGGCGTTGCCAACGCCGTTGGCCTGCCTTATGGCATGGAATATAACGTGCCTGCCATCGGGCGTGAAAAGATGAAAAATATCGCTCGCGCTCTCTCCATTTGCCCCGAAGGAAAGTCGCACCTTACCATTGGTGATGATGTGAGCGCTTGTCTTGAAAGCCTTGCGAGAAACTTACGCATTCCCCGCTTAAAAGAGCTTGGAGTGCCTGAGTCCCTCTTTGAGACCATTGCCCATGACGCGGTACATCAGGAGTTGAGCACCCTTTCAACCCCCCGCAAGCCAACGGAAGGCGATATCTTAGAACTCTTGAAAAAAGCCTGGTAATACACGGATATATCGCCTGATATGTAATTCTATTACATAACGCTGACACCATAAAAGCCGTCACTTTTGTTCATGACAGAAGTGACGGCTTTTTAAGTTTGTGGTGGCATTAGACTCTGTTGGTGCGGTTTTATTTATCCATGCGGGCTGGAATGAGACTTTTGTGGCGGGTAAAAATACCAAAAGACTTGCTTTTAATTTCTTCCACAACCACAAAGGCCGCGGCGTCAAAATCGTGGATAATATTTTCCACTGATTTTTTGTTTTTACGGCTGACAATTATTTCAATGACATCAACGGGGTTCATTGCCCCTTCGCCATGGAAAAGCGTGGCTCCAAAGGTATAGCGGTTCAGGGTTTTTATAAGCTGTTGGCCTTTATTCTTGGTAAAGACGCTGATTTTATAAAAGCCGAGTGCCATGTGGTCTTCAATAACAAGTCCGATATACGTTCCTGCGGCAAACCCCCCGGCGTAGCTTAAATAGCTGGCCATGTTGTTGGCTCTGGCAAGGACTTGTGAAATAACGACAATCCAGATGAATACTTCGGCAAATCCTATGATGGGCGCTATTTTCCTTTCACCTCTGGCGACAAAAATAATACGAATAGTTGAGAGAGGTACATCGCACACTCGTCCAAAGAAAATAATAAGGGGCAATGCCCAAGGGTGTATGTCTAAGAATTCACCCATATGATCCTCCGCTTTTTTTCATGCCTTGGAGCGGGCATAACGCTGGCATCAACCATATGAAGAGACCTAGTAAAACTATAGCCCAGAATAGCAATAAACAATAGTGCCTCTCTGGCGAGGTATTTCAATGGCGGGGGAAAACATCCTAGAGGGGGAGCTGGGCGCAAGGTTATTCCATGCGGTTCTCATGTGATGTTTTGAAGGCGCGCGAGGAGGCAGGGGAAGGCTGCAATAAGGGCAAAGAGGTATAAGGAGAGGGCGGATATAAGGCAAAACACGCGTGAGAAACCAAGGTGGTGCTGAAAGGGAGGGCTAGGAACGGATAGGAGTGGGTAGGGACTGGTAGGAATGGGTAGACTATAGCGAATAGACTGGGCTGAGTAACGCGTTTGGGATTGGATAGAGCGGGTAGGCTTTGATGAGATGGGGTGAAAATTGTGTTTTATTGTGAGGCTTATCCGCTTTGTTTCATCCAATCCTCAGGGGGCGTGGGGGCTTCTTGTCTCCATATCCCGAGATTATCTTTCTGGGCTTCTCGTTCCGCCATTTTCCACCTGTAACAGCCTTTACATTCTTTATCATAGACCCAGGCCAAGCCACTTTCAAGGAGCTGTTGCTGGAGGGTGGAACCGTCATCAAGGTGGACGGTGGCAAAGAGTAGGCTGGCAGAGGAGACTATCTTATCTTGAACGTCCACGACTTTGAACAAACAAAGGTTATCAACAAAGGATTTCGCCAATTGGCCGCCGGGCTGATACACGTCAGGGCAGGTAATACCCCACAGCTTGACCTGCACCTGTTCTCCGCCCTCAAGGGGTTGAACAGCGAAGGTGTCACCCGAAGAAATTGAAACGATTCGCCCTTGCCAAGCCAGGGCTGGCAGGGAGCAGGTGACAAAAATGAAGAAGAAGAGATATTTATACATAGGTTACCCTAAATGATGTAGGCCCAAAAGAAAAGCCTATTACAACCGCTTTGAGGGATTATTTGAAAGGAAAAAAAGAAAGAGTCTGTCTGGCCTTTGCTTGGAGGCACCGAAGTCTCTTGGGAGTCTCGCTAGAAGACAGTTCCTGCTGGTGAATCGTCAGGTCGCCAGCGCATTAAAGCATAGCAAAACATCAGTTTATACGAGCCCGTCAAGTGCAAGTAGCCCGTCAAGTTCGCCGATACCCGCCAAGCCGATAGGCCCGTTAAACTAGCCAAATTCGCCAAGACCACTAAACCAGGTAAACCCGGCATACCCATTAAGATCCGTTAAGCAAGGCTACGCCACTTCATCATGCTGTCCAGTTGAAACTCAAACTATCCTTGCAAGCTCGTCCTGCTTTCTTAAGGGCCAGCAAAAAACACTTGCTAGGTCTGAGCAGGGGGTGTCGTTTTCATGCCCTTCGCCCGCCAGACAGCTTGCGCAATCTCCAACCTATGGCCATATGTCGGCCTTGACATGCTCAGGAGCCAGCCAACTATGATGGGTTCTTGAGCAGGACTTTAAAAAGAACGCTTCCTTTGCTCAAGGTCAATGCCTTATGGTTTTATGTAGGCGTAGCCTTTTTGTTGAAGTTCAACAAGGGTCACAATGCCAGCCTCCACAACGGAGCATTGGGGATAGAGCAATTCAGGCTTAATGCTATTGGCTTTTAAGGCGTTTTGGCACACAAAAATTTGCAACCCTTTTTTAGCGGCCTCTTCAAGCTTGGTGCCTATGGTCTTGTTTTCGGCAACGATTTCTGTGACGGCCACCGAGTTAACAACAAGAGCCATGGAAAAATTCTTGTCAGGTAAGGCATTGGCGTAATTGATGGCGTTGGTGAAGGCCACAGATATGGAACCATCTCTCTTATCCACATGGAAAACAAGGTTGTATGTATTCATAAAAGTACTCTCTGGGCGTTTCCCCAAGGGGGCTAAGGGTTAATAGCGGTAGGGAGGCGTGTTGGGCATAAAGGGTCTTGGCCTAGGGTTTATTGCGTGGTGTCTTCTTTTATGGCGCTATCTTTGCCCGCTGTCTTTTTGGATACTGGCTGGGGAGTTTTTTTGGGCTTAGGCGTCGTTGGCTTGGCAGTTTTGGTAGCCTTGGTAGTTTTGGCTGTGCCTTTGATAGCGGTTGCCTTGGTTGTCGTTTTGTCTGTTACAGTCGCTTTTTCAGCCGTTTTATTAGCGGTCGTTTGAGCTGACGCCTTGGCAACAGCTGTCTTCTTGCTAGCAGTCTTTTTGTCGGTGGCCTTCTGGGGCTCGGCTTTTTTGGGTGTAGGTTTTGGCGGTGTAGACTTCTTGGCGGCAGGCTTTTTAGTAACGGTTTTCTTAGTCGCTGGCTTTTGCGGTGCCTTGGCTGGCTCAGGTGGGGTAGAACTAGCAGAGGTTACATCTTCGCTTACCTTGGCATTGCTTATGGTTACCGAAGTGGCTACGCCGGAAGTCTTGGTGGCTTTGCCCGAGCTGGTTGTTGCTGCATTGGCTTTACTCGCAGTTTCCTTGCCTGCTGTAGGCTTATCTGCAGTTTCATTTTCTACTGCATCTTTGCCAGATGCCTCTTTATTTGGGGTGTTTTCCCCTGATGGTGCTTCGGGCGAAGCTGTGCTCGCTGACACCTTGGTGGTATCGACCGTGGTAAATTCCACGTCAATGGCATTGCTGGCGGATGTTTGTGCATCAGCCTTTGAAGCCGTCGAAGCCGTCGAGGTTGTCGAAGTTGTTGGGCCATAAGGTGCCTTCGGGATGGCTGAGTTTTGCTCAGAATCCTTATCTGGCTGGCTGGCAGGTTCGGGTTGAGGCGCAGTTTCTTTGGGTTGAGAGGACTTTTTTACGCCGTTGATGGTAGATTTTGCTTTCTCAGCGGCGGCGCTGGCGAAATCTCCGGCTTTTTCACGGACTTCTTCTGCTTTTTTACCAAGATTTTCTTCGAATTTATCGCCTGCTTTGTTAAACTTACGCATGGCCTTGGCAGAAAAAGCCTTAAAAACATCTTGCAGGGCAAGGGCAGTATCTTTTGCGGCTGATTTTGCATTTTCAAGGGCAACTTCTAAATTGGGCGAACCTTTGGGGGGAAAGTCGGCCTTGAAGAAATCGCCAGCCTGAAAAGAATCGTCTGTCTGGTCGGTCTTGTCCTTTGACTTGTCGTCCTGTGGGACGGTTTTCCAGCTTACATGAAAGGTGAGCGATGCCAATTCTTCTTCCAAAGAGGCGGCTACATCAAGGTCGATCACTTGAGGCACGCTAAAATCCACATATTCTTCATTGCGTTGAATTTTAACCTGCCCATCCTCAAGGCTGTCGGTTAGGTCTTCAATAATGTCACAGATATCGTCACGCTTGAGACTGGTGGAAAATGTGAGGGAGGATACTTTTTTCATGATGGCTCCTTGGCGCTATATGGGACTGGGCAAATGCGTAAATTTCAAGGGGTTTGAGTGTTTGTTCTTCTGAGGTTTATCGTGAACAGGGACAGCCAAGTGACAAGGGGTTGCATGCGGGCCAGATGGGAAGGGTGAGAGGGCAAGAACCCCTGTTATAATATCCTTGGGGGCTTATTGCCTGAAAGGGGAGTTTTTCAAGGACTACCCAAAGACTATATCAAGAACCTCGGGCAACCTGCCAAAAAGCAAGGTTGTTTTGCGCTTCACGACAACAAAGTATCTATCAATAATATAATAGGTTCAGGTGGGTCTAAAGGCAAGTATTACGGCAATATCTTCACTAAATAGCCACTAAATACCACTATGACAGATTTTGGGGCTGGTTTTTGAGTACAAAGTTCAAGGCAAGGTAAGGGGAGGGAACGGGGCTTGAAGTACGTCATCTTGGTGCATGGGGTACTTGGGCTCATTCAAGCGGTTCGTGGGTTGAGCGATTGCTCGGTAAAAGTTCCCAAAGCCCCCCAAGTCCTCCAAGTCCGAAAAAAGAAGCCCCATGCGGTATGAAGTGAACCAAATGGGGCTTTCGAAAAGGGCTGTAGGGTTTATGGAGTACAGGCCATTAATGCCCCGTGATGCCGTATTTTTTAAGTTTATACTGTAAAAGACTTTTAGAGATGCCTAGGAGTTCCGCGGCTTTTACTTGAACAAAGTCGGCTCTTACAAGGGCACGCCGCACAATGGCGGCTTCCAAGGTGTCCAGAGTTTCCGCAAGGTCAAGCTCAACGGGCAGAAGATCCAACGCGTTTCTAAGTTGGGTTTCGTTGTCATGAATTTCAGCGGGTAAGTCGCCTGCTTCAATGGCGTTGCCTTGGGAAAGAACAACACAGCGTTCTAAAATGTTTTGGAGCTGGCGAATATTGCCGGGCCATTCGTAACTTGTCAGAAGCTGAATGGCTTCCGATGAAATGGCTTTGGGCGAGATTTCGTTTTCTTCGGCTATTTTCGCCATGAAATGCGCTATGAGCAAGGGGATGTCTTCGCGTCTGTCTCGTAAGGGAGGGAGCAAAATATGAACGACATTGAGGCGATAGTAGAGGTCTTCCCTAAAAGTGCCTTTTTCTACTTCTTCCAGAAGATTTTTATTGGTGGCGGCGACAATGCGAATATCCACCTCTATTTCTTCCGTGCCTCCCACGCGTTCAAATTTTCGCTCTTGCAATACCCGCAACAGTTTTACCTGCATATCGTGAGATAATTCGCCTATTTCATCCAGAAAGAGCGTTCCGTTATGGGCAAGTTCGAAGCGACCTCGGCGAGTTGCCACAGCCCCTGTAAAGGAGCCTTTTTCGTGACCAAAGAGCTCGCTTTCCAAAACTCCGGTGTTTAAGGCCATGCAGTTAACGCTAATAAAGGGCCCTTCTTTGCGCGAGGAGGCGAAATGAACGGCGCGAGCCACCAGTTCTTTGCCCGTACCAGATTCACCTGAAATAAGGATATTACTTTTGGTTGGGGCGGCGCGGTCCACAAGGGAGAGAACTTCTTTGATGGCTTTGCTGGCGCCGACAATCTGATGCAGGCCGTATTGCTGTTCTAAGTTTTCATGAAGCAGTCTGTAGCGACGGTGCACTTTGGACAGCTCGCAGGCGTTGTGGATGGAAAGCAGGAGGTCATCGTTGGCAAAAGGCTTGGTAATATAGTCAAAGGCGCCCATTTTCATGAGGTCTACGGCGCTTTCAATGGAGCCAAAGGCGGTCATGACCAGCACAGGGATATCGGGGTAGTCGCGTTTGATGGCCTGCAGGACTTCCTTGCCTGAAAGCTTGGGCATTTTCATGTCGGTAATGACAGCGTCGACTTCGGATTCATCCATGAAAGCCAGGGCCATCTCGGGGTCGTTGAGCGCCGTTATGGTATAGCCCTCATCAGCCAGCAAGGCTTCAAGAACGAGGAGGTAGTTTCGTTCGTCGTCAATGATGAGGATACGCGCGTCTTTGTTGTTGTTCATAGCTATTCACTAAATTGCGGCAGAGTGAGGCGGATAATGGCGCCGCCCTCTGGTGCGTTTGAAAGTTCCATCTTGCCAGAGTGGCTTGTAAGAATATTATGGACTATGGCGAGCCCGAGGCCTGTGCCATGGTCTTTTGTGGTGAAGAAGGGGTCGGTTAACCGATGGAGGTCTTCTTCGGCGAAGCCCGAGCCCGTGTCCTGAAAGGTAAGCTCGATAACGGCTTCGGGGGATTTGTGTTCAGCAAGATTGATAAGAATGGTGCCTCCCTCGCCTGTGGCTTGGATGGCGTTGCTGATAATATTGTATATCATGCGATAGAGATAATCGCTATCCCCAAGGGTGTTATAGACTTTTTCATGGTGCATGGTGGTGATGACGTCGATATTTTTGTTGTCAATTTCATGCTTGAGGAAGGTCAGGGCTTGTTGAATGAGCTGAGCTGTGTCAACGGGGTCTTTTTTAAGAACATGGGGCTTGGCATAATCTAAAAAGTCGCTGACCGTTTGCGAAAGACGTTTAGATTCGTCATAAATGGCGGTGAGAATACTGCTGGTGAGGGCATCGGCTCCGTTGTTGCGTTTAAGAAGTAACTCCGAGCTTGATTGAATGATCCCAAGGGGGTTGCGGATTTCATGGGCAATACTCGCGATAACCCGGCCCATGCTGGCGAGTTTTTCACTTTGGTGCAGTTCTTCCGTAAGGCGTTGTTCCTCAGCTATGCTGGCCGAAACCGTTTTTTCGGCTCTTTTGATAATGAACAATAAAACAGAGATAAGAATAATAACGCAAGCAAAGCTGACAGCGAAGAAGAAGGTTTGAAGCTGTGTGGTTGCAAGGTATTCCGTTGTCAAATCTTGAGTGAATTCTAAAATCCCCAAAATGGGAGGACTTTCTTCGCCCGTTGAGGGAAGGCGATGTTGCAGGCGCAAAGGATAGGTTGTTCGCAGAACAATGGAGTTTGGCTCCACCGAAGGGTGCTGGATAAGGAGCTTCCAGTAGGGAACCGATCCATCGATGTCGAAAATGGGCCCTTCGTAATTATCGGCTACGGCGATAGAGGGGCTGGCAAGATTTTCAAGGCCGGCCTCGGTTTGGTCGGTGGAGTAGGTGACAATGCCGTCGAGGCTGAAAATGCGCACTCGCTCAACATCAAGGCCGTGAATAATCGTTGTAACGACTTGGTCGAGGTGGCGGTATTGGGCTGGGTGTTGCAGGCTGATAAAACCAAAGCCGATGCTGGTGGGCAGAGTAAAACGGCTGAATATCTGTTTGTCGAGGTAGTTAGCCAGAATTCGAGCAGTTTGCTTGTCTTTTTCAATGAGGGCGTTTTGGACACCCCGCCCAGCGTAAAAAGAAAGCACACCAGAAAAGATAGCCACCCCGATAAAGCAGATAAGGGCGATATAGCGGGCGTAAGTTAAGGGGTTTGAACCCGCCTTACGTTTAAGTCTGGACGGGAAAAGGCGGTTTTTAGTTTTTATCACATAGCCGCCTTTGCCTGTCTAGACAAGATTACAGTATTCACAAGCTTAGTTGTCATCGACCGAAAGCTGGCAACCTGTCAGGGTGGTGCGCACAACACTGGCCACATGGTCGGGGGTAAAGCCAAAGTATTGGTAAACAGCGCCGCCGGGGGCTGATTCGCCAAAACTGTCAATGCCGACTACGGCGCCTTCAAGTCCTACATATTTATACCACCAGTCTGAAGCTCCCGCTTCGATGGCTACGCGAGCCTTCACAGCGAAGGGAAGAACGCTTTCTTTCCATGTACGGTCTTGCTTGTCGAAGATTTCGGCGCAAGGCATGGATACCACTTGAACATCAATGTCGCGCTTTTCAAGGACTTCGGCAGTTTGTAAGGCGAGGGCAACTTCGGAACCCGTGGCGATGAGCAAGGCGTCGGGCGTAGCTTTTTTTGCTTTGCGAACGACATAACCACCACGGCGAATATTGTCAAAAGTGGCGTTGTCACGCGATAAGACTGGTAGATTTTGACGACTTAGGGCCAAGCAACTGGGCGCGGCGGTGCTTTCGAGGGCGCTTTGCCAGGCAAAGGCCGTCTCAACGGCATCGGCGGGACGCCACACATGCACATTGGGAATAAGGCGCAAGCTGGAGATTTGCTCAATGGGCTGGTGGGTGGGCCCATCTTCGCCGACCATGATGGAGTCGTGGGTAAGTACCTGAATCACCCGTTGCTTCATGAGGGCTGAAAGCCGAACGGCTGGCTTGAGGTAGTCGGAAAAAACCAAGAAGGTTCCGGCATAGGGGATAAATCCGCCGTGAACCGCAAGGCCGTTCATAATGGCGGCCATGGCGAACTCTCTGACACCATAGGAGATATAACGCCCGGCGAAATTGTCGTGAGTGATGCGCTCGGCTCCGTCCCAAAGGGTGCCCACAGAGCCTGTCAGGTCGGCAGAACCGCCAAGGAGTTCAGGTATATGGGGAGCGATGGCGTCGAGAACTTTTTTAGATGAAACACGGCTGGCCTGCATGCCCCCTTCCTTTTGGGCGGTAAGGGCAAATTCCTGCAGAAGCTTACTGGCGTTAGCGGGTAGCTCTCCGGCGAGGCGTCTTGCCAGTTCTTTGGCGAGCTTGGGGTGTTTCTTGGAATATTCTTCCATGAGGGTGTCCCATTTGGCTTGGGCTTTTTTCCCTTCTTTTTTAGCGTCCCATGCACTTTTGATTTCAGAGGGGATTTCAAAGGGTTCGTAAGGCCAAGCGAGGGCTTTGCGAGTGGCGGCTATTTCCTCTTCGCCCAGAGGGGAACCGTGGGTTTTGGCAGAGCCGGCAAGGGCTGGTGAGCCAAATCCGATGGTTGTTTTACAGCAGATGAGGGTTGGCTTGTCTGAGGACTTTTTGGCTTTGGCAATGGCTTTTTTCAAGGCCACGGCGTCATGCCCGTCAACGTCCTTGATGACGTTCCAGCCATAGGCCACGAAGCGGGCGGGAACATTTTCGGCAAACCAGTCTTTCACGTCACCGTCAATGGAGATTCCGTTGTCGTCCCACAGGGCGATGAGTTTATTCAGGCCAAGGGTTCCTGCCAGTGAGCAGGCCTCGCTCGCCACCCCTTCCATCATGCACCCGTCACCAAGGAAGGTGTAGGTGTAGTGATCGATAATGGGGAGGTCTTCGCGGTTAAATTCGGTAGCCAGCAGTTTTTCAGCCAGAGCCATACCTACGGCGGCGGCGATGCCTTGGCCCAAGGGGCCTGAGGTTAAATCAACGCCGGGAGTCATATGCAGTTCGGGGTGCCCGGGGGTGATGGAATGGAGCTGGCGAAAGTTTTGGATATCGTCAATGGAAATTTCATAGCCACTAAGGTGCAAGACCGCGTAAAGGAGCATGGAGGCGTGACCGTTGGACAGAACAAAGCGGTCGCGGTTGACCCAAGTTGGATCCGCAGGGTTATGGATTAAAAATTCATTCCATAACACTTCTGCCATATCAGCCATGCCCATGGGCGCGCCGGGGTGACCCGAGGCGGCTTTTTGGACGGCGTCTACAGCCAGAAAGCGGATGGCATTGGCAAGTTCTTTTTGAGTAGGCATGGAAAGTCTCCTTCATGCATGAACAGGACGATGTTTGTATTTTTACAACGTTGTTTATTGGGTAATGGCTTGTGCCAAGCGTGTTTTTCGAGAACTAAGGGCCGCTGCCTGTAAGAAAACGGCATGGCGTTCCTTTAGGGGCGGGTGATTAAAAAAAGCGGAACCGGAAACCAGATAATCTGCCCCGGCGTCAACCAGAGCTTGGGTGTTATCAGGTGTCACACCGCCGTCAACCTCAATAACGGTGCTGTGATGCTGTTCGTCAATGAGGGCTGAGAGAGTTTTGATTTTGTTGAGGCTTTGGGGGATAAATTTTTGTCCGCCAAAACCGGGGTTTACACTCATAATTAAGACAAGGTCAAGACAGTAAAGAACATTTTCAATGGCAGAAAGGGGCGTGGCAGGGTTTAAAGCAACGCCTGCGAGCATGCCGTGGTTGCGTATCTCATTCAGGGTGCGGTCGAGGTGGGTGGTTGCTTCGGCGTGAATGGTGAGCAGGTTGGCACCGGCTTTGGCAAAGTCCTCAATATAGCGCTCTGGCGCTTCTACCATGAGGTGGACATCGAAAAAAAGATCGGTTTTTGAACGGAGATTTTTAATGATAGGCGCGCCAAAGGTGATGTTAGGCACAAACATGCCGTCCATCACATCCCAATGAACCCATGAAATGTCTGCCTCTTCCAAACGGCGCAATTCGCTTGAGAAATTACCAAAATCACAGGAAAGGAGGGAGGGAGAGAGTATCATTGTATAAAACTTCCTTGTGTGGCGTCGCAGCGTAAAATCGTGGCGACTTCTTCAAGATCGGTTATGAGAGTTTGCAGGGCCGCGCCGCTAGGTCGTAAAGATTCTGAGGATGCGCTAGCCGTTGAGGCTGTATGGTTAGCAACCTGACCATCTGTTTGGTTTGCCTTAGGTTGGCCTAGTGGAGCAAGGGGGGCGTGTGAAAAACCGCTGTCAGATTCAGGCGAATTTTGAGGGGCATGGCCCAAAACCCCGCTCTTTAAAGAAACTGGTTGTGTGCCCTGGGGGGTGCCATGCCATGCTTCGCCTGTCGTTCTTTTATCACTTGTGCCGCGTGCGTCGGGTATGCAGGGTGAGCTGGGTGAATCTGGTGAACTGAGAGAATCGGGCGAGTCGGGTGCGTCGGGTGAGCCGGGTGAGCCGGGCGAATACGCTTGTGTGGTGTCTGAAGGTAAAGCCTTGGGGCTTGGCGCGGAGTGATGAGGTGGCCAAGATGCGGCATGGTCGGGAGAATGTTTGTGGGGTTCCATGGGAGAGGGCATGTTCGCCGCTATGGGGCTTGTGGGAATAAAGGCTTCGGCTTCGTGGCTGTCGAGAATTTTACGAGCTCCGTCAATGGTTAACCCTTGTTCATGGAGCAGATAGCGGATTCGTTCGAGTAGTTCGATATCTTTGGCTCGATAGAGGCGTTGACCTTTTTCAGTTCGTAAAGGGGCGATTTGGGGAAATTCTGTTTCCCAAAATCGCAAGACATACGTTTTAAGGTTAAGCAGGGTCGCTGCTTCGCCTATTTTGTATGTTTGTTCCACTGCTGACTCCTCAATAAAGCTCTTTGCAAAGAATCGAAATAATACCGCCAAACGCTGGATTAGTAAAGTAGCTCTTTAGAAAGGCCATTCAAGGTCTCGCTGGATATCACATGGGCGTGGGGTATTGCAAAAAATAGAGCACGGACTAAAAGGGCGCTTTATGGTTGGGGAGTTTTGCGCCTATGTGAAAGATATTCCAAGGTGTTTATTGCGAAACCCGAACCAGCTGGGGGGGTAAACCTTGGGACGGTAGTTCAGAAGGCAAATCACGGATCACAAAAAGACGTGGGAGGGCAGTTCGCAAAGGTGAGAGGCAAGATGCGTCAGGTCATGGAAAAGTTTATTGTTCGATAAGGTCGATGTAAGAAAGAAAAGAGGCAATAACGGCCCTTGTGGCGACTTTGGAGGAGGGGATATCTCGAAGGTTGACAGCTGAGGTGATGAATTAAGCCAAGTTTTGTATAAGTGTCGATGGAAATCTTTTGATAGAAAGGCTTTTCACACAACTTCGGATGAAAAAAACTGGTGCTGAGAAAAAACTCACAAAGGGCATATTAGCGCTTAATTATCACTGCCAGACTTGACAGCTTGTGCTTTTTGGCATAGCCCTAAATCTCAAATAATTTTTGTGTCTACCGCATGGAGTGTAATCTTGAGTTCTCTTTCTTCCAATTCCAAGCCAGAAGCTGTAAAAAAAGGCAAAAGCAAAGTAAAGCTTCCTACGAAATCGCCGCATGTTGAATATTTTATGCCTATGCTTGAAAGCATGGTGGAAAAAGATGAACTGAGCGAGGTCGCCAAAGCGCGCGTGGTGAAAGCTTGTGAAATGCTTGATAACGATATTAGCATTTACGCCAATGGTTTTGAGAAAAAGGACTACGCCGCCACTCTTATGGAGCGCTATGACGGTGTAGACGAGGCTGCCCTTGCCGAGGCTGGCGAAGTCATCTTGGCGGGTAGGATTGTTTCTTTGCGGTCTTTTGGAAAAATGGCTTTTTTTCACCTCATGGACACGACCGGACGGGTGCAGTGCTATGCCTCAAGGGATGACCTTGGGGAGGACTACGCCCTCTTTAAAAAGTTTGATACGGGCGATTTGGTTGGCGTTTCAGGAACGCTCTTTTTTACTAAAACCGGTGAGCTGACTGTTAGCTGTAATAAAGTTGTTTTATTAACTAAATCCATCCGTTCTTTGCCAGAAAAATTTCACGGTCTTAAAGATATGGAAACACGCTATCGCCAGCGTTATGTGGACCTAATCGTAACACCGAGAACTCGCGAGATATTTGAAAAGCGCATCCAGATAGTAAAAGAATTCAGACATTTTATGGAAGAGCGGGGATTTTTAGAGGTTGAAACGCCTATGTTGCAACCCATGGCGGGTGGAGCGGCGGCACGACCCTTTAATACCCACCACAATGCCCTTGATATTCCCCTCTTTTTGCGCATCGCTCCTGAGCTTTATTTGAAAAGGCTCTTAGTGGGCGGCTTTGAAAAAGTCTTTGAAATCAACCGCAACTTTCGTAACGAAGGGGTGTCCACACGGCACAACCCTGAGTTTACCATGTGTGAGTTCTACTGGGCTTACGCCACCTTTGAGAACCTCATGGATTTAAGTGAGGAGCTTATCGGTCACTTGGCTAAGGTCGTTTGTGGCGATACGGTCATCACCTACCAAGAAGAGACCATCGATCTGACTCCCGGTACCTGGCAACGCATTAAATTTTATGAGTCCCTTGAGACCATTGGGGGGCACACCGAAGATTTTTATACGGACTACGGACGATTGGCGAACTACTTGAAACAGCGCGGCGAAAAAATACTTGAAGGCGAGTCCTTGGTGAAATTGCAAGCCAAGCTTTTTGACGTTGACGTGGAAACCAAGCTCATCCAGCCGACCTTTATCTATCATTATCCAACGGAAATTTCGCCCTTGTCCCGTCGTAATAACGACGACCCCAACGTGACCGACCGCTTTGAACTTTTCATTGCCGGGCGCGAGCTTGCCAACGCTTTTTCTGAGTTAAACGACCCCGCTGACCAGCGTGGGCGCTTTATGGCCCAAGAGGCCGAAAAGGCCGCTGGCGACGTCGAAGCGCATGGCGTGGACGAAGATTATTTGCGTGCCCTGGAATATGGCATGCCCCCCGCGGCTGGGGAGGGAATAGGCATTGACCGTTTAGTCATGCTGCTGACGGATTCGGCGTCCATTCGCGAAGTTATTCTCTTTCCTTTGCTTAAGCCTGAACAATTGTAGTGATAGGAGTGCCTATCATATCCGCTTTGCAACCCTTCATGCCCCTTTTTGAGAGAGGGGCTGTGAAGGGTTTTTTACGGTGAGGAAAACGTGCCTTTCGATTTATTCATTGCCCTGCGGTATCTTTTTTCCAAGCGCGACCAGAAATTTATTTCCATAATTTCCTGGACAGCGGTCATTGGCGTTGCCCTTGGGGTGGCGGCTTTAGTTGTTGTCATGGGGGTTATGAATGGTTTTAGCACGGACTTGCGCGATAAGATAATCGGCGCCACGTCCCACGCCGTTGTTTTTGACGGGGGAGGGCATGTTTACCCTTCGCCTGAAATTTTGGAGGCCATCGGAAGCGTTGATGGTGTTGTGGGGGCCACTCCTTTTATTTATTCTGAGCTCATGGTTTCTTCCTCGGCAGGGGGCAAGGGCGTTGTTTTGCGCGGCATTGACCCGGCGACCGCCAAAGGCACCATTGGTGTTTTAGACAAAATAATCGAAGGCAGTTTGGACGACCTCGCCACAGCCAGTCCCATCCCAGGTATTATCGTGGGGTTAGACTTAGCCAAGCGCCTGCATCTGAATGTGGGGAGCCGAGTGAATATGATTGCCCCTTCTGGCCAAAGCACAACGGCTGGCTACACGCCCAAGGTTCAATCCTTTCGGGTTGTGGCGGTTTTTTCGCTGGGCATGTTTGAATATGACTCTTCTCTGGTTTTCATTAACTTGCCCGCGGCGCGCGAACTCCTTGGCTGGGGCGACAGGGCGGTCACAGGCATTGAAGTCGCCATGGTGAACCCTGATAAGGCTGAAGCCATAGGGGATAAAATCGTCGAGGCCCTCGGCGGAACTTTTTATGTCCAGACGTGGATGAGGATGAACGCCAACCTTTTTGCCGCCCTACAGCTTGAGAAGGCCGCCATGTCCATTATCTTATTTTTAGTGGTTGTGGTTGGTGCTTTTTCTATTATTACCTCCCTGGTCATGCTGGTTATGGAAAAAACCCGCGATATCGCTATCTTAATGTCCCTTGGCGCAAAGCGCGCCACCATTCGCTCTATTTTTATGCTAGAAGGGATTCTCATTGGATTTCTCGGGACGACAGTTGGCTATGTCCTTGGCTTAACGGCCTGTTGGCTTCTCAAAAAATATCGCTTTATCAAGTTGCCCAAAGGGGTTTATTCCCTCGACTACCTGCCTGTTCTGCTCCATACCTCCGACCTTGTCATTATTGGTGTGGCCGCCATGGTCATTTGTTTCGTGGCGACTCTGTACCCGGCAAGACAGGCCGCAAACCTTGAGCCCGTAAGCGCTTTGCGTCATGAGTAAGGTGAGCTGGAATGACTGAAAACCCTCTTCTCTATAAAATTTCCCATATGGGTAAAGAATTTTCTAGCCCAAATGAAAAAGTTTTAGTATTTAAAGATATTACTATGGATATTTACAGGGGCGAAACCTTGTCCATTGTCGGTTCTTCCGGCAGTGGAAAATCTTCGTTCTTGCATATACTGGGAAGTCTTGCTAATCCTTCTTGGGGAGCTATTGAATTTCGCGGTGAAGATTTGGTGAGTATGTCGGCGGGCAGGAAAGCTTTTTTGCGAAATACCGCCATAGGATTCGTTTTTCAGTTTCATCACCTTTTGCCCGAATTTTCAACCCTTGAAAATGTTGCCATGCCAGCTTTTATAGCTGGTGAAAAACGCGATATTGCCTTTGATAAGGCGCAGGTTGCCCTTGCCCAAGTGGGCCTGAGCAAGCGTGAATCGTTTGATGTCACCTTGCTTTCAGGTGGCGAGCGTCAGCGCGCCGCCATGGCGAGGGCTATTATACAAAAACCTGCCGTTTTGTTGGCCGACGAACCCACGGGCAACTTGGACGAAGCGAACGGTCAAATGATTGCTGAACTGATGTTGGAACTTAATGCCACGTACCACATGGCATTGGTGGTTGTAACCCACAATATAGAACTGGCGCGCCGTATGGGCAGACAGTTTGAACTCAAATCTGGAGAATTGTATGAGCAAACGTATTAGCTGGGTCTGGAAGAGGAGTCTCTTTCTGAGCTTGAGCTTGATGGTAGCGCTAAGTTGCATGGCTACACAGGCTTTCGCCGCGCCTCAACGAGGTTCTGGCCCCACCATTGTGGTTTTACCGTTTCAGGTAAACGGAAGCGAAGATATCCAGCGCCTTTCCATCGATTTTCCAGATATGCTCGGTCAAGGTCTTGCCACGCGTGGTATTCGGGTTGTCCCCCAAGAAGCCATGCTGAGCGCTGTTGAGCGAAGCAGACTGCAGGTTTTAGATGCCGCTGGCGCTAAGCGTATCGCCTCCCTCGCCGGAGCGAATTACGCTGTTTTTGGAACCATCAACGAAGCTGGCGGTCAGATGAGCGTTGACGCTCGTATGGTCCCGGCAGGCTCTGGTACCGCCAAGCCCTACTATATTGATCAGGCCAGTGGCGGAAGAGACTTGGTCTCCACCGCTTCCACCTTGGCTCAGCGTATTAGCACTGAGTTTTCTCCCAAAGACGCCATTGCCGATATTGAAGTGCGTGGCGCGAAAACCCTTGATCCAGAAGTTGTTTTAATGCGTTTGACCACTCGCCCCGGCGATATGGTCGATTCTACCGTCATTGACAGCGATATGAAGAAAATTTGGGATCTTGGCTATTTTAACGACGTGCAAGTTGGTGTTGAGCAGCGTGATGGCAAGAATATTCTTGTGTATACCGTTGTTGAAAAACCCCGCATAGAGTCCATCAGCGTCGAGGGCGCGAGCGAAGTAAGCGAGAGCGATATCCTTGCTGTGCTTAGTTCAAAACAGGGCTCTATTTATAACGAGCGCCTTTTGTCCGAAGACTTGCTTAAAGTCACCGAGCTGTATCGTAAAAAAGGGTTTTACCTTGCTTCTGTTACCCCTAGTGTAACTCCCGTAGGGCAGGGCACCAGCGCTGCTTTGGTTTTGACTGTTGACGAAGGAACCAAGCAATATATTAAAGAAGTGCGTCTTGAGGGTGTTCAGCAGCTGAGCGAAAGTGATGTTCGCGATGAATTGCTCTTGAGTCCTCGTGGCTGGCTTTCCTGGATTTCAGGGAGCGGTGTTTTAAAAGAAGAATATATTGAACGCGACGCCACTGCCATTACTGCGTACTATCTCGACCGTGGTTTCCTTGACGTTACTGTTGCCGCGGCAAAAATTGATTATGACGATGAAGGTATCATCATCACCTTCCCTGTTGCAGAAGGCGAGCGCTATAAACTTGGTAAAGTCGCAGTAGCTGGCGATCTTATCGCATCCGAAGAAGAATTGCTGAACCTGATTGAGCTGGATGAACTCGCTGCCAAGGATAACTATTTCAAACTTTCTACCATGCAGGAAGATGAAAAAAAACTAACGGATTACTACGCCCGGTTTGGACATGGGTATGCCGAGGTCAACCCTACTCCTCAAAAACAGGGTGGCGGTATCGTTGACGTTACTTACTACATTGACAAAAAACACAAGCTCTATGTGGGCCGTGTGTTGGTCGAAGGGAATAATAAAACTCGTAACAACGTTATCTTGCGTGAAATGCGTTTGACCGACGGCGACGCCTTTGATGGCGATAAGCTTAAGCGCAGTAACGAGCGCATTCACCGTCTTGATTATTTCGAAGTGGCTGAAATTGAACTGGTTCCCACTGAGCGTGAAGACGAAGTTGACCTGAAAGTCAAAGTCAAAGAAAAGCCCACCGGTGCCTTAATGTTCGGGGTCGGCTATTCCACCTTCTCTAACGTTGGTGTTGGCGGTACGCTCATGGAGCGTAACCTGTTTGGTAAAGGGTATATGGCCGCCTTCCAGGCTGGCTTTAACAGCCGTCGAAATGCCTATACCTTTACTTTCGTCAACCCTCGCCTGTACGATACTGATTTCAGCCTGGCTGTGGATTTGTACCACTGGCGTGATGACTATATTGACTATAGAAAGCGGACTACAGGCGTTTCAACCCGAGTTTCTCACCCCATCGGTGAATATACTTCAGTTGGCTTAGGCTACCGCTTCGACCGTTATAAATTGTATGATATGGACGACGATGTCAGTGATCTTATCAGACGCTACGACACCGGCGTGCGCTATTCCAGCGTTGGTTCCGTCACCCTTGTGAGGGACTCAACCGACGGCAAAACACCTACTAAGGGGAACATCGACAGTATTCGGGTTGATTATGGTGGCGGTCTTCTTGCCGGGGATGACGACTTTATCGCTGTCACCCTTGAGCACCAGTCCTACTACCAACTCATGAAAAACCACGTTCTTCATGGACGGGTAAAGGGCGCCGCTTTGTATAAAAACGGTAGCAAAGACGTGCCTGTTTTTGAACGTTTCTGGATGGGCGGAATCAACTCAGTGCGTGGGTATGACTCGCGTGATATCGTTCCTCGGGATAGAAAGACCAACGACCGTATTGGTGGTACCCGCATGGCTTTTGCGAACCTTGAATACATCTGGACCTTCAGTGAAGATCTCGGCATGTCCCTGGTTCCCTTCTTCGACATGGGGATAAACGCTGATAATGACCACGACTGGAAATGGAAAGATGAATTCCTGCGCTCCTATGGTCTTGAGCTTCGCTGGAGTTCACCCCTTGGTGACTTACGCTTTGCCTACGGTATCCCCCTTGATGATGACCGGCGCGGCAAAAGAGACAGCGGTCGCTTTGAATTTGCCATGGGTCAGACTTTCTAGTCCAATTGTAAGGGTTTATGTATAACCTCTCGCCCGACATTGTTATGGAATACATATCGGTGTCGGGCGTTTGCCTATATAAAAGGATAGTGGAGTGATAAAGGGCAGACAGCATAGAATAAGGCTTATGTGGCATACGCTGGCGATTGTTTTACTGTGTATGTTGCTGGTTCCCTGTCTAAGCCAGGCCGCCCCCTCGCCTCAAGCACAGCTCAACGGCCTTATTAACCAATATCAAGCTTTGCAAAAGGATGCTAAAAAGTCAGGTTTACGGCATCACTGGGAAAGTCTCGATAGGCAATTTACCCAGCTATCCAAAAAAAGCTCTGGCGACACCAAGGTTACCTCTTTGTTTTATGCGGCGCGCGCCAAACATTCCCTTGCAGAAAAATCCTTCAGAGGGGCTGATTTTACCACTGCTTCCAAAGCCTATACTTCCCTCGCCGCGTCATTTCCTAAACATTCTCTGGCTCCAGAAAGTCTTTACCGCGCGGCGGCCATTCAGGGGCTTGCCCTGAAAAACCCACAAGAAGGCAAGAAGCTTGTTGAGCAGCTTAAGGCCTCTTATCCCAAATCAGCTCAAGCAGGAAAAACACAAAATTTACTCTCTCGTTTTCAATCATCTGCATCACCCAAGGTCGCCCCTTCTTCCGGCGGCAGGAAACCCACCCGAACAACGGTGGCGGATAGGGCACAACAACTTGGCCTGACCGTCAAGACCATTATGATTGATCCGGGCCATGGTGGAAAGGACCCCGGCACTGAAGGCAATGGCATTCGGGAGCGTGATTTAACCCTGGCCTTTTCTAAAATATTAGGCAAAGAGCTCCAGCGCGCGGGCTATACCGTCTTGTACACCCGAACTAACAATACTTTTTTAGCCTTAAACAGGCGTACGGAATTAGCCAACGAGAAAAAGGCCGATTTGTTCATATCCATTCATGTGAACTCCAATAAAAACGTCAAGATACACGGTCTGGAAACATACTATCTGGACGAAGCCAACTCTGACAGCGCCAAAAAAGTCGCGGCTCGTGAAAACTCCGTATCCATGTCCAAGGTGAGCGATGTACAGTTCATTTTGACCGATTTGATGCTCAACTCTAAGTTGAAAGAGTCCAGAGCCTTAGCAAGGGCCGTTCATGGCAATATTTTGCGTGAACTGCGTACCAAAAAAGTCGGATACAGGGACAACAAGGTTCGTCCAGCTCCTTTTTATGTTCTGATGGGAGCGCGTATGCCAAGCGTCCTCATCGAGCTTGGCTATGCCTCTAATCGTAGCGACGCCCAAAACCTCAAGAATACCGCTTTTCTTACCCATCAGGCGAGGGGTATTGTGCAGGGCATCGCGGCGTACAAGCAAGAACTCGCCAAGATAATCAACTAGGCTCTGTACGACTCTCTGTGGCAGCTCTTCCTTGACTTTTTACCCCTTAGCACGGTAAAATCTTTCGTTTGAACCAAGGTAGGCCTTGGTAGCGAAGCCGCCAATATGCGTCTTTTTGTCAGCCATTCATCATGGTGTACAGAGTGTCTGCGCGGTGAGCCTTACTTGTTGGACTGGTTATGGATGCAACCCTTAATAGTAGTTTGACCGTGGTGACTTTCGCCCTCCTCACAGCCCTGTCCACGCCTTAGGATGACTCATGATGTAGATTTGAATTGTTTACTGTGTAAAGTAGCATCAACGGGCGTATCCGTTGTCTTAATTCTCAACTTTTTGTCTCAGATTAACATGAAGAGGTTTTTATGCGTAAGATATTTGTTCTCGCCGCTTTTTTGGTAATGAGCTTGGCAACTCCTAGCTATGGTGCTGATCTTAAGGTCGCTGTGTGTGATTTACAAAAGGTCGTGGAACAGAGCGTTGCCCTTAAAGAACTGTACGCTACCATGCAAAAAATCATGGATCCCATTCGCAAGGAACTTGAAGCCGAGCGTGAAAAACTCGCTGGTGAAGCCACTGTTTTGCAAGACCCCAAGGCGACTAAAGAACAGCGTGAAAAGTTTATTACACGTCAGACTGAATACATGGAAAAAACCACTGCAGTCTTATCCCGTTTAAAGGAATCTGAGCTTTCCGCACGTGTTGAAATGGACAAGCTAGTCTTACAGGCGGCGAAGACTTATGCGGAAAAAAACAAATTTGATTTAGTCGTTGATACCCAAGGGTTGTTGTTCCCCGCAGGAAAATTTGAAAAGGGCACTGACATTACCGCCAAGATGGTAGAAGAAGTGAATTCCCTCTGGAAAGACTCTAAGAAAAAATAGCCTGAAGGTGGTAACTGCATGAGACTTTCTGTTTTAGCTGAACAATTAGGGCTGGAATATACAGGTGATGGCAATCTTGAGATTGCAGGGTTGAACTCTTTGGAGGAAGCGACGGGTTCGGAATTAAGTTTTTTTTCCAATCCAAAGTACGCCAACCTCCTTATGCAGACCAAAGCCGGCGCTATTATCGCCCCGGAAGAGGCCAAAGAGCATATCGCCAACTGCCTTATTAGCGCCAATCCTTACCTTGATTTTGCGAGAGCAGGATTTATTTTTACCAAGCCACAGGGTGAGGAAAAGGGGATAAGCCCCAAAGCTCACGTTGACGCTACGGCGCAATTGGGCGATGACTGCGTTGTCTATCCCTTCGCTTTTATCGGGCCTCGTGTGCGTTTGGGCAAGGGCTGTCAGATATTTCCCGGCGCTTATATAGGCGAGGAGTCTGTCCTTGGCGATGGCGTTATGGTCTATCCCAACGCCGTTATTATGCGGGCTGTAACCATTGGTGACAATTCGGTCATTCATCCCGGTGCTGTCATTGGTTCTGATGGCTTTGGCTTTATTCGCCTTGATGGCGGCATTCAGGATATTCCCCAGACGGGTGACGTGCATATTGCCAAAGGCGTGGTTATTGGTGCCAACACTTGCATTGATAAGGCTCATATCGGGACAACTCGCATCGGGGCCGACTCCAAGTTGGATAATATGGTGCAAATAGGGCACAACGTTCAAATTGGCGAGCAAACCCTGCTTATTTCGCAGGTTGGCATAGCGGGCAGTACTAAAATCGGCGCTCGTTCAACCTTAGCAGGGCAAGTTGGGGTTGCGGGCCACCTGACCATTGGCGAGGATGTGACCATTGGTGCCAAATCTGGCGTTCCATCGGATATTCCCGCAGGCACCATTGGCGGCGGAGCCCCCTTTATGGATAGACGAACCTACGGTCGCTTTCTGGTTTTAGCCCCGAAAATCCCCGACCTGTTTAAACGGGTTTCTCAGTTAGAAAAAAATGCGTCTGCGGATAAGAACGAAGACAAAGCGTAAGGAAGAGGAGTTTTCATGAGTGATGTAGTGAATGATATCGGGCCCTTAGACCTTAAAAAAATCATGACTTACCTCCCACACAGGTATCCTTTCCTGTTGGTGGATAGAGTGGTCAGCCTTGTTCCCAATAAGTCCGTCCATGCGTATAAAAACGTTTCTGCCAACGAAGCTTTTTTTCAGGGACACTTCCCCGGCCTGCCCGTCATGCCCGGGGTGCTCATCATCGAGGCCTTGGCGCAAGCCAGTGGGCTGATGGTGTTGTCTGAATTTGAGGAAGAACGCTTGAAAGAGTCCATTTTCCTTTTCTCCGGCATTGAGAATGCAAAGTTCAGACGTCCTGTTTTACCCGGTGACAGACTGGACTTATTTTGTGAGCTTACCCGTCAAAAACGCCAGCTGTGGCGTATGAAAGGGACTGCCATGGTTGATGGACAATTGGCTGTTCAAGCCGAAATGACAGCTGCTATTACTGGAAAGGAGCACATTTCGTGAGTTCACTAATTCATCCCACCGCCATTGTCGCCCCCAGCGCTCAGCTTGGAGACGGGGTTAGTGTCGGGGCCTATGCCATTATTGAAGATGATGTTGTCATTGGTGACAATTGCACCATTCACGCCCAGGCCCAGATAAAGCAATACACTCGCATGGGGAAAGGGAATACCGTTCATTCCTTCGCCATTGTGGGAGGCACCCCGCAGGATTTGAAATTTCACGGTGAAGTTTCAGCCATGGTCATTGGCGATAACAACACCATTCGTGAGTTCGCCACCCTGCACAGGGGAACCGAAGGCGGCGGAGCCCTGACCTCCATTGGCAGCAATAACCTTATTATGGCTTACTGCCACATAGCCCACGACTGCAAGGTCGGCAATAATGTGGTCATGTCCAATAACGCGACTCTCGCAGGTCACGTCGAGGTTCACGATTTTGCCATCATTGGTGGGTTGTCGGCTGTCCACCAGTTCGTCCGCATTGGGACCCACTCTTTTGTGGGTGGTATGACGGGCATCAGTATGGATTTGCCTCCCTATATGCTGGCTGTTGGCAACCGCGCGGGTCTTAACGGGCCCAATATTGTGGGTCTGCGCCGCATGAAAGTGCCCACGGCGACCATTACCGCCATGCGTAATATTTATCGCATTATCTGGCTGTCTGGAACGCCCAGACAAGAGGCCTTGGCGCAAGTTAAAGAAGAGTATGGCGAAATCGAAGAAGTGCAACTTTTCCTTGATTTTATCCATTCCAGCGAACGAGGCGTATTGTCTGTTCAACGTGGTAATTTGCAGGATTAAAATAGCTTATTGCTCATATGCACAACCGTTTTTTAAGCCAAGGCTTGAAGAACGGTTGTTTCGTTAGAGGGAGTTGAGGGTTTATGAGTATCATCGGGATTATCGCAGGTTCGGGGCAATTCCCTTTTTTGGTTGCCGAAGGGGCTAAGGCTTTGGGGCATACCGTTGTGGCGGTTGGTTTTGAAAATAATACCGATACGGCTCTTGAAGAAGTTTGTCAGGCGTATTTGACCGTGAATATTGGACAGGTAGGTAAACTGATAGATTTTTTCAAAAAACATCAGGTTACCAAGCTGTGTATGGCGGGCGCCATTAATAAACCCAAAACCGTGGATATTAAGCCTGACTTCAGGGCGGCAAAGATGTTGTTTAAACTGGCGGGAAACCGCGGTGATGACGCTGTTTTACGCCTTTTTGCCGAAGAAATAGCGAGCGAAGGTATAGCCGTTGTAAAGCCTGAAGAACTGGTTCCCTCCTTGCTCGATACGCCCCTTGGTTTGCTTGCCGGGCCTGAACCCTCGCGTGAGGTTTGGGAGGACATTGCCCTTGGCTGGGAAAAGGCCAAGATTATTGGAAAGCACGACATCGGACAGTGTGTGGCGGTGCGCATGGGGGCCATTGTGGCGGTGGAAGCCATAGAGGGAACAGATGAGGTTATTCGTCGCGCTGGTAAGCTTATCCCCCATGGAACGACCTTGGTTAAGGTGCTGAAACCAAAGCAGGACGAGCGCCTTGATAAACCTTCGCTAGGCAGTAAAACCATTGAGCTCTTAGCCGAAAGCAAGTTTACATGCTTAGCCTTTGAAGCGGGCAAGGTTTTGTTCTTTGATAAGGATGAGAGCATTCGGCTCGCCAATAGCCATGGGGTGAGCATTATCGCTGTGCCTGAGAAGGCGGAGGAATTTTTTAAATCCAAACTGGCTGACTTGCCATAAGGAAGATTTTTTTTGAGGGGCCCTGCCCCTCAAACTCCCCGCAAAGGGTATCATACCCTTTGAACCCCTCCTCTTCCTCTGTTTTATTCAAGAAAATTTCACGGGGAGGATACATCTCCCCCTGCATTCCATTGACCGAAAGTCCTCAGTAATCAACACGACCCCTTGCATACATTCCCCCAACATGGTTGGCTTGTTGGGATATTCCTTTCAGTTCCCCCTTATTCCCCAGTGTATTCCTCTCCACCTTGTGCCATGGCTTCGCGTAACCAGCGGAAAAGAGCGCGAGTCTTCGGCTTTACACTGGCTTGACCGGGTTTGTCGTTCTTCTTGGCTTTTTCTGCCTCGGCAAGGGCGCCTCGAATAAGCGAGCGCAGTTGGTTGGCGTCGCACTGGGGATATTCATGAAGAAATCCTTGTAATGCTTGGGTGCGCTTATCTTTATCATGGTCAAGGAGTCTATTTCTTATCCTTTCGATGTCTTGAAAATAGACATCTTCCGCTTGCAGTCCAATCTTGGCCTCATTAATGGCTTCTTCAAGTTTTTCGGGTTCTTCCACTTGGCGCATAAGCTTACCGACATATTGGGTTTGACGTCTTCGCGCTTCGTTGAGTGGTAAACTTTGGCAGGTGAGGATGGCCTCCAAAAGAGTGGGGGGGAGATTAAGGTCTTCGAGAACAGAAGCAGGCAGTAGGATAAGCTCTTCCCCTATTTTCTGTAGGGCGGTGCTTTCACGTTTTTTTTGAGAACGGCTTTTTTCATAATCCATAGTAGTATCGCTGAGTAAAGGTGAAGAACAATGTTAACTATAAGAAATGCATGGATAAAGATGCATGGTCTGAGTAAATGTCCCGGAAAACTACGGGGCTGATTAACAAGGCAAATTGCCAAGGTGAATAAGGTAACTTCTCAGGGCTTAGTGGGCACGGCTGAGTGCCCTTGGTCTGGCACTACAGTAGCTAATACTGCTTGTTACGATTCCAACGACAACAAAGTTTTTCCATAACATCAAGCAGGATGAACAGGCTCAGACCAATGAGGGCTAAGACCACGATGCCGAAATACATTTGCAGGTAATCGCGGCGCATCCAGCAGTCGGTAATATAAAAGCCCAGACCATAGGTTGTGCCAAAGGTTTCCGTGAAAAATAAGGCCGAAAGCGCAATGCCGATGGATACCCTGACGGACGAAAGAATTGTGGGAAGGGTCGCCGGAAGGGTGATATGGAGAAGTTTCTCAAAGGGCGATGCCCCCAGGGCAGTGAGAAGCGCGTAGTTTTCAGCGGGTATGTTCATAATAGCATCGCGGATGGCGATAATAAGCTGGAACACAATAATAAGAACAATGACCGTAATCTTGGCCCCTTCGCCAATGCCGAGAAGAATCATGACAATGGGCAAAAGCGCCAACTTGGGAATGGGGTAGGAGAAATACAAAAGGGGTCCGAGGCAGTTGTTGACGACCTTATTCATGCCCATGGGAATGGCCATGAAGAGAGCCAGAGCAAGGGCCGAACCCAAACTGATAAGAACACGCCCAAGGCTTGTCGTGCCGTGTTGCATAATGCCTTTGCTCAGCGCTTTTTGCCAGTCGCCATAGACATCTTGCGGGCTGGGCAGAGCTTGCATATCCAGATAAAGAGCCGCGGCTAGCCAAAGTAGGTTGAAAAGAAGAAAACCGACAACAATGGTGAAGAGGTAGCGGGTTCCTTTAAGCCCGAATCGGGCGGCCTCTTCAGCAGGGAAGAGTGGTGATTGCTGGCTCATGAGGGCACCTGTCCCGCAGGGTAGAGGTGCTGTGTTATGGCGTTGATAACGCCTTGTTCGTTTTGCGGGGCAAGGGAGCCAAAACAGGGATTTGTCAGCTGGCCAGTTATGGTGTGGGCCTCTTTGCTCATAACCAGTATTTCTTGTCCAACGGCTACGGCCTCGCGCATATTATGCGTAATAAAGAGGGTCGTCGTTTGCCATTTTTGCCATAAGGACAAGAAAAGACGCTGGGAGGCTTGGGAAGTGAGGGCGTCAAGGGCAGAAAAAGGCTCGTCCATAAGAAGAATGTCCGGCTGCATGATAAAGGCGCGGGCAAGGGCCACACGTTGTTTTTGACCACCGCTGATTTCTTTGGGGAACCGCTTAAGAAGACTTGCAATGCCTAGGGTTTCAATGACTTCTTCGGCGACAGGGGAAGAGGCATGCTTTCGTTTGCCGACCTTGAGGGGCAAAAAAATGTTTTGCTCGACGGTTTTCCATTCAAGGAGCCCATAGTGTTGTGGAACGTAGCCAATGGCGACATTGGCTTTTTCCCATGGGGTGCCGTTGTGGAGGATGGAGCCTGTATAGCGGCGATGGATGCCGCACAGGATTCGCAACAGTGTGGATTTTCCACAGCCCGAGGGTCCGATAAGGGCATAGATAGCCCCTTCGTCAAGCCTGAGGGAGAAGTTTTCTAATACAGGCGCGCCATCGTAGCCAGCCTGTAAGTTATCGATGACAATCATGAAAATAGTGCTTGCTAGGGGAGATATTGCCCGTCGAGCAAACCCGCTGTAAAGGGGTCGTAGTCTGGGGTAATAAGCTCTCGATCTTTAAGCCATGCGGTTACCTGCCGAATGCTTTCTTCATCGGGCAGGGCAGGGGCGTTATAGAGGGGGACTGTGGAGCTGGTGATGAGCTCTTGGGTATAGCCAAAGCGGTCAATGAGGATATCCTGAATATCTTCCATGGAGTGGGTTTTTAAATACTCGACGCCTTTGGCATAGGCCACATAGAGCTTGCGAATTTCTTCGGCTTTTCCTTCAACGGCGCTCTGGGTAAACATAATTCCGGTGATGGACAGTTTTAAATCGTCATTGGAACTCAGAATGTTGGCTTTGGCTTTTTGGGCCAGCAAGGCGAAGGGGTTAGGTAATCCCGTGGCGTCAATTTTGTTGTTAACGAGCATTTCGTAACGGATGGGGATGCGGTTTATCTCTACCTTGGTGACATCTTGCGCCTGTAGCTGGGCCGAGTCCAGCGCTTTGTCTACAAGGTAATCGATGACGGTGTTTTGCGAAACAGCCACGCTATGTCCCTTAAGGGCACTGAGGGCGGTTACCCCTGAGGCTGGGCTTGAGAGAAGGTAGAAAGGGGCGTCACAGCGCGAAGTGAGCCGTAGATTAACTCCACTGGCGTGTTGGATGATAGCGCCTGTATAGTCAATGACAGTGCCGTCAATGGTGTTACTTTGGAAAGCGGCGTCTCTCTCATTGGCCGAAAAAAAGAGTTGAATAGTCACAGGAAGATTAAGTTCGGCGAAATAGCCTTCTCGCTCGGCAATGGCGAGGGGGAGATAGTCTAGGGAAGGCATAACACCCACAAGAAGAGGGGAGGTGGTTTCGGTCTTTGTGGAGGCTTGCTGATGTGAGCCTTGGTTGCCCGATATCAGGTCGCCAGACTTTTGTTCTCCAGATGCTTGTTGAGCATCTGACGTCTGCTCTGCCGAAGCACCTTCGTTTGAAAGTTGTTCAGGCGTGTCGTTGGAGCAAGCGCTTTGGGCGAGCATAAAAGTCAGTAAAAGGGCGATTATAAGGGGCAGCCTCAAGAGGGTCAGGGGTACGGGAAGAGAGAGAACTTGGGAGTTGCCCTTGCGAGGTGAAGGGGGGGAGACTAACATGGAAGAGGGTGAAAATTGCAGCATTATAACCTCAAGTAACTGGATAGCCAGAAATCAGATTAACAGATTATTAAAATACCCGAACTACACAACTGACTAGAATTACCAGAATTCTTTACGTTCGGAATAGATTTTTTCAAAACGCTCAAGCTTAGCTTCGTGCGCTGTGGTGGCGTATTGCTTGGCGCCGTCCAAAAACTTGACGACATTCTTTTTGTTGTTTTCATACAGGGCGCTATAAGCCATATGAAGGTTGGCGTCGAAGAGATTCTTTTGTTGCCCGTGGTAGCGGGCCAGGAAAAAATGAATTTCGGAGTCTTCGGGCACAAAACGCAGAATATAATTGAGGTTGGTAATGGCTTCATGCAGTTGACCTCTGTCAGCCTGACTGCGAGCTAAAAAGAACAGCCCCATGATATCTTTTTTGTTCATGGCTACGGCCTTGCTCAAATATTCCGTGGCTTTTTGTTTGTTGCCTTTGAGGTAGTGGAACCTTCCGGCTTCGCGCATTATGAGTTGATCATTGGGAGAAGTGGCTAGGGCTTTATCAAAGGCCGCCACGGCTTCAGCGACTCTGTTGCCGCGCGAGGCGAGGATGCCAAGACCCATATGGGCCAGGCCGGCATTCTCACCGCTGGTTTGTTTCTTAAAATATTGCAAAGCGGTGGCTGGGTCAGAGTAATAGGCTCGAAGCAGAGTTTGAATCCGCTTGAATCTATTGTTATCCACAGGGCGCATTTTTGACTGTGTATTACGTTCGAGGCGAACAGTGGTGGTGTGTATTCTGTCTTTGAGGGCGGGGTGGGTCGAGAGGTAGGTTGGAATGGATGCGCCCATAATCCACTGGCGTCTGCTTAATACTTCAAAGGCGCGGGGCATGCCATAGGGATCGTAGCCAGCGTCAATAAGATATTTCATGCCCATCATGTCGGCTTCGTTTTCGTCCGCGCGACTATAGCTGAGCATGGCGGACTGCGAAGCAGCCATACCGCCAATGGCGGCGGCGCTTCCCGCGTCTCCACCCATCAAAGCGCCCGCGAGCATGCCCACCAAGGAGAGCAGACTGATTACTTGGGAATCTTCAATGCGTTTGGCA
This sequence comes from uncultured Desulfovibrio sp., assembly GCA_964647835.1. Taxonomy (GTDB): domain Bacteria; phylum Desulfobacterota; class Desulfovibrionia; order Desulfovibrionales; family Desulfovibrionaceae; genus Frigididesulfovibrio. The sequence continues at coordinate 33,188 of CAZYJQ010000004.1, read as the reverse complement.
ACATGGCGTTCCGTAACGTGGGCGATTTCGTGCGCCATAACAGCGGCGAGTTCGTCTTCGGTGTCCATGGCGAGGATGAGCCCAGTAAAAGCGAAAACATAGCCGCCGGGTGTGGCGAAAGCGTTTAAACTGGGGCTTGCCACAACGGCAGGAGTGAACGAGAACGGCTGAGGGGGAATGTTTTTGGAGAGGCGCGCGATGAGGTCGTTAATGTACAAAACAACTTCAGGGTCGTGAACGATGGGCAGGCGGGAGCGAATTAAAACGTTGAACTTCTTGCCCAGTTCCACTTCGTCTTTGTGGGAAAAAGCGTAAGCAGAGCCCATGGGAAAAACCATGAGGCTCTGCACGAAAAATAAGCATAGAAATGCTTTAAGAAAAAAGGTGGAATACTGTTTCTTTATAAAATATCCCATGTCTGACCTTCAGGGGTATCGCGAATTTCAACCCCAAGCCCTATGAGCTGGTCGCGAACAGCGTCGGCCGTGGCAAAGTCTTTGTCTTTGCGGGCCGTTTCGCGTTTTTCCAATAAACTGCCGATGGCGGCGGGGTCGATTTCTTTTCTTTTGGCCCGAATGGCGCGTAAATTTTCCAAGAAAACGGCGGGCTCTTCACCAAGAACGCCCAAAACTTCGCTAAATTCCTTCAAAGCCTTGCGGATGGTGGTGAAGATGGCGGGAATGGCGGGGTTTTTACGAAGATTTTTATCTTCAAAAATACGCCCGACAAAGCGCAGTAAAGCGTTTATATGCCCAAGGGCGGCAGCGGTGTTTACATCGTCAGCCATGGCGACCTGCCATCCCTCTATGCTCGCGTTCACTTCGTCCATAAGCGGGGCGATGACCTTGTCAGCAGTGGCGGGAAGGTCGGTATTGCCAGCGGCCCCTTTGAGGAAGGTGTCCATATGCAGAAGAGTTTCATAAAGGCGCTTGAGGTTGCGTTCTACTTCTTCAAGGGCATCAAGGGAATAGTCGATGGGGCTGCGGTAATGGCGGGTGATGAGGAAATAGCGCAATACTTCGGGAAGGGTGATTTCCAAAATATCGCGGATGGTTTTAAAGTTCCCCAATGATTTAGCCATCTTTTCGGAGTTTATTTGTACAAAACCGTTATGAACCCAGAAACGAGCCAGTTCTTTGCCCGTGGCGGCTTCGGTTTGGGCAATTTCGTTTTCATGGTGAGGGAAGACAAGGTCTTGTCCGCCACCGTGAATATCAAAGGGCAGAGGCAGATACTTTTCGCTCATGGCGGAGCATTCGATATGCCAGCCGGGGCGTCCTTTACCCCAAGGGCTTTCCCAGAAAGGTTCGCCTTCTTTGGCGCCTTTCCACAGGGCAAAGTCGAGGGGATCTTCTTTTTCTTCGCCGGGGAGAACTCTCGCGCCGCTCATGAGTTCATCAATGCTTCGGCCTGAAAGCTTGCCGTAATCGGCATAGGAGCGGACGCGGAAATAGACGTCTCCACCGGGAGTGGCATAGGCGTGACCTTGTTCAATGAGATGTTCGCAAATTTCAATCATCTCAGTGATATGGTCGGTGGCCTTGGGCTCGATGTCGGCCCTTGCGACGCCTAATCTATCCATGTCGTCATGGAAGGCTTGAATAAAGCGAGTGGTAATATCGTCTTCTGAAACATTTTCCCTTTGAGCGCGGGCAATGATTTTATCATCAACGTCCGTAAAGTTGCGAACGAAGGTCACATCAAATTTTTTATATTTTAAGTAGCGAACCAGCACGTCAAAGACAATGGCTGAACGGGCGTGACCTATATGGCAAAAGTCATAAGCGGTTATGCCACAAGCGTAAAGGCCGACTTTATTCGGAACAAGGGGGGTAAATTCTTCTTTTTTACGGGTGAGCGTATTGTAGAGTTGCATGAAATCTCCCTAAAAAATGGCGATGTTAATCGTTCGTTATGTTTTCAATAAGTTCAATGCGTGTTTGGTGGCGCCCGCCTTCAAAGGGGGTATTCAAAAACAGGCTGGTTAGCTCGATGGCTAGGCCGGGGGCCGTTACTCGCGCGCCAAGACACAAAACGTTGGCGTCATTATGCTGACGGCAGGCTTTGGCATGAAATTCGTGGGTACATAGAGCCGCGCGAATGCCTTCGTGTCTGTTGGCGGCAATGGACATGCCGATGCCTGTGCCACAGATAAGGATTCCCGGGAGGTTCATTTCAAGCACTTTATGACATAGGGCGTGGGCAAAGTCGGGATAGTTACAACTTTCACCGGTTGTTGAGCCTAAATCGAGGGGGGTGATTCCCTGTTCTTTGAGGCTTTCCATAAGGGCGTTTTTAAGCTCTAGGCCAGCGTGATCCGATGCTATATATACAGTAGATGCTATCATGATTGTTTCCTTTGGCCTGCGCCTTTGAAGGTGGTGGCATGGAAGAGATAGGTTCTTTTTCAGAAAGGGCAAGACACACGATGTTTTGCCCTCTTTTATGGTTTTTTTGTTTGGTCTTTTGTCAGCTAATTCTATTAATTTGTCTGTCCGGATTATGACTTTGTTTGTTCATTTAGTTTGTCTTTTCAATCGGATGAGGGTTCTTTGTTCGTTTCTTCGCCTGATGGATTGGGGCTGTATCGGTTGACCTGGTGTTTGTTTACAAGCCATGCAGGGTTGTGCCGGGCGGAATAGTCAGCATAAGTTCTTTGTCCGTAAAAGGTTCATGCACCTGCACAATGTCATTGACCGTTATAATGGCTTTATAGCCTTGTTTATGCGCGATAACAAGTCTTTTGGGTTTGAGTGGGGTGGGGGAAGGAGTAAAGGTAAAAGACCAACCAGAAAGGTCGGTATCCCGCCAGCTTAAAATTTCTCCGCTGTTTGTTAACTCAAGTTCCCCTGAGAGGCGAGGCGAGTGGATAAGAAAAGCTGTGCCGTTTTCAGTGGCGCGGAAGGTTTCGGGTAGATTTTCAACCGAAGCTCCTTCGGGCAGAAAGACCTTGCCCGCGTTGCCGATAAGGATGGTTGTCAGCTCTGAGAGGGAAAGAGGAATAGGCACGCCAAGACTTTCAAGGGAACTCCCCGCCTGCTCGTGGGAATAGGCGGCCTTTTCGCTGGGGATGTAAGCCAAAAATCCATCGCTGGTTTCTTGCGCCCTGCCGACAACGGTGCCTATGCCTGCGGTTAAGTCAAGACGTAAAGGGCCGCTGGCGTCATTCCCCCAAACGATACAGGAAACACGCTCGCTGGTGCCGTCTTGGAGGGTATAGCGCAAGGAACCGCTGAAGCGGAAGGGGCCGGAACGAGCAAAGCTTTGTTCTGAACGCGCCACAAAGGCCGTCCAGGCGAGTTTAGCATCGCCCGGGGCAAAGGGAGAGAGTGATATTTGCTTGGGCTGGCAAGCGTTTAGAGTAAGTAAAAACAACATTATAAGGGGAAGGAGGGTCAGATGTTTTTTCATAAAATGCCTTATCTCTCTTTCAAACACGCCTGAGTAGCAGGTGGTTTGATGGTCTTGTGGCGGGGGGTGTTGCCCGTTATGGTTTATAGGGCGTGTTACTCAATGACAAAGGCCATCCCAAAAAACTTGTGATGGGGATAGTCTTTGCTGTACGTCCCTCATGGGGACAGTTTATTTTGGTATTTCCTGATGGTTTTTGCCGTTAGTTGCGTTTTCATGGGCAGGGGCTTCATGCTTCAATTCGCTGAGTTTCTTTTTAATTTCATCAGGTTTTTTGGGGTTCTTGGCCAAAGCGTTGGTATATCCCAAGAGAGCGTTTTCACGGTCATGGCGCTTTAAAGCAATATCAGCATAGTGTTCCCATATAACCGGGTCTTCGTCGGCAAGGGTCAGGCATTGCTGAATAAACTCCCAAGCCAGGTTATAGTTGCCAAGTTTGTAGTGGACCCAGGCCAGCGAGTCTGTGATATATTCGGCTGTGGGCATGGCTTGGTGGGCGGTTTCCAGCAACTCAAGTGCCCGCTCAAGGTCTTCGTCTTTTTCGGCCAAGGTATAGCCAATATAGTTCATAACCCGTGGGTCTTCGGGGCTTATGATGAGGAGCTTTTCCATAACGGCCAAAGCTTTATCATGTTGTTCCATGGAGTCATAGATGGAGCCTTGGGTAAAGAGCAGGTCGGGGTTGTCGGGAAACTCTTTAAGGGCGGCGTTGATGGTCTTGAGGCCCTCTTTGAAATTATCTTCCTTAACGTAGCAGTAAGCCTCTATTCCCCAGATTTCTATGGTTGAGATATTGTCAGAGCGCAGCTCTTTCAAAATTTGTCTGGTTTGCGCGCAATCGTCCATATGCGCCAAGAGCTGAGCCTTACGCTCAAGCGCCAGTGAGATATACTGGCTTTCTGGACTTACGCTGTCTAAAAGGCGCAAGGCTTCCGTGTAGTCGTCCGAGGTGCGAACGGCTATGGCCGACAGGAGAATAGCTCCCTCGTCGGGATCGGCCCCTTGGGCTATGGAATCGGTAATAAGAACCTTGGCTTCTTCAAAATGGTTGTGATTTGAAAGAAGAATGGCCCCGTTAAACCCGTATTCACCAAGATTGGGGTGTTGCTGGAGGGTGTTAAAAGCCCCGGCGATGTTGTTGGCGCCTAGTTGTAATTCCGCAAGGTGAAGCCACAGCTCTTCGTTGTAGGGGGTGAGCTGACAGGCTCGCTTGTAGGCCTCAATGCTTTGGGGCAGGTTGCCAAGCTTTTCTTCAACAATGCCCAGCTCAAGCCAGGCGTGGGCAACATCAGGGTAACGGGCGGTGAAAGAGCGCAACACGGCTTTGGCTTTACCAAGTTTTCCTTGCTGGCTGTAGAGTTTGCTTTGGAAAAAGATAATAGCCGGACTGGCTTTGGATTCGGGAATTCCCGCTAAAAGGACATGGGCTTTTTCAGTTTGATGGGTTCGTAAGTAAAGGCCGATAAGTTCTTCAATCATGGCTTCGGAAGCCATGTTTTGTTTATGGCACCGCTCAAGGAGGGCGATGGCCTTGTCTGTCTGGTTGGTTTGGGAATACCCTTCGGCTAAGAAAACAGTAAGGTTTTGGCTGTTGGGATAACGCTTAACAGCTTGCTCGGAGAAGGTAACTGCGGTTTCAAACTCTTGTTGGGAAAGGAAGAATAAAATAGCTTCGGAGTAGAGATCCTCACTGGGGTCGGTGGACACAAGTCCTTGTAATCCTTCTTGGGCCATGGGGAAGTCATCGGATAATATCCCATCGGTGTAAAGCATATAATAATATAACAGCTTGGAATCGGCGGAATATTCGGAAAAAGGCTTTTCTCTCTCTCCCATTTGCTGGTGATGGGAAAAAGCTTTGAAGGCTATGGCGGCGCACAGGCAAAGACCCAAAAGAATCAGGAAACGAGTATTGTTTTTAGCGGGCCCTTGGGACATTATGAAATCCAATCTTCAGAGAAGTCTTTGATATTACTTACCAAGTGATCCCTAACCTTTTGCAGAAGGCGGGCCTCAATCTGACGAACACGTTCGCGGGTTATGGAGAAATTATCGCCAATTTCACGCAAGGTGAGAGGATCGTCGGTGAGGAGGCGTTGCTCCAAAATATACTGCTCTTTGTCAGAGAGCTTAGGCATAAGGTCATTAAGCCTGTCGCGAATGAGCGTCGCCATTTGGTCGTTGGCAAGAAGTTCTTCCACTCCTGCACCCAAAGCGGGCATATAGTCAAGCCTGGATTGATTGCCCTCTTCGGCGTTCACTGGCGCGTCCAGAGAAATATCCGGCGTATCAAGGCGCTGTTCCATTTCAATAATCTGGGCTTCAGAAACATTTAATCGTTTGGCAAGGGTGGCGCTATCAGGGTCAAAGCCTTGGGCCATAAGCATTTGCCGTTCTTTATTGAGGTTGTAAAAAAGCTTGCGCTGGGTTTGGGTGGTGCCAAGCTTCACCAAGCGCCAGTTATCCATAATGAATTTAAGGATATAGGCTTTAATCCAAAACCGCGCGTAGTAGGAAAATTTAATGCCTTTTTCAGGGTCGAATTTATCAACGGCGCGCACCAGCCCGACGTTGCCTTCTTGAATAAGGTCGAGGACGTTTTGCATCCAGCGGCGTTGAAAGCCCATGGCTATTTTAACAACCAGGCGCAAGTGTGAGGAGATAAGACGAAAGGCCGCGTTGGGGTCGCCTGTTTCACGGACACGACGAGCCAGCTCCAGCTCTTCCTCAGGTTCAAGCAAGGGGAAACGGCTTATTTCCTGAATATAGGCGTGCAGGCTGTTTTGAGAGCGTTCGGCGGGAACCGTCGAGGTGTAAATGGCAACGGCGCCATCGCTCGCTTTATCGTCGGATAAATCGAGGATGTCGTCATCATCGTCTTCATCAACATCTTCAATGGAGTCATCTTCATCAAGCTCTGGCTCAAGAACTTCGGGGGTGACGGCAGCGTCATCGTCAACCTCATCGGTTGCTTTTTTCGACTTCCCTTTGGATGAAGAGGGTGATTTTTTTTGATTGGCGCGAGGCGCGGATGTTTTTGCGGATATATTCTTGGGTGATTTGCTCATGAGCTCCCACGGTTTGTTTGTGTGTAATAAGGTCGTCAATTCCCCCCAAGTCTACATGCAACAAGGTCTTTAATCAAGTAAAGTGAAGGTTCACAAGGTCGTTGAGGGATATTTTCTGGTTATTTCGGATATTTACTTGCTTTTCTGCGACAGTTTAGGTCAAATGGCCTACTTTAGTATTGTGATGGAGGCTTTTTATGATGTCGTTTAGGGATGTATTGCAATTGGGTGAATTCATCATTTTCGATGGTGCCATGGGAACCATGCTCCAGCGTCGTGGTTTGCCCGCCGGGGTGAGCCCTGAGGAATTTTGTCTCGCGCGGCCTGATATTCTTGAAGGCATCCATGCCGACTATTGTAAAGCCGGGGCAAAGGTCTTAACCACCAATACCTTCGGTGGCACTCGGTTCAAGCTTCCCCCCCATCTCGATGTTATTGACTTTAACAAGCAAATGGCCCTTGCCGCGCGTAAGGCCGCTGATAATCATGGCGGTGTTTTTGTGGCGGGGAGCGTGGGGCCGACGGGGCACTTCATTGCTCCTTTGGGGCCAATTCCTTTCGAGGAAATGGTACAGGCTTTTCAGGAGCAAATTCGGGGTCTTCGCCAAGGGGGCATCGACCTTGTTATGGCGGAAACCCAGTTTGACATAGCCGAGGCCAGAGCCATCGTTATCGCCGCCAGACGGGAAGGGGATTTGCCCGTTATCGTCTCCATGACCTATGAAGACGGGCGCACCCTGACAGGGTCTTCCGTTGAGGTTTGCGTGGCGACCCTTGCCAATATGGGCGTTGACGCCATCGGTATGAACTGTAGCGCGGGACCCTTGGAAATGCGCGGTCTTGCCGAAGAGCTTGTGGCTCTTTCCCCTGTACCTGTCATTATTCAACCCAACGCGGGGTTACCCGTTTTGGTGGGTGATGAAACCGTATTCCCCCTTGAGGCTGACGAATTTGCCAAGCTCACAGGCGATTTCGCCCGCAATGGCGCTCAAATCGTAGGTGGTTGTTGCGGTACTTCGCCTGACCATATCGGGGCTTTAGCCCACCTTGTGCGTACACTGCCCAAGGTGGGGGCGCGCCCCAAGCGCAAGGGAATAGCCCTTACCTCTCGCTTTGAAACCGTTCGTCTCGGGGCTGGATTTCCCCTTGCCCTCATTGGCGAGCGCATTAACCCCACGGGGAAAAAAGAACTGACCAGCCAGTTTCAAGCGGGTCAAATGGGCGAGGCCATGCGTTTTGCCGAAGAGCAGCTTGCTTTGGGCGCTCGTATTCTCGACGTCAATACGGGCGCGCCTTTGGTGGACGAAACCGTCCTCTTGCCTAAGCTCGTGGGGCGTTTGCAAAAAGAGTATAACGCTCCCTTGGCTTTGGACTCGCCGAACCCTGAAGCTTTGGCAAAAGCCTTACAAGTCTATCCTGCCTCGCCCTTGGTGAACTCCATCAGCGGTGAAGAAGGGCGTATGGATATTCTAGGGCCTTTATGCAGGGATTATGGGGCGCCTTTCATCCTTTTGCCATTGCAGGGCGGTGATTTGCCTGAAAAAGCTTCTGAGCGTATCGCCATTATTGAAGCTTTGCTTAGCCGCATGGACGACTTGCGCATTCCCCGTTATTTGGCCCTTGTGGATATTTTGGCCCTTTCGGCTTCTTCTACTCCCACGGCGGCTCGAGAATGCCTTGAGGTTATTGAATATTGCGCCTCGACGCTGGGACTTCCCACAACCTGCGGCCTTTCCAATATCTCCTTTGGTTTGCCCGCGCGGGAGCTGTTGAACGCCACCTTTTTAACCGCCGCCGCTGGGGTGGGCCTGTCTTCATGCATAGCCAACCCGTCTAGCCTGCGTTTGCGCGAGGCCTTGGACGCCGTCAACTTGCTCATGGGGCATGATGAAGGCGCGGAGTCCTTCATTGGGGGCTATTCCCAATGGAAAAGCCAAGGCGGTTCCGGAACAGGTGGGACTGCTGGGACTGGTGAGACGGGCGGCGGAAAAGGCGACATGGGCGGGAGAGGTGCCAAAGGGCAAGGAGCCTCCTTGACCATTGAGCAAGCCGTTATCGGGGGAAAAATAGACGATATTGTGCCCTTGGTGGAAAAGGCTTTGGCTGAGGGCGAAGAACCTTATAAAATTGTTGGAGAGCGCCTTATTCCCGCCATTACCGAGGTGGGAGAACGCTATGAACGCAAGGAGTATTTTTTACCTCAGCTCATTCGCAGTGCCGAAACCATGCAAACGGCCTTCGGGCTTTTGCAACCGCTCCTTGAAGAGACGCAGCCCTCGACCGAAAAAACAACTATCATCCTTGCCACCGTAGAGGGTGACATCCATGATATTGGCAAAAATATCGTTGGCTTAATGTTGGGTAACCACGGTTTTGAGGTCATTGACCTTGGCAAGGACGTGAAGGCCGAGACTATTGTTCAGGCCGCCAAAGAGCACAGAGCGCCCCTCATTGGACTTTCGGCCCTTATGACGACGACCATGGTTCGTATGGAAGATACGGTTTCTCTGGTTGAAGAAAAAGGCCTTGATTGCAAGGTATTGGTAGGAGGAGCCGTGGTTACAGAAGCTTTTGCTGCCAAAATAGGCGCTTATTACTCAGAAGATGCCGTGGGTGCGGTTCGTTTGGCGCAGCGTCTTGTGCAGTAGCAGTAAGAATACTGTTTGGTGGGGCATTTCTCCCCCTCGGATAAGATTGCTACGCCGCATGGTAAGACGTATAAGTCAGCCTGTTAGTTTGGCTTTTCTAGTGTTCCCCCTGAGCTTTTTCCCTTGGGTATGATGCCTGTAAAGGGGTGAGCTTTTCCAGTTTTCTTTATTTTTTGAATAGTATATAAGAGAGTATACACACATGGTACTCAAAACCGAGGAGATAATCATGGTTTTACGTTCTATTACAAAACTCTTTTGCATTGGACTCTTGCTCTTGGCAATGGTGGGAACGGCCTTTGCCGCCACTCCCCCCCCTCCTGCCAATGGTGTTGACCCTGTTTCAGGGGCTACTTTTAAGAGTGGTAAGGTCTCCGCTGTGCCAGCGATGAGCGTCAATGATTTACAAAGAAAACTTCAAACCTATCAGGGAAAGGTTGTTGTTCTGAATATCTTTGCTTCTTGGTGCCCTCCTTGTCGCAAAGAAATCCCTGTTTTGAAAGAACTTGCTCAAAACTTTAGCGATGATGTCGTTGTTATCGGCATTTCCATTGATAAAAGCGCGCAGGCCTTGTACTCATTTATGGATCAAAATAAATTCACCTACCCCATTTTTTTGGGTGTAGACGGCTTGGAAAAAACCATGGGAATTTCAGCTATTCCCCAGATGTTTATGTTTAACCGTTCAGGACAGCTTTATGAGCGTTGGGAAGGGTTACAGTCTAAAGAAGCTCTGTTTCAAAAGGTCCAAGACCTTGTGAAGAAAAAATAGCGGAAAAATTCATGAATGTTGTTTTACGCAAGGCGACTGTCGCTGATATTAAACCTATCCACGGCTATTTACTGGCTGGAGCGACAGACGCTTTGCTGTTGCCTCGCTCTTTGTCTGAACTCTATGGTCGGATGAGGGACTTTATTGTTCTCTCCAACGAGGAGAATGCCATCCTTGGATGTTGCGCTCTTTCGGTGGTGTGGAATGATATGGCTGAAATTCGTTCGCTCTTTGTGGACAGTTCCCTTCGGGGGAAGGGCTACGGGCGAAAACTGGTGGAAGCTTGCATGCGGGAAGGGACTGATGTCCTTGGTATCGATCAATTCTTTACCCTTACTTACCAGCGGGAGTTTTTTCAAACCCTTGGCTTTGAAGAAGTGGGCAAAGAGGTACTCCCGCAAAAAATTTGGGCCGATTGTATCCATTGCCCCAAGTTTCCTGACTGTGACGAAATCGCCATGGTGAAGAAGTAGCCCCTAAATCAACTGACCACAATAGCCCATAAAAAGCATCAGACAGACAATTGCCAAAAAAAATGGTAGAAAAGCCTGATAAAAACATCGGGCAAAGTCATTGGGGAATTGGCAACGAACCTTTGTATAGCATCTTTGTTAACTTCTACTTGAGTTGTACTATTTATGAAAGAAAATTTGACCCTTGTATATTCCGAAGAGGTTATCCAGCAACGGCTGGACGCGCTGGCTGCTGAAATTGTCACAAAATATAACGGCGAACCCCTAGTGCTTATCTGTGTGCTTAAGGGCGCCTTCATGTTTTTTTCTGATTTGGTAAAACGCCTTGATTGTGATGTGACCATCGATTTTGTTCGTGTGGCCAGCTATGGTTCTGGTGTAGAAAGCTCCAGAAACGTCAGCTTTACCAAAGATATTGAAATATCCTTACAAGGGAAAAATGTTATCCTTGTGGATGATATTGTTGATTCGGGCTTAACCATGAGTTTTCTCATGGAACAATTCGCGGCGCGAAAGGCGGCGAGTATGGGTGTTGCTGCCCTTATTAGTAAGCATGAGCGCCGGGAGACTAATGTTCAAGTGGATTTTGTGGGGTTTGAGCTTTCTCAAAAAGGGTATATAGTGGGATATGGGCTTGATTATGCGGAACAGTACCGTGCCTTGCCCGCCATCTATATTATGAATTCTTAACCGTATTTTCTTAATATTATTTTAAGGATAACAAAACTCTGGTGTACCTATTCCTGAGGCTGGTATGATTGTACAGTGCCCACGTTGCGAAACAACCTTTAGTCTGGCTGATGAGCTTTATCAGGTAGGCCGTAAGGTTCGTTGTTCCCAGTGTAAAAATGTTTTTGCTTTACCTGAGGTTCCCCCTTCGCAACCAGCGGATGAAGCTCCTTCTGCCAGTCCTTCAAAAATTTCCAAAAAAGCTTCCGGTAAACGCCAAAAACTCATCCTCCTTGTGGCCTTTCTCGTTGTCCTTACGGGTATTGGTTATGGGGGCTATATGCTGTATTCCCTCTTTACCAAGGACGATCCTTCTGCTTCCTTCGATGCTTACACCGAAACCGTGAACGGGCTTCCAGAGGTTGATAAAGACGCTTTGACCAACATTGTTTTAGGAAATGTTTGGCAGATCATGGTGAATAACTCCAAAATCGGCAAGCTGACGGTTGTACAGGGTGACATTGTTAATAATTCGGATAAACCTAAACAAATGTTGTCCGTGCGCGTGTTTCTTCTGGACCAGACCAATGCCGTGCTCACTTGGCAACAGCAAATTGGTGGCGTTGTCCTTTCTCAGTTCCAGCTTGAAACCCTTGGCGAGGAAGAAATAAAAACAGCTCTGAACAGCACCATTAATATTGTTGTTAATAATACTGATGTTCAGCCTGGCGAAAAAGTTCCTTTTCAGGTGGTCTTTTTTAACGCCCCGACACCAAAATATTTTGACGTAATTCCTGTGGTCGCCAAGGACGCTGACGCACCTTTGCAGAATATCTCGGGTGAGCCAGCCAAACCCGTTCAACCTGCCCAATCCGCTCAACCCGCTCAGTCACCGCAACCCGTTAAGGCCGATTAATCCGTCATCCTGACTGGCCTGTTCAGCCCAACCAGCCCTACGGACCCGATTAAGCTGGCCAATCGAATCATCCCGCCAATCTCACCAATCCAGCCAATCCGTTCAATCTGTCGACCCCGACCAACTTGAGCATTCACACCAAGCCAACCCAACCCAACCATCTCGCTTTGTCCGATGAGTCCATAGCAAGTGGGGTAGGGTCTCATTCCGGTCTTTATATTGCTCCCGAGCAGTCCCATAAACTGTTTTGCCGCCGAGTACCTATCTCTAGAATTTTAAGCCAGGAGTTAGGGTGACTTATGGCGCTCGGGCTCATAAATACCCCCAACTGGCGTCAATAATCATCCTTCTGTCTAATCTGCGTCATAAGGCGAATTTTCGTTATTGAGGCTGTTTGCGTCCTTTGTACACCTTAATGACCTGTTCCAATGGTATATGTTTGACTGGTTTGCGGTAATACGCTCCACACCACGAGTTAAATCACGAGCGCAATTTTTTGTTGTTAAGCGAGTGCTGTGGGTGGTTGGTGGTGGGTGAATTCTGTGCTTTGTTGTCGGTAGCTTTCCTCAGCTGGTCTTGAAATGAGGGCTGTGCTATTTCTGAACGGGTGCTTTCCAAGGACATCTTGGATTTTGGGGAAAGCTGGTGCTTTTATCTCGATTCATATAAAATATCCGCACAGAAGAAATTGTGTAAGCAAAGTAGTCGCTGGAATGCACGTCTGTGAGGCGGTGTTTCGCATGGTTTGAAAAGGGAAAGTATGGCTAAAGTACGAGAAATATATGTTTGTTCTTCCTGCGGTAACCGCTCTCACCAATGGCGGGGGCAGTGCCCATCGTGTAAGGAATGGAATACCCTTGAGGCTATGACGGTTTCAAAAACCGCCGCCCAAAAACAACAGCGGGTTCAAAGTCTTGCCGTTGCCGCCGTCCCCCTTGCCGAGGCCGATAGCATGGCCACAGCGGTATTTAGCACAGGGCTTGAGGCCTTAGACCGTGTGCTTGGCAAAGGGCTTGTGCCCGGCGCCGCTATTTTGGTGGGGGGTGAACCCGGCATCGGAAAATCTACCTTGCTTCTCCAAGTGGCTGGTTCCGTTGCGAAAACCGGAAAAAGAACCCTCTATGTTTCTGGTGAGGAATCACTCTCCCAAATTAAATCTCGCGCCGAGAGGTTGGATGTTTTGCATGACACCCTCTATGCTATCGCCACCTCACAGTCCGACGATGTCCTTGCCCTGCTCGAAGGCCCCGAGCCGCCTGAACTTATTGTCATTGACTCGGTCCAGACGCTCACCTCCTCCCAAGCCGAGGGCTTGCCCGGCAACGTGAGTCAAGTGCGAGCTGTGGCCACCGAGTTGGTGGAGCAGTGTAAAGCCAAAAACTGCACTCTTATCTTGGTGGGGCATGTAACCAAGGACGGTACTTTGGCTGGGCCGCGTCTTTTAGAGCATATGGTTGACGCGGTTATCGCTTTGGAAGGAGACAGACAACAGGCTTTTCGGCTGTTGCGTGTATTAAAAAATAGATTTGGGCCTAACCAGGAACTGCTTATTTTCCAAATGGTGACAGAAGGGCTAGAGCTGGTTGAAGATCCTTCCACCTATTTTCTTGGAGCCCGCGACCCCAGCCTTTCAGGTACTGCCGTGGTCATGGCCCTTGATGGACAACGCCCACTGGCAGTTGAAGTGCAGGCTTTGGTTACCAAAAGCTACCTTGCCATTCCACGGCGCACAGGTCTTGGCTTTGACGTGAACAGGTTACACCTCTTGTTGGCGGTCTTAGAAAAACGGCTCAAGCTATCCTTCGCCCAAGTGGATATTTACGCTAAGGTCGGTGGAGGCATGCGCTTGCAAGAGCCGGGTATGGACTTAGCACTTGTGGCGGCTGTGCTTTCTTCGTTTTATGACCTACCTTTACCAGAAAGGGCGGTTTTCTGGGGTGAGGTCGATTTAAATGGACAAATCCGGCCTGTGGCAGGGCATGCCATTCGAGCGACCCAAGCTAAACGTCTAGGATATAAACCCATTATCTTCCCCCATGACGGGGATACGGGGTATTCCACCCTAGGCGAGATTCAAAAGGTGCTGTTTAGAAAGTAGAGCGAGATGAGATAGTTTGTGGATAGTATGGTTTTGAAGGATTTTGCGCGTCGGGTCGGTTACACCCTTCAAGGGATTCCAAGGAGAGATGCCCCTTGGCGGAGAGGTAGTTAGTAAAGGTGGCGCTTTTCCTCAAAAAAAGAGTTTCTCAACAACAAGCAGGGCCGTTCTTATGAAAAGAACGGCCCTTGGATTTTGTACTGTACAATGATGACAAATTTACTGGGTAGCGTGGGAGTCCGTTGCCTCGTCTTTGAGTTTCAAGGATTTGACAATGGGAACGAATTTTTCCCTGCCCGGAAAGAGGTCATCGAGGCTCGCCTCAATGGCGATGGGAAGCACTTCGTCCACATGCTCCACAAAGACAATGCGAAGTCCTTTTTTGACGGCTTCGGGGGTTTCACGAACATCTTTTTCGTTATCTTTTGGAACGATAACGGTTTTAATGAGACCGCGGTTGGCAGCGAGAAGCTTTTCGCGTAAGCCGCCAATGGGTAAAACCCGCCCGCGCAGGGTGATTTCCCCTGTCATGGCGACATCGTTGTGGATGGGGAAGCCAAGGAGAGCCGAGACAAGGGAGGTTGCCAAGGTGATCCCGGCGGAAGGGCCGTCTTTGGGGGTGGCGCCTTCGGGAACGTGAATGTGGATGTCTATTTCCTTATAAAAATCAGGCTTGAGACCAAAGAGGTCTGAGCGAGAGCGAATATAGGAAAGAGCCGCTTGGGCGGATTCGGTCATAACCTCACCCAGCTTTCCCGTTGTTTTCACCGCGCCGCTACCGTGCATGAGGGCGGTTTCAACCATGAGCAACTCGCCGCCAACCTGGGTATAGGCAAGGCCTGTACAAACGCCCACATAGGACTTTTGTTCGATTTCGCCGTGGCGAAACTTAGGAATGCCAAGGTAGCTTTCAAGGTTTTGACGGGTGGCAGAAAAACGTTTGTGTTTATCTTTGCCGCTCACCAGCTTTACCGCTGTTTTACGGCAGACTGCCGCCAGCTGACGCTCTAAATCCCTTACTCCTGCTTCTCGTGTATATCCCTGAATGATGTCAGTGATAACGGTGTCGGAAACGCGAATGTTTTCAGGGTAAAGCCCGTGCATTTCAATCTGCTTGGGAAGAAGATGCTTGCGAGCGATTTGTTTCTTCTCTGTTTCCAGATATCCGGGGAGTTGGATAATTTCCATTCTGTCCTGAAGGGGACCCGGGATGGAGTGGAGGGAGTTAGCCGTTGTGATAAAGAAAATTTTAGACAAATCATAATCAAGGTCGAGGTAATGGTCTCCAAAAGTATTGTTTTGCTCAGGATCGAGAACTTCCAAAAGGGCAGAAGAGGGGTCGCCTCTAAAGTCCGTGCTCATTTTATCAATTTCATCCAGACAGAAAAGGGGGTTATTGTGCTTCACCCTTTTGAGGGACTGGATAATCTTGCCGGGCAAGGCGCCCACATAGGTGCGGCGGTGACCGCGAATTTCGGCCTCGTCACGCACGCCGCCTAGGGAAAGACGAATATAGTCGCGACCCGTGGCATTGGCGATGGAGCGGGCGAGGGAGGTTTTACCAACCCCCGGAGGGCCGACCAGACAAAGGATGGGACCGCGCAGGCTATTGGTGAGTTTTTGGACTGCCAAATATTCCAATATACGCTGTTTGGGCTTGTCTAGCCCGTAGTGGTCGTTATCTAAGATGTGCCGCGCGTTATCAAGGTCGATGCTTGTTTCTTTAACCTTGTTCCAGGGCAGGTCGATAATCCAGTCGATATAGTTGCGTACAACAGTATATTCAGCCGACGAGGATGGCGTTTGGCGTAGTTTTTTAATTTCTTTTAAGCCTCGTTCGCGGGCTTCTTCGGGCATATCTTTTTCAACAAGGAGTTTTTCCAGCTCGTCAAGCTCAACGGCGGGGTCGTCTTCACGGCCCATTTCTTTGTGAATGGCCTTGATTTGCTCGTTTAAATAGTATTCGCGCTGGTTACGCTCCATTTGGTCTTTGACGCGCGTTTTAATGCTTTTCTCAATGTCGGCGATGGCAAGTTCTGTTTCAAGGAAATTAAAAGCCTTTTCAAGGCGCTTGCCCGTGTCGAGCTCTTCCAGAGCGGATTGTTTTTTGTCAAAAGAGATGTTGAGGTGAGGGAATATGGCGTCGGCAAATTCTCCTGTCCCTTTGTTGCTGACAATGGTTTGAATAATATCACTGGTAAGTTTTTTATTGATTTTGCTGTAGGACTCAAGGGACTCGGCGCAGGCTCTCAAGGTGGCTATGGTTTCATCAGTCACCACTTCTTTGTCCAGCAGGGGCGTAATGCTCGCCAGTTGAAATGGGGCACCTTCTTCGGTAACGCTCTCACTAATATCGCTCCACTCGGCGCGCTGACCCCCTTCAAAAAGCACCTTAACGGTATCATCGGGAAGGCGGAGTACTTGAAGAACCTTGCAAATGGTGCCGACAGTATAGAGCCCGTCGGTGCCGGGGTGTGCTTCATCCGGGTCTTTTTGGGCCACAAGAAAAACCTTGCGGTCGTAATTTTCCAAAGCGGTATTGATAGCGGTGATGGAGGCATCCCGTCCGACAAAAAGCGGAACAATGGAGTTGGGGAACATGACCACCTCGCGCAAGGGCATGAGGGGCAGTTGTTGGGATACTTTGGTCATAAAACTTCTCCTGCCTGGGGCAGTAAGATTGTTGTCGTCAGGTGTATTGTCGTCTGGTGTCTCATTACTTGGTGGTGGCATAGGGTGAAGGGGATGGTGGGAACAGACTATGCGCCAGATGAGTACAACAGATGATTATAACAGGTGATTGCACCAGTGATTACGGGCCCGTTGAAGGTGAGGCGGGCCGCGCGCCAAAGGGCACACGGCTCGGAACTCAGGGCATACTTAAGCGTTTTGGGCTCGGGCTTTGGGAGCCTGCTTTTGGGCTGGTTGCGATGATTGTAGGAATACAGGCGGTTCGTTGTCGGTAATGACCGAGGCCTCGATGATGCACTCTGTTACATCTTTATGCTCGGGGAGTGAATACATAATGTCGAGCATAGCCATTTCGAGCACGTTGCGCAGACCTCTGGCCCCTGTTTTTTGTTCAATGGCTTTTTGAGCCACAGCGGTGAGGGCTTCTTTCGTGAAGCGAAGGTTGACAGAATCCAGTTCGAAAAGGGCTTGGTATTGCCGTACAAGGGCGTTTTTCGGTTCCGTGAGAATGCGTACCAAATCGTCTTCGGTAAGCTCGAGCAACTGGGTGAAAACTGGGATACGGCCTATGAATTCAGGGATAAGCCCAAATTTAATCAAATCCGCCGGGGCGATTTTGTTCATAAGGGACATGTTTTCCACTTTTTCCACTTCGGTCTCTTTTTTAATGCGGGCGCCAAAGCCCATGGAACGACCTCGGGAGCGTTGTTCAACGATTTTATCAAGGCCCACAAAGGCGCCGCCGAGAATGAAAAGAATGTTGGAAGTATCCAGACGCAGATATTCCTGCTGGGGGTGTTTACGCCCGCCCTTGGGGGGAATATTCGCTTCGGTGCCTTCGATAATTTTTAAAAGAGCTTGTTGCACGCCTTCGCCCGAAACGTCGCGGGTAATGGAGGGGCCGTCCGTTTTGCGGGCTATTTTATCAATTTCGTCGATGTAGATAATTCCGCAAGAAGCCGCTTCAAGGTCGAATTCGGCGTTTTGTACGAGCTGAACCAAAATATTTTCAACGTCCTCGCCAACATAGCCAGCCTCCGTAAGGGTGGTGGCGTCGGCTATGGCAAAGGGAACATTAAGGACTTTGGCGAGGGTTTTCGCCAGCAGTGTCTTCCCGCTACCCGAAGGGCCCATGAGCAGAATATTGCTTTTTTCAAGGACGACATCAGGGTTGATGCAGTCTTTAAAAAAGACCCGCTTGTAGTGGTTGTGAACAGCCACGGCGAGAATTTTTTTCGCCATTTCCTGCCCGATGACAAATTCATCGAGTTTGCTTTTAATTTCAGCGGGCGAAAGGAGTTTTCCGCTTTCGTGAACTTCGGTAACGGTTTGATCCGTGAGGATGGAGTTACAAAGGTCAACGCACTCGTTACAAATAAAGATATCATTCGGCCCTTCTATGAGGCGAACAATTTCTGTCTCAGGTTTATTGCAAAAAGAGCAACGTAACTCTTCATTGGTGGTAGTCATGATTATGGTTTCTCCCGAAGTGCCCTTGCATGCCCTTGTACATCAAAAATAGTATAAGGGGCGATGGCTCAGGTGAAGGGACACTCAAACTAGCAGATGGTATCGTAAATAAAACCGTGCGCACGTGCCGACAAAGATATTCACCCTGGCAAAGACCTTGCGGGCTTCGCGTTATCAGGTCGTCTTTGAGGGCGAGGTCGCCTCTTCATTGCGTTAAGTTATTCTTTCCCCACGGTGAGGTCGTCGCGCGATACAAGCATTTTATCGATGAGGCCCAGCTTACAAGCATCTTCAGGCCCCATGAAGGTATCCCGCTCGGTCAGTTTTTCAATCTTAGAAACTTTTTGACCGCTGTGTTTTGCCATAATGCCGTTCAGCATGGCTTTGAGGCGCAAGACCTCATTGGCGTGAATTTCAATATCGGTCGCCTGTCCCCTAAAACCGCCGCTTGGCTGGTGAATCATGATGCGGCTGTTGGGCAGGGCATAGCGCATGCCGGCTGTTCCGGCTGTGAGCAGGAGAGCTCCCATGCTCGCCGCCTGGCCCATGCACAAGGTTGCTACGGGGCAGGTAATGTATTGCATGGTGTCATATATGGCGAGGCCTGCCGTCACCACACCGCCGGGCGAGTTAATATAGAGATAAATTTCCTTTTCAGGGTTTTCAGACTCCAGAAAAAGAAGCTGGGCGCAAATAAGCGAGGCCATGCGGTCGTTGACTTCTTCGCTCAGCAGAATAATGCGGTCTTTAAGCAGACGGGAATATATATCGTAGGCTCTTTCAGAGCGGCCGGTAGTTTCAATAACCATAGGTATCGGCATGAACAGGGTCTCCTTTTCGTCAGTGCCCATATTTAAGTAGCACGAGAACCACTTCGTATAATATAAAAAGAAGCAGATTAAAAGCGTTTCATGGGGAATCGTGTGAATAATTATAGTAATGCCTGTATCGTGAAAGGGCAAGGGCGAGAAGGGTAAAGACTTGCTTTTTTTCGTTGGCTAAGGGCTTAGAAAACTTGTGAATGTGTTGCAGTTCAAATGGATATAGAGTATTGTGCGGTGTAAAGGAGCAGGTAGGGGCGAAGGGGCAAGGGACGCTAGGGCGCCTTGTCTCATATACGCCACTTTCCTTATTAAGTACATAATATAGCTGGAGAAAACCAATGCGTATATTACTTATAGATGATGAAACGGACTTTTTGGAGCTTATGAAAAACCGTTTGGAAAAACGGGGTTTTTCAGTCATATGCGCCGATTCGGGCGAGAAGGGTCTGGAGCTGATAGAGAAAGAAGAAGTGGACGTTGCTGTAGTAGACGTGAAAATGCCGGGTATGGACGGGCTTGCCACCCTTGAGGCCTTGCGCCGGGTGGTTGAAGATTTGCCGGTTTTGGTGTTGTCGGGACACGCAGACACCCAAACAGCCATGTCGTGCATAGAGCGGGGGGCGGCGGACTATCTTTTGAAGCCGGTGAGCATCAACGATCTCATCGGTAGCTTAAGGAGTCTTGTCGAAAAAAACATCTAGCCGGCATGGTAGTAATACGATGAATTTTTTTAAGGGTATTTTAGAAAGAATAAACGGAACCAAAAAACTCCGTCAACAAGAGCACGAAGAAGTTATACGCAAAGCGTTTCAAGCCAGATGCCGCCATTTTCGCTCTTTATTGAGCGCGAATAAAAAGGCGCTTGTGGCCATGGCGAACCTTGAAGACGCCATGCGTGGCGAGACCTTTTTTAACATGAGCTATGTGCGTAGCCAGTGCCTCACCCTCGTGGCGAGCGTCATGAATATGGTGCGCCACTTAAACAGCCTCACCGAAGATTCTTATGAGGTTTTGAACCACAAGGTTCAGGAAATTCAAGAACCTTTGGCGGCTCTTTTGGCGCCGCGCATGCGCGACACGGGCTCAGACCTTGTTATTCCCTTGGAGCAAGCCAACTATTCCCGCATGTACGAGGTGGGGGGGAAAATGGCGAGCCTTGGCGAGGCCGCCAAGCAGTTGGGCCAAGCCACACCCCAGGGGGTGGTGGTTACCGCCCATGGGTTTAACGTGTTTCTCGCGCACAACAATCTTATGGAAGAGATTGGGCGGCGTATGCAAATCGCGGATTTTACCGTGCTCGATAACGTATTTAGCGTGAGCGAATCCATTCAAAAGCTTATCTTTGAAGCTGAAATGCCCCCGGAGCTTGCCGAAGCCGTTGAAAAGGGCGTTAAAGACCTCGGTTTGCCCGAGCACGCTCGCTTTGCCGTGCGCAGTAGCGCCATTGGCGAAGACGCCCACGGCAGTTCCTTTGCCGGGCAGTTTAAGTCTGAACTGAACGTCCCGCCCACGCATGTTATCGAAGCCTATAAACGTGTTATTGCCAGTAAGTATTGCGCCACCGCCATGACCTATCGCCTCAATAGAGGGATACCCGACGACGAAATGCCCATGAGCGTGGGGATTATGGCTATGATTGACGCCAAAGCGGGTGGTGTGGCGTACAGCAGCGATCCCTTGGAACCCAATGGCCCTGTCGTTATTAACTCGGTCTTTGGCTTGCCTAAGAGTATTGTGGACGGTTCGGCTGATGCCGACGTTTTTTATGTCAGTCGTGAGGTTCCGCATACTATTTTAGAACGCAAGATTGCTAAAAAGGAAAAGAAGATTTTATCCCGTAAGGGAGAGGGTGTCTTAGAAGTATTGCTCTCTGACGAAGAGGGAACCCAGTCTTCGTTGAGTGACGAAGAGGTCTTGGAAGTTACCGCCGTTGCCATGGGCATGGAGGTTTTTTATGGACAGCCCCAAGACGTTGAATGGGCCTTTAATGAAGACGGGCAGTTTATTCTTCTTCAAAGCCGTCCCTTGCTTGAAGTTGGGCGTAAAAGCGCTATCCCTCCTTATACGGGACCAGAAAAAATATTGGCCGAAGGCGGAGTGAGTGCCAGTCCCGGTGTTGTGGCCGGGGTTGTGCGCAAGTTGCGTAACGACCAGGATATGCTTGATTTGCCAGAAAACGCTATTATTGTGGTTGAAAAGGCGCACTCTCGCTGGGCTCCTGTTTTAAACAAGGTGGCGGGCATGGTAGCGGAGGTGGGCGGTAAAGCGGGCCACCTTGCCAGCGTTTCGCGAGAATACGGCATTCCGGCGCTTTTTGGCGCGACAGGGGCGTATGACAGCCTTGAAGAGGGCACGGAAGTGACCTTGGACGCCAATAATTGCCGTGTGTTCGAAGGCGTTTTAAAGAATTTACCCAAGCATGTCCGACCCAGGACTTTGTTCATGGGCTCGCCCATCCACAAGCGCCTTGGTCAGATTGTGCCTTATATTGTACCTTTGAACCTGGTTGACCCCGAAGCCGATAATTTTACCCCTGAAGCGTGTAGAACTTTCCATGACATAACTCGTTTTTGTCATGAAAAGGCCGTTGAGGAAATGTTCCGCATGGACACTTCTATCTTCGCCGAGCGCTGTGGTAAGCAGTTGCGCTATAAGGGCGCGGCTCTTCAGTACTTTGTGGTTGATATCGAAGACGGTTTTTGTTCCCCGGTGCAGGGGAAATATATTGATATGACGGATATTTGCTGTCGCCCTATGCAGGCTTTGTGGGACGGGATGTTAGCAGTGCCCTTCGTTCCTGCAGGTTCAACGGGCAGAGGTTTTTTATCCGTTGTGGCTGAAAGCGCCTGTAACCCTGAGCTTGAAGTAACAAGCCAGTCCAATAGACTCATGCGGAACTATTTTTTGGTGAGCCGGGATTACTGTAACTTGCAGGCGAGTTTTGGCTACCATTTTTGCACAGTGGAGTGTCAGGCGGGCGAGCACGCCATGGAAAACTTCGTGAGTTTCCACTTCAAGGGCGGCGCCGCCAACCTTGGAAGGCGTAAACTGCGGGTAAAGGCCATCTCCTCGGCTTTGACTGATTATGGGTTTATTGTTGATGTGCGGGAAGATACCCTTTCTGCCGTGGCGGAGGAGCTGACGGCGGCTCAAGCCTATCGCCTCCTGAATATCCTTGGTCATATCGTTGTCCATACCCGTCAAGTAGACGCTACCTTGTCTGGCGAGAGCTCAAGCGCTTGGTTTGCTGAGCACTTGCGTGAAGGCATTGAAAAAACCCTTGTGGAATGCGCTGAATAATATGAAAAAAACAATTGTTATCAAGCTTGGCACCAGTGTTTTAACCGGGGGCACCAAAAAGCTGAATAAAGCCCGTATGCTTGAAGTGGTGCGCCAGTGCGCCGCCCTTAAGGAGCAAGGGCATCGTGTTATTCTCGTTACCTCAGGTGGCATAGCCGCTGGCAGAGAATTTTTAGGCTATCCTGACTTACCTCCCGGCATCGCCTATAAACAACTTCTTGCTTCCGTGGGGCAAAGCAAGCTCATCCAGTTTTGGGAACAGCTTTTTTCGATTTATTCGCTTTTTGTCGGGCAAATGCTTTTGACGAGGGCTGACCTTGAAGACAGAGAGCGCTTTTTAAACGCCAGTGATATGCTCTTGGCTCTTTTGGAATATGGCATTATCCCTGTTATTAACGAAAACGACGCCATTGCCGTGGCTGAGATTAAAGTGGGCGACAATGACCAGCTTTCCGCTCTGGTCGCTGGCCTTGCCCGCGCTGATTTATTGATTCTTTTATCCGACATTGACGGGCTGTATACCAGCAATCCCAATACGGACCCTTCCGCCACGCTGATTTCCCATGTGGAGAGTATTACCGATGAGATTCGCGCCATGGCGGGTGGTGCCGTCTCAGGCCTTGGAACCGGCGGGATGAGCACAAAAATTCAGGCCGCCAGTTACGCTTGTAGTTTTGGCATTGATGTGGTCATTGCCCATGGTGACGCCAAAGATGTTCTTGTCCGTATTGTAGAGGGCGAAGAGGTGGGAACTCGTTTCCATGCTTCTGCTCGTTCCCTTGTGGAGCGTAAAAAATGGATATTCGGAGCGCCCATCGCAGGAAACTTGGTGGTGGACGAAGGAGCGGAAAAAGCCTTGCGCAAGGGTGGCGGCTCGCTCCTGCCCATCGGTGTTGTCGAGGTCAAAGGCCGCTTTGCCAGAGGCGAGGTGGTGAGCGTGCGCAGCATGGGCGGGGTTGACTTGGCTCATGGTGTGGTGCGCTATGACAGCGATGACCTTGCTCGGATTATGAAGCGAAAATCCAAGGATATTCATTCTATCTTAGGTTATGAACATGGCTCGGTGGCGATTCACCGCGATGAATTGTTTATGCTTGGCTCTTAGCGGACTTTACGCAAAATATGCGTGCTTTTTTCTGAGAAAACCCTGCCACGTTTTTCTATTGCGGTCTTATGAACCACGCCTTCATAATGTGTTTCAGGGGCTTTGATCTCAAGGTTTGTCTCACAAGATATGCCTTTGTGTTAAGGACAGGATGCTCTAATCCGGAAGTGTGACCCGTCCTTTCAATAAAAGTGCACTCATTTCCATTTGTTAAGAAGAGGTAGATTATGTTGCTCAACATGGCTCAAGAGGCGAAAAAAGCTTCTTACACCTTGGCCCGTCTTTCAACGGTTGAAAAAAATAGCTTACTCTTAGCCATTAGCAAGGCTTTGGGTGAAAGTAGCGCCTTTATTCTTCAGGCCAATGCTGCTGATATGGAGAAGGCGAGAGCTGATGGCACTTCGCCTGCCATGTTGGATAGATTGCTTTTAACCGACGAGCGCTTGGAGGGCATTGCCCGAGACGTGGAGTCAGTGGCTATGCTGCAAGACCCCGTGGGTCAGATTATGGACGGTGGCTATGTTAAAAGTGGACTTTCCCTGACCAGACGGCGCGTTCCCTTGGGGGTCATCGGGGTTATTTATGAAGCTCGACCCAACGTGACCATCGATGTGGCTTCGCTCTGTCTTAAGACAGGTAACGCGGTTATTTTGCGGGGGGGCAGAGAGACCCTCGCCACCAACAAGGCTCTTGTTCAGGCCATTCATCGTGCCCTAGGCTGGTGCAATCTCCCCGCATCGTGCGTACAGTTCATAGATAACCCTGACCGCGAACTGGTGAGTGAACTTTTAAAACTCGATGCCTATGTTGATATGATTATTCCTCGTGGAGGCGCTAAACTTCAACGCCTGTGTCTGGAGCAATCGACCATTCCCGTTATTGTGGGTGGTATTGGGGTGTGTCATATCTTTGTTGACGAAACAGCGGATTTGGAAAAAACCTTGCCTGTTTTGGAAAACGCCAAGGTCCAACGTCCCAGTGTTTGTAATACTATGGAGACTTTGCTGGTGCATGAAGCCATTGCTCAGAACTTTTTGCCAACCATGGCCGAGTTTATGCGGAGTAAAGGTGTGACCTTGCACGGTTGCCCCAAAACCATGGCAATTTTGTCTGGGGCAGAGGGAATTGTGCCGTGGAAGGACGAAGAGCTGCGCGACGAATGGTTGTCCCTTGACTTAAACGTTGGTGTTGTCGCGGGACTTGAAGAGGCCGTTGCGCATATTCGGGAATACGGGAGCCAGCACTCTGACGCTATTTTAACGAGCGATATGCATAATGCGGAACTATTTTGTCGGGATGTGGATTCGTCCTCGGTCTATGTGAATAGCACCACTCGCTTTACTGACGGCGGGGAATTTGGCCTTGGGGCCGAGGTGGCGGTGAGTACTCAAAAACTTCATGCCCGTGGGCCCATGGGGTTGAACGCCTTGACCACATATAAGTGGATTGGTTCGGGCGACTACCTCATTCGAAAGTAGTAGCTGGTTGTTAAAAAGAGGCGAAGGCACAGTGAGAACTGTGCCTTTTTTATAGTCTCTGTAACTAAGGGGACTCTTTGCAAGAAGCGAGAAGTTTATAATGGATTTTACACAAATGGCTAGCAACTTTGATACGCCTCGTCGCAGGGAGAGGGCAAAGATAATTGCTCAAAAAATACAAGATTATTTGGGAGAGGGCAAAGTAAAGCGTGGGATGGAATATGGTTGCGGGACAGGGCTTGTGGGGCTTCGTCTGGTTGAAAGTTTTGAGGAGCTTGTGTTGGTTGACCCATCGCCAGGGATGATTGCCCAAGTAAATTTAAAAAAGCAGGCGCATTCTTTTGACAACATCACTTCTTTGTGTGGAAACATCCTCGCTGGGCTGAAAATTTCACCCGCATTCGACTGTATCTTTGCCTCCATGGCCTTGCACCATGAACCTCATATCCCGCTATTGTTTGAAACCCTTTTGGCTTTGCTCGATGAAGGCGGTCGGTTGATTATTGTTGATTTGGATAAGGATGACGGTAGCTTTCATGCGGACGAGCCTAACTTTACTGGCCACCATGGCTTTACCCATGACTATTTAGTGGAAATAAGTAAAAAAGCAGGGTTTAGAGCTGCTACAGTCGAATCGTTCTATCAAAGTGAACGTGAAGTCTTGCATAAAAAGGTGCCTTATTCGCTCTTCATCCTTTCTGCTACTAAAGGCATGAGGCCTGATGAAGAGGAAAGAACATCACTCCGTAAAGGTCGCGCTAATGCTGCCAAGGTGGTCAAAGTGAGCGGTGAAGACATCGCCGGGGAGAATGGGTTGGGGGGCAGGGGCCGCGCCAGATAAAATCAAATCACCCTTTTTAAGGAATTGTCCTTGGGCGACGAGGGCGTTGGCAAGCCACGCCACGCTGTTGGCAGGACTGCCCAAAACAGCGGCTCCTGTGGCGGTGCTGACTGTTTGACCGTTTTTTTCAAGGCTGATGCCGAGGTTTGCTAAATCTAAGCCCTTTGGACTAGAGGCTTTGTCAGACAAGAGCAGGCCGCCAAAACAGACATTGGCGGCTATTTTGTCGTAACCGCAAGTGCTGGGGGTCACACGACAGGCCACGATTTCAAAGGAAGCGTATAGGGCTTTGGTGGCGTCTATGACTTGGGCGGTGGTGATGTCTGGGCCTTTGAGGTCTTTTTCAAGGAGAAAGGTCACCTCGGCTTCGATAATAGCATTGGGCAAATTTTTGAGAGAGATAAGGGTGTTGGCTTCAAGAAGACCAGAGGCGAACATAGTGGCGAAAGCCGGTCCTTGCAAGCCTTGGGATTGTTGGCTGGGAGTATTGGCAAAGGCCACTTTTTTACCTATGGGCGCGTCGCCGTTTTTTTGCCAATACTCGCAAAGCATTGTTTGTATGGCGTATGCGTCTTCAAGGGTAAGACTATTTTTTTCGCAAAAGGGAGGGATAACCTGATGGGATTCGTATGCCTCAATGAGGCTTTGGACAAAGGCTGATAGTGGTTTACTCATGATATTTCCCTATGGGTTGGATAGTGGAAAAAAAGGGAACTCTGTGTAAAGTCCGATAGGCCCCTCTGGCAATGAGACTACCTGTTTTTTGATGAACTCTCAAATAGTTAATTGTGGTCGATTTTTATAAACAAAGGTGTTAAAGTTAAGCAATTGCACTGAATCGATTGAGTTTTTATACGTACGAGGTTTTATACTATGGCCTGGTTATGGGCGGCTTTAATGCCACATCCCCCAATTCTTATCCCTGAAATAGGGTGTGGTAGGCAAAAAGATGCCGAAGCGACTCTTTTAGGTATTAAAAAAATCATCGACAGGCTCTACGGCGAGGGAGGACAATCGCCCCTGATTCCTGATAAACTCTTGGTGCTTTCACTGCACCAACCTTACGTTTCCAGCATGCTTTACGCCAACTCTGCCTCTGCCATGAGCGGTTCCTTCGAACCCTTTGGGGCGGCTAACGTTCGATTAAGCATGAAAAACTCTTCGAGCACCTTTAGTAGTCTTGTCCGTCATATAGAGCAATTTCTTCCTGTGGCTCAACAGCCGTCCGAAGACCTGACACGTGATCACGGTTCCCTTGTCCCTCTCTACTTTTTTGATAAAGCTTGGCAGAAACTACCAGAAATTTATTGTTTTAATCCCATTGGTCTGAGCCTTCAGCAGGCAGAAAAACTGGGAGAGGTTCTTGCGCAGTATGACGACGGCGCTACCTGGGGGCTTGTGGCAAGTGGCGATTTGTCGCACAGGTTAACCCACGACGCTCCCGGGGGGTATGACCCCGCTGGTAAAGTTTTTGATAAAGCGATTTTAGCGTCGCTCATGCAAGGTTCTACCAAGCCGTTGTTATCCCTTTCTGTCCAAGAGATGCATAATGCCGGCGAGTGTGGCTGTAAGTCTGTTTGCGCCCTCCTTGGTCTTACGGGCGGGCCTGTGGAAATTATGTCTTATGAAGGGCCCTTTGGCGTTGGCTATTGCACGGCTCTCGCTTTTCTTGATAAAGACGGGCCACGTCAAGCCCTCAAGCAAAGCGGCGGCCTTTCAAAAAAACTTCCCTTGCTGGCGCGCCTTGCCATTACAAGTTATTTATCGGGAAAACCTTTGGCAACGGGTACAGTAGCCAGAACTCTTGAGCAAATGCCCAAGGAAGAGCGTAGCCTTTTGGATTCGCCAAGGGCATGTTTTGTTACCATCAAAAACGCTCAGGGCGACCTGCGAGGGTGCATCGGCACCATTTTACCCACCCGTGATAGCTTATTGCATGAAATTATGGGCAACGCCATTGCCGCGGCCTCTCAAGATCCACGCTTTCCCTCCCTGCGCCTTGAAGAATTTGATAGCATCACCTTGTCTGTTGATATCCTTAGTGCTCCAGAACTCGTCCAAGATATCACCACCCTTGACCCCCAAAAGTATGGGGTTATTGTTTCCAAAGGGAACAGGCGAGGACTATTGTTACCCGCTTTGGACGGCGTGGATAGTGTTGAAAAACAGCTTTCCATCGCCACTCAAAAGGGGGGCATCTCTTCGCTGGAAGGCGCGTCCATAGAACGTTTTACCGTTGATCGGTATTACGAGGTCGAATAATTGGTTTGGTGCATTGTCTGGTATGTCCTTTGACAATAGCGGCAACCGTCAGATAGACCTTCCATTGTGAGTTGCGGCAACCCGCGAGACTGGCAACTCGCCAACAAGACCGTTTGCCCGTAGCTCAGGCAGTCCAGGACTCTGGCTGTCCTCTAAACGGTACAATGATTCGTTCGCCAATAGCTCTTTGGGAGTTCGCCAGACAATTCTTCTGAAACCCTCCTTGTAATTCCCGTACTTATTCCTTGTTACGTTTGCCTGTTGAGGGTTTCGATATTTTCAGGTCGGTTGTAAGGCTGGTCTTTTCGTTGAATCTTTACCTTAGACCGGTTCAATAATGTGCCCGATACGTTCCTTGCCCGTTTTCTTGTCCATTGCTTTGCCCTACGTTCCTTGAACCTTGCAGACACTTCCTTTGTATTTGTTTTTACTTTTTCTCGTCTCCCTTTCCATTTTTGTTCATTGGTTGTCTGCTGATTCTTCAGGCATGGCATTGTATCAGAATGATTCCTGTTTTTTGGTTAGCGTTGTTGGGAGAGGATTTCTTCAGGTGAAATGAAAAGAAAGGCCAGTTCACACGAGGGTGTGGCTTGCAAAAACAAGGGTTGTAACCCTTAATAAAGGAAGGGGGAAGAGTGGAAGCGCGTTGGTGGACCAAAGAGAAAGAAAACACTGTTCGTTGTCATTTGTGTTTCAGACAGTGTTCATTGGCCCCCGGTCAAACAGGGGTATGTGGTGTTCGGCATAATGAGAAAGGAGAGCTGATATCGCCTTATCTTGGGCAATTTTGCTCTCTGGCGGTGGATCCCATAGAAAAAAAGCCCCTTTACCATTGGCAACCCGGAACTTTTATCCTTTCCTTGGGGAGCCTTGGTTGTACCATGCGTTGCCCTTTCTGCCAGAACGCCTCCATTGCCCAGCCCGTAGAGATTCCCCCCATGCGCTCTTTGACCATTGAGGAATGCATAGCCCTTTGCAGGGAGTATAACCTTTCTTCGCTGGCTTTTACCTATAACGAACCCACCTTGCAGGCGGAATTTATTTGTTCTGGAGCGCCAAAACTTCATGAGGCAGGTATAGCAACTGTTTTAGTGACTAATGGCATGTTCTCAGACGAGGTTGGGTCAGCCTTTGTTCAGCATGTCGCCGCCCTTAATATTGATGTGAAAACATTCAGCGCCCGCCATTACACTCGCATGGGGGGGGACCTGGAGAGGGTGAAGCGTAATGTTGAGATGTTTGTAAAAGCTGGCAGGCATGTAGAGGTGACGCGTCTGCTGGTCCCAAAATTGGCTGATAACCCTGAAGATTTTATGGAATTTGTTCGTTGGCTATCAAAGCTCAACCCTGATATTCCCTTACATCTTTCACGCTATTTTCCAGCGCATAACTACACTGAGCCCCCTACAAGCCTGAACCTTTTAGACAGATTCGCACAACAGGCACGTCAATATCTTCGTCATGTTTATCTGGGGAATGTTGGCTGATAGCGGGGCAATGGGCATGGCGGGTCCGGCTGGAGGACAGCAAGGAAGGGGATAGGGCAAGGGAGCTGTCTGGCAGTGCTGTTTGGTTGTGTTGTTAGGCAGTGTCCTTAGGTAGTGTTGTTCGACTGTGTCGTTAGGCCGGGCGGTCAAGTGAAGCTCTCCATCAGATTGCCCCTGCTCCTTTGGTAAGGAACAGGGGCATATCCAATAAAAACGGCAGTAATGTTGACGGGAATACGCCTCGCGGTCGCATTGACGAGGGACCCACTAAAAGTACTTAGCCCCAATGATAACCCGTAAGGGAGGCGTGATGAGTAAACGCCATGTAATGCCCTAGAAGAAAGGGGAAAGCTTTTTTCTGGGCGTTTTTTATGGAATCAGTCTGGGCTTTGTTATTCGAAGCTTTCCATAAAGGTAATTATGCTGGCGACATCTTCTTCAGTCAGTTTCTTAAGGGCCATTTGCATCATTTTTTTATTGGGGCCACCATAAGATCCATCCTTATAACCAGCCAGCTTTGAAGTCAGTTCTTCTTTGGACTGGGTATTAATAGGCACAGAGTCTATGGGGGAAGTTTTGCCGTCGTCGCCATGACAGCTGGCGCAGTTTTTACGATAAAGCTCGGCGCCGTCAGGCTGGCCTGTGGCCATGCCGAGGGGGCTTACAAGAAGGAAGGCCAGCGCGCTAATAAGGAGAATAGACTTTTTCATAGAAACCTCTTGAGTTGGCAAAAAATGAAAATAAACTACCGACACTTTCGCACATTTTA
Source organism: uncultured Desulfovibrio sp. (assembly GCA_964647835.1). Taxonomy (GTDB): domain Bacteria; phylum Desulfobacterota; class Desulfovibrionia; order Desulfovibrionales; family Desulfovibrionaceae; genus Frigididesulfovibrio. The sequence continues at coordinate 2,906 of CAZYJQ010000004.1, read as the reverse complement.
GGAAATATATCATTGGGAAAGAAGGGACACAAGGATTATCCATGAAAAAAATATTAACCTGAAGGGAGCGGTGACGAAGAGAGCAAAGCAAGGGCCGTGGGTTCGTTTGTCTCCCGTTTGTCTCCTGTATATCCCCAGTGTGTCCACCTTGCGCCCCTGTTTGTCGCCCGTGCGTCTCTTGTGTGTCGATTTTATCGGTCTTTTATCGGCGAGTTATGGTTTTTCTGTGCTTTGGCGGCGGTTTGGCGACCTTTTGGCGCCCTTTGGCGTCCGGCTGGTTATGGGCAGGTTGGCTTATTGCCAATGAGCTGGGGGACAAGTTGTGTATAAACCGGGTGATAACTGAAAGCCCCTTGAGAAGTAGCGCGTTTTACAAGGTTTTGGCGTAGCGCTTAAGTTGACAGGGCCGGGTAATCAGTTTATTTTTCACCAGACGAGATTACGACCTCTTTTCATAGGGGCTAATCTCTCGCTGTCATGACGGCACATAAGGATTGGAAATGGAAAAAAAAGGTAAAGAAGCACTGCAGGTTACCAAGGAAATCGTAGTGAAATTCATTGAAATGGGGCGGGTATCGCCTGCCAATTTTGATGAAATTTTTCCTGCGGTGTACGGTACTGTTTTGACCACCATAACGGCACCCCACCTTGGCGGTACGCTAAAGAGCCCTAAAAATGGATAATACGGGGACTCGTGAGGGTATTGATAAGCGATGCCATGCTCGCAAGGTAACGGGTCTTTTTAGCCATATCGCCGGCATGTATGATGCCTATAACCGCATATTTAGCCTCGGCTTTGACGCTCTTTGGCGCAATAGGCTGGTGGAGCTGGTCGAACCTGTGGCTAGGCGCGAAGGGGCTGTTCTTCTTGACCTTGCCGCGGGAACCCTTGAGGTAACAAAAAAACTCTCCAAAAAATATCCCCATGCGCGCATTTTGGCGGCGGATTTTTGCCCTTCCATGGTGGAGGGGGGCATGGGTAAGGTTGAAGAAGAGCGCGGGCGGACAGTATTGCCTTTGGTGGCAGACGCTTTGGCCCTTCCACTGGCGAACGCGAGCGTTGATGGTCTAACGGTGGCCTTTGGAGTGCGTAACTTTAAACCTCGGGAAACGGCCCTTGAAGAGTGTTACCGTGTTCTTAAGCCCGGTGGAAGGCTCTGCATTCTTGAGTTTGGTAGCGCACAGGATAAAATTTTATTTGGCTTGTATAATTGGTATTTACGCTATGTCTTGCCTTTTTTTGGCAAGATTTTGTCCAAAGATGAGGATGCCTATCAATATTTGGCCGATTCCATTGTGGCTTTCCCTTCGGCTGACACCTTAGCGCAAGAATGCCGAAAAGCCGGATTTGCCAAGGTGCACCATCAGAAGTATACTGCGGGGATTGTTCGCATTCATATTTGTGATAAAGAAGCGAGCAGATAAGGCTCGCTTTTTTTGTAAAATTGATTTCTCGCCTCTCAGTGGCTGTATTGATACGCTCTGTTCCGTAGCACAACAACTCATGGCAAGGCCGCATAATCAAAGGCATGAGCATGTCAGACAAAGCCAGGTAAGTGCAGAGTAATGTCAGATAAGACCAGAAGCCTGCCAGACAAGGCCAGGCAGGGGAGCTTAAAAAACTGGCGAGAAGGCTGCACTAAAAAATACGCGGGAATCATATTTTTTGTTGACTATTGACCTCTAGCTGACTAAAAAAATGGCTTGCGTTTTGCCATGGCCGTATCCCGCTGGTCAGTTTTCGTCCTCGTGGGTTCAGTGGAGATTGTACGAAGAGTGTGGTATGAAATTTCGGTTTTAAAGGAAGACGCTTCCTTTGCCTTATGCCCCCACCTCCAATCCTTTTACCAAAGTAAGACCATGGAAAAACTCAAACAGCTCATTGCCGCAGAACAACCCGCCATCAACGATACCTTGCGGGTGATGACAGATGAACTGCCCCCCATGAGCCGACCCGTTGCCCGTCATATTTTTATGGCAGGAGGAAAGCGGGTTCGTCCTTTGCTCACGCTTTTTTTCGGTCGCCTTAACGGTTGTAAGACTGACGAGGTCTATCGTGTTGGTTGCGCCGTTGAAATGCTCCACGCGGCAACGCTTCTTCACGACGATATACTTGATAACGCCTCTTTGCGCCGTGGCAAACCCACGGCCCACACCCGTTTTAATTCCGGCCTTGTTATTATGGCGGGGGACGCCATGCTGGCTAAAGCTGTGCATGTTGTCTCGGCCTACAATGACCCTCGTCTTACGGCGACTTTGGCTCAGGCTGTTTTAGAAACCGCTGAGGGGCAAATTGCCGAATGTGCCAATATCCGCAACGTCAGTTTGTCTTATGAGGACTACGAAGCCATTATTCGTGGAAAAACCGCTTGGCTCTTGCGAACCTCATGCGAAATGGGCGCTATCTTTGCCAAGGCCGATGACGCGGGCATTGCCGCCGCTGGAATGTTTGGCGAAGAGCTCGGCATGGCGTTTCAGCTCGTGGACGATGCCATTGATTTTTCGCCGGCATCAGTAACTGGCAAGCCCAGTGGAGGCGATTTAGCCGAAGGCAAAATGACGCCGCCCATTTATTTTTATTTGAATTCCCTGGAGGGCGAGGAGCGAGAGAAATTTTATGAAAGTTTTGTCACCAACACTTTCACAAAAGAGGAACTCGCGCGCCACTCAGAACGTATAGGGCAAAGTGAAGGTATTGCCAAAACCCGGGCTCTTGCCGCGGGACATATTGCCAAAGCCTTGTCCACCCTAGAGTTTATGCCTTCTAGTGATGAAAAAACATTGTTAACCACCATGGCAAACTATATTATTGCCAGGGCCCATTAAGAAAGCGGCCAGCGCGGCTGATTTTTTGGTTACTTTTTTAAAAGGCAGTATGGGCTGTCTGTATTCTCTTGGAGAGAAGT